>NZ_JBIWFN010000027.1:0-93593 GCF_044763085.1 Streptomyces sp. NPDC096311
CAGACCGTTTCCCGATCCGATTTCCTCGGTGCTTTCCAGGTTTCCGCTTTCGCGTTTCCCTTTCCGGCGGTTCCGACTCTATCAGATCCTTTCGGTCCTGATTCCCAGTCAGCGGGGCTTGTCTTCCCAGCCCTTGGGCCGTTCCGACGTCCCAAACTTTAGCGGATCCTCTCGGCAGTTCCTAATCGGACCGCCGTGTCCCAGACGAATTGAATTCGGGCACGCCGAATTCACCCGTTTGGGAGATCGTGCTGATGGTTGGGGTGCCGCTTCTGCGGCGGAGGTGCTACCGCAGAACCGTTACGGCCCCGTGGCAACTCGAAGAACCTTACGGATCCAGCAGGGTGGTGTCAACCATCTCTGTCAAGATCTTTTAATCGAGGTCGCTGAGCCGGCCGCCCGCGTCCGGCTGAGCGTGCTCCACGCGTCGCAGGAGACGCGTCAGAACCTCGCCGAGGACACCGCGCTCGTCCGCGGACAGGTCCTGGAGGAGGTCCTCCTCGAAGACCGTGGCGAGGCGCATGGCCTCCAGCCACTTCTCGCGCCCCTCGTCCGTGAGCTCCACGATCACGCGGACACGGTTCGCCTCGTCGCGCTCCCGGGTGACCAGACCCTCCGCGACCATCCGGTCGATCCGGTGGGTCATCGCGGCCGGGGTCAGGCCCAGCCGCTTGGCGAGGTCACTGGGGCCCATCCGGTACGGCTCGCCGGACAGGACGAGGGCCTTGAGGACCTCCCACTCGGCGTTGCTGATGCCGAGGGTGGCGGTCTGGCGGCCGTAGGCGACGTTCATGCGGCGGTTGAGGCGGCCGAGCGCCGCCACGATCTTCTCGACCTGGGGGTCGAGGTCCCGGAACTCGCGCTGGTAGGCGGCGATCTGTTCGTCGAGTGTCGGCTCGGTTGTCGGCGCGGTGCGGCCGGGGGTGTCGCCCATGTCCGAAGTATCGCACGGGCTCGCTTGGCATTGAAGTCCTTGAAGCTGTACAGTTCAACATCTAACTTTAGCTTCGAAGTCTTCAGGCCTGCATCCATGCACGCCGAAGCTTCACGACCAAGGCAGGTGAAAGTGACCAGGGCGATGGGCGCAGCGATGCGCCGGATCCACGTGGGCAACGCACTCGGAGCGTTCGGGCTCGGCTTTACCGTCCCCTTCCTCTACGTCTATGTGGCGCAGGTACGGGGACTCGGCTCCATGACGGCGGGCCTCGTGCTCGCCGTCTTCGCCGTGGCCGCTCTCGTGGTGCTGCCGTTCGCCGGACGGGCCATCGTCCTGCGCGGCCCGCTGCCGGTCCTGCTCACCGCCCTGGTCACCGCCGCCGTCGGGGCGCTGAGCCTGGGGCTCGCGAGCAACGCCACGGCCGTACTGCTGTCGGCGGCGGCGCTCGGTGCGGGACAAGCGGTCATGCAGCCGGCGCTGGCGACGATGATCGTGGACTGCTCGACGGCGGACACGCGGTCGCGCGCCTTCGCGACACAGTTCTTCCTGCAGAACCTCGGGCTCGGCGTGGGTGGCCTGATCGGCGGCCACATCGTCGACACGACCCGCGCGAGTTCGTTCACGCTGCTGTTCGCGATCGAGGCGGCGATGTTCCTGGTGCTGGTCGTGATCATGGCGACCGTACGGGTGCCGCACGCGCCGCGGATCGAGGGGGAAGCGCCGCAGGCCGAGGGCGGCAGCTGGAAGCAGCTGCTGGGCAACCGGGCCATGGTGCAGCTGTCCGTGCTGGGCTTCGTGCTGTTCTTCGCCTGCTACGGGCAGTTCGAGTCGGGGCTGTCCGCGTACGGCGTCGAGGCGGCCGGGATCTCGACCTCCGCGCTCGGTACGGCGATGGCGGCGAACACGGCGATGATCGTGGTGGCGCAGTTCGCGGTGCTGA
The DNA here is from genome assembly GCF_044763085.1 of Streptomyces sp. NPDC096311. NCBI lineage: Bacteria > Bacillati > Actinomycetota > Actinomycetes > Kitasatosporales > Streptomycetaceae > Streptomyces > Streptomyces sp. NPDC096311. The sequence goes on from NZ_JBIWFN010000027.1 coordinate 1,878, forward strand.
AGTTCGTCGAGCGCCGGAAGCGGTCACGGGTGATCGCGGCGGTGGGCCTCATCTGGGCCGTGGCGTGGCTGGCCGCCGGATACGCGGGGCTGGGACACGGCAGCCAGACGATGGCGACGGCGGCGTTCGTCTCGACGTACGCGCTGTTCGGACTCGGCGAGGCGATGCTGTCGCCGACGGTCGCGCCGCTGGTCGCGGATCTCGCGCCGACGGGACTGGCCGGCCAGTACAACTCGGCCTTCGCCCTGGTGAAGCAGCTCGCGCTGGCCGTGGGTCCTGCGGTGGGCGGCCCGATGGGGGCCTCGCTGCACGGTCCCTACGTCGTGACGTTTCTGCTCTTCTCGCTCGGCATCACGTTCCTGGCGCTGCGGCTCGGGCGGCAGCTCAGCCCCGTACAGAACCAGCCGTGGCTGGCGAAGAGCCGGGTGGTGGCTCAGGGCGGGGCGGCACCCGCGGAGCCGGTACCGGCGAGCGCCTGACGGAGGTTCGTACGACGTTCTTACGACGGCTGTCACCACGTTTCACCGTGGCGGCAGCCGTCTGCTGCTTCTCGGGGAACGCCCTGGGGGTTTCTCGAGGAACACACCCGGGGCCGGGGTCAGCCGGCGGTGCGGGGCAGGGCGAACTCGCACCAGACCGCCTTCCCTCCCCCGGGCGTACGCCGCGACCCCCAACCGGAAGCGATCGTCGCGACGATCGCGATACCGCGGCCGGCCTCGTCGGCGGGCTCGGCGCGACGCCGACGCGGCAGATGGTCGTCGCCGTCGGTGACCTCGATGATGAGGCGGCGGTCGGTACGGCGCAGCCGAAGGCGCATCGGCGGGGTGCCGTGCTGGAGGGAGTTGGCGACCAGTTCGCTGGTGGCGAGGACGCCGAGATCATGGAGGTCGGACGGGAAACGCCAACTCGTCAGCACGCCGGAGGCGAAGGCACGCGCGCGTGGCGCCGCCTCCACCCCGCCCAGCAGCTCCAGGGCCGCGTTGCGGAAGAGCTCGCCGTCGGGGCCCGTACGGGCGGGGTGCTGGAGGACGAGGACGGCCACGTCGTCGTCGTGGTCGGCGGTGACGCCCGCGGAGCGGACGAGGCGGTCGCAGACGACCTGGGGCGCGCCCGTCGCCCCCGCGAGGGCGCGCTCCAGGGACGCGATCCCCTCGTCGAGGTCCTCGTTGCGGCGCTCGACCAGGCCGTCGGTGTAGAGGACGGCCGTGGAGCCGGGGCCCAGCGGGACCGAGCCCGAGGCGTGCATCCAGCCGCCGGTGCCGAGCGGTGGTCCGGTGGGTTCGTCGGCGCGGATCACGATGCCGTGCTCGTCGCGGACGAGGATCGGGAGGTGGCCCGCGGAGGCGTACACGAGCCGCCCCTCGTTGGGGTCGTGGACGGCGTACGCGCAGGTGGCGATCTGGTTGGCGTCGATCTCCGTGGCGAGTCCGTCGAGGAGTTGCAGGACCTCGTGCGGGGGCAGGTCGAGGCGGGCGTACGCGCGTACGGCGGTGCGCAGTTGCCCCATGACGGCCGCGGCCCGCACTCCGCGGCCCATCACGTCGCCGATGACGAGCGCGGTGCGGCCACCGCCGAGGGTGATCACGTCGTACCAGTCGCCGCCGACCGCGGCCTCGGTGCCGCCGGGCTGGTAGGTGGCGGCGACGCGCAGGTCGTCGGGTTCTTCCAGCTCCTGGGGGAGCAGGGAGCGCTGGAGGGTGACGGCGGTCTCGCGCTGGCGGCGCTCGCTGGCGCGCAGTCGCTCGGCGGCCTCGGCGTGGTCGGTGACGTCGGTGGCGAAGACGAGTACACCGCCGTCCTGGCCGTCCGGGGTGGCGTCGACGGGCGTGCAGGTGAAGGTGTACGAGCGACCGCCGGGGGCTTTGCGGGACTTGACCGTGCGCGGCTTGGCGCTGCGCAGCACCTGGTCGAGGAGCGGGAGCAGGCCGATCTCCGCGAGCTCGGGCAGCGCCTCGCGTGCGGGTTCGCCGACGGGTCGGGCGCCGAAGGCCGCCACATAGGCGTCGTTGACGTAGGCCAGGCGGTGGTCGTGGCCGTGCACGAGGGCGACGAGGGCCGGGACGCGGTCGAGGACCTCACGCACGGGCAGGTCGTCGACGGCGGGGACGGGCGGCGCGTCGTCGGTCAGCTGCTCGGCGCGGGCCGCGGGCACGGAGCCCTCGCCTCGACGGTCCGGGGAGGCCGTGTGTTCGGTCCGCGCCGCGGCGCGGCGCTGCGTTCCGGGGAGCCGGGCGCTCCAGCGGGTGAAGTTCACCGAATCCTTGCCTCGTGATGGTCGTCTCCGGTCGGCTCCGGAATCCGGCCGGGGGTCCGGCCCGCGGCCGGAGCCACTGGAGCGCTGCCTCCCTGATCGGAATCCGGGAAATGCGGCGCTGGGGAAGAAGCCTGTGGGTGCGAATGAGCGAACCGTCGGCCCGCCCAAGGTCGGGACCAGTCTGGCCGACCGGACCGACATCCGTCAGACGCCTGCCTGATCGGTGGAGTTCCTGGGTCCGGTCAGGACGACCCCTTCGGGTCGAGCTTCGGGTCGATAGGATGCTTTCCACCGGCCGCGAGTTCGAACTCCGCTCGAGGATGTTCGAGCGATCCGAGGGACACGATCTCCCTTTTGAAGAGCCCCGCCAAGGTCCATTCGGCGAGTACGCGGGCCTTGCGGTTGAAGGTCGGGACCCTGCTCAGGTGGTAGACGCGGTGCATGAACCAGGCAGGATAGCCCTTCAGCTTGCGCCCGTAGACGTGCGCGACACCCTTGTGCAGCCCGAGGGACGCGACCGAGCCGACGTACTGGTGGGAGTACGTCTCCAGGGGCTCCTCGCGCAGGGAGTGGGCGATGTTGTCGCCGAGGACCTTGGCCTGGCGTACCGCGTGCTGGGCGTTGGGCGCGGTCTCCTTGCCGGGCTCCCCGGCGGTGACGTCGGGGACGGCGGCGGCGTCTCCCGCCGCCCACGCGTGCGGGGCGCCGTCGACGGTCAGCTCCGCGGTGCACTTGAGGCGGCCGCGCCCGTTGAGGGGCAGGTCGGTGGCGGCCAGGATCGGGTGCGGTTTCACACCGGCGGTCCACACGACCGTGCGCGTGGGGAAACGGGCGCCGTCGCTGAGGACGGCGATCCGGTCCGCGCAGGAGTCGAGGCGGGTTTCGAGGCGTACGTCGATGTTGCGGCGGCGCAGCTGGGTGACCGTGTACTTGCCCATCTCCTCGCCGACCTCGGGGAGGATGCGGTTCGAGGCCTCGACGAGGATCCACTTCATGTCGTCGGCGTTGACGTTGTGGTAGTAGCGGGCGGCGTAGCGGGCCATGTCCTCGAGTTCGCCGAGCGCCTCCACACCCGCGTAACCACCTCCCACGAAGACGAAGGTCAGGGCGGCGTCGCGGATCCCGGGGTCGCGGGTGGAGGAGGCGATGTCCATCTGCTCGATGACGTGGTTGCGCAGCCCGATGGCCTCCTCGATGGTCTTGAAGCCGATGGCGTAATCGGCAAGTCCGGGGATCGGGAGGGCGCGTGAGACCGAGCCGGGGGCGAGGACGAGCTCGTCGTACGTGATCTGTTCCGTGCCCGCGCCCTCCTCGGCGGTGGCGAGCGTGCTGAGCGTCGCGGTGCGCTTGGCGTGGTCGATGCTGTGGGCCTCGCCGATCACGATCCGGCACCGGTCGAGGACCCTGCGCAGCGGGACCACCACGTGGCGCGGCGAGATCAGGCCTGCGGCGGCTTCGGGAAGGAACGGCTGATAAGTCATATAGGGGTCGGGGGAGACGACGGTGATCTCGACCTCGCCCCGATTCAGTTCCGGCTTCAACTTTCGTTGGAGGCGCAGGGCGGTGTACATCCCGACGTAGCCGCCGCCGACGATGAGAATGCGCACAGGTTCCTTCACCATCCCATGACGCACCCCGCTCTTGAGTTTGTCCACAGGCTCGACAATTTGTGTGACCGACGGCCGGGGGCCCGGGGGGTTGGCCGGTTTGCCGGAGTGCGGGAAGAGTGCGCAGGTCAGATGGGGTGATCGGAGGGTTCGGAGGGGGCGTAATCGGGAGGTAACCGACCCGTACTCCGATCGGGGGGCGCTCCGTGCGGAACCTGCCCCTTCTGAATTGACCCCCACTCAACTATGTTCGTGTGTCGACGGGGTGTAGGGGGATGCGCTCGACGAGTCCGCACGACGGGTTCGTGAATCAAGCTTGTTCCGCTCGCTCCGGCTTCCAATGGCGGGGAGAGTCTCCGGGGGGAGACGTCATTACCGGGGGAACGCTTATGCACATTCAGGATGCTCATTGGTCTTCCGCGTCTGCCATCGCGTCCGGTGGCACGGTCGGCGCGGCAACGGGCGGCAATGGCCGCGGTCCGGTGGACGGATCGCGGACGACGCCGCTACGGGTGGACGCACAGCGCAATCTGGAACACGTACTGCGCGCGGCGCGCGAGGTCTTCGGCGAGCTGGGGTACGGCGCGCCGATGGAGGACGTCGCACGGCGCGCCCGGGTCGGCGTCGGCACGGTGTACCGGCGCTTCCCGAGCAAGGACGTCCTGGTCCGTCGGATAGCCGAGGAGGAGACCTCCCGGCTGACCGACCAGGCGCGCGCGGCGCTCGGTCAGGAGGACGAGCCGTGGTCGGCGCTCTCGCGCTTCCTGCGTACGTCGGTGGCCTCGGGTGCCGGGCGGCTGCTGCCGCCGCAGGTGCTGCGGGTCGGCGTCGCGGAGGAGGGGCCCTCGGCGGACGAGGCACGGGTGCCGCAGCAGCGGTCCCAGCTCGCCCCCGAGCTCCGGCTCGTCGAACAGCGGTCGGCGCCCGAGGAAGAGGCCATGACCGCGGTGGCCGACGACGCCGGTGCGGCCGCGCTGCTCGACGTGGTGGGCCGGCTGGTGGATCGGGCGCGCGCGGCGGGCGAGCTGCGGGCGGACGTGACCGTGGCGGACGTACTGCTGGTCATAGCCACGGCGGCGCCCTCGCTGCCGGATGCCGCCCAGCAGGCCGCGGCCTCGGCCCGGCTGCTGGACATCCTGCTGGAGGGGCTGCGCTCGCGGCCGATGTGACGGCGGCCGGGGTGACGGAGTCCGAGGTGACGCAGTTCGGAGTCCGGGCATTCCGGCCGTGGCGCAACTGCCTTGTGGGGAGCGTTTATTGACTATTCCCCAAAAGGGTGACCACTAGTGCTGTCGTGTGGCAAGTCCCCACGGACGAGTGGTTGGTCCGTGCGGTGGGGTCCCGTCACTGAAGCGTGTGGCACTCTGTCCCGGTATTCGGGTCCGAGTGTGCAGGCGGGGGCTTTCCGCGATGAGCGTTGACGGGCGGGACGAGTCACTCGGTGACGGTGGCGCGGAGGCCGGCGGGCCGCCCTCGCGGCAGGTACCGAGCCAGGGCGGTCCGTCGGGCATGACCCCGGAACCCTCGGGTCCACCGGATGCTCCAGGCACTTCGGGTACTTCGGGTGCTTCACGTACTTCGGGTGCCCCGCGGGACGCTAGCGTTCCGGCGCAGCGCGACCGGTTCGACCGGCGTGACGGCGTCCTGCCCTCCCCGATCGAGCCGCCGCCCTCCGACGCCGATCTGATCGGGCGGATGCGGGCCGGCGACGACACGGCGTACGAGGAGTTGTACCGCCGTCACGCCGAAGCCGTCCGTCGCTATGCCCGAACCTGCTGCCGGGACGCGCACACCGCGGACGACCTCACCGCCGAGGTGTTCGCCCGCATGCTCCAGGCGGTCCGCCGCGGCCACGGCCCCGAGCACGCCGTACGCGCGTATCTGCTCACCACGGTCCGCCGCGTCGCCGCGAGCTGGACGAAGTCCGCAAAACGGGAACAACTGGTCGAGGACTTCGCGGTGTTCGCCGCGCAGTCCTCCCGCACCTCCGAGGTGTCCGACGACGAAACGCTGGACCTGGGTGCCGACGTACGGGCGATGCACGAGGCCGAACAGTCGATGGCCATGCAGGCGTTCCGGTCGCTGCCTGAGCGCTGGCAGGCCGTGCTGTGGCACACGGAGGTCGAGGACGAGTCCCCGAGCGAGGTCGCCACGCTCTTCGGGCTCGACGCCAACGGCACCCGCGTCCTGGCCAGCCGCGCCCGCGAGGGCCTCAAGCAGGCCTACCTCCAGGCACACGTCAGCGCCACGCTCATCATGGACGAGGAGTGCGCGCGCTACGCCGACCGGCTCGGCGCCTATGCCCGCGGCGGCCTGCGTACCCGGGCCGAGCGCGGACTGCGCAAGCACCTGGAGGAGTGCGCCAAGTGCCGGCTGGCCGCGGGCCAGATCAAGGAAGTCGCCAGCGGGATCCCCGCGGTCGTGCCGGTCGCGGTCATCGGTTGGTTCGGTGCCGCCGGGTACGCGAAGGCCGTCGCGCTCATCGCCGGTGGCGCCGGAGCGGCCGGGGCGGCGGGCGCAGCGGCGGCGAGCGGCGGCTCGGGCGGGGCGGCGGTCTCGGGCGGGGCGGCGGGCGGGGCGGCCGGGACGACTGGCGGCGGGGCGGGCGGGGCGGGCGCCGGGGGCGGCGCGGCCGCCTCGGAGGGGCTCGGCGCGCCGGTCAAGGCCGGTATCGCGGCGGGAGTCGTCGCGGTGGCAGCGGCGGCGGTGGCACTGGCCCTCGTCGGCAACGGCAGCCCGGCCAAGAAGCCCGAGGCCAAGCCGTCGGCCACCTCGCCGGTGGTCGAAGCGCCACAGCCACAGCCACAGCCGACACCGACACCGACATCGACGCCGACGCCGACTCCGTCGAAGAAGCCCGCGCAAGGGGCCCCGGTGGTGGCCTCCGCACCGAAGCCCGGCCAGACCCCGACCCCGACCCCCCGGCCCACCCCGAAGCCCACGTCCAAGCCGTCACCCACACCCACACCCACCCCGACGCAGGCGAAGCCGAATCCCACCTCCGCACCGGCCCCCACTCCGACGCCCACCCCGCCGCCGCCTCCCGCACCGGTCGTCTACCAGTGGAACGAGTTGGCGTACGACGTCACCGGTGACCACACCAAGCCCGAGATGCGGCTCGGCGAGAGCAGTTGGGTGTGGCAGCGGTGGGGAGTCTCGATCGCGGGTCAGCGGTACACCCACGGCGTGACCGTGCACGGCCGGTCCTCGGTCACCATCGACCTCAACCGCAGCTGCTCGGAGTACGACGCACTGGTCGGCGTGGACGACCTGACGCTGGGCCTCGGCCAGGTGAGTTTCTCCGTGTACGCCGACGGAGCGCGCCTGTGGCAGTCGCCGCTGATCAAGGGCGGCGAACCCGCGATCCCCGTGCATGTGAACCTCACCGGCCGCACAACGATTCGGCTGGCCGTCGAACCGCACACGAGATTCGACGCGGTGGCCCTGGCGGACTGGGCGGAGTCCACGTTCCAGTGCCAGTGAGGTGAATTACTCCTTCAGCGCCTCCGCGAGCTCCCGCAGGGCGTCGGCCTGGGTGAAGCCCGCCCCCGTCGTCCGCTCGGACTCATGGCGGACGGAACCCAGAGCGGCACGCGCGGCGGTCTCCGTGCGCTCGGCACAGGTGCGCTCCTGGGTGGGACGGGGGTGACCGCCGCGCCAGGACGTACCGGCCGCGAGCAGACGGGCCGCTCGGGGATGGTCGCCGAGCTCGGACAGCAGGCCCGCCGCACTCTCGACGAGGCTCGCCGTCACCACATCGGCGCACCGCCCCGTCACCGCCCCGGCCAACGCGTCGGCCATCTTGCGCAGGCCGGGCTCCGCGCCGGACTCGACGGCCGTGACGAGCGCCTCGACCCAGTTCAGCGCCGCCATGAACTGCGGCGGCGGGGTGCCGCGGGCGGTCATCTCGCACGCCTGCTCCCACTGTTCACGCGCGACGGCGACCTCGCCGTCGTCCAGGGCCAGCTGGGCGCGGAGCAGACGGACGAAGGCGCCGGAGTCCGTGACGCTGTACCGCTCGGCCGCGGCGTTCGCCTCGTCCAGGGCGGCCAGCGCCTGCGAGCGCTCGCCCGCTCGGTAGGCGAGCTCGGCCAGCCGCGCCATGAGGAAGGGCGTCTCGGCGTACGCGCCCACCTCGAAGGCCAGCCGCAGTGCCTCCTCGTACTCGCCCTTGGCCTCGTCGTAGAAACCGCGCGCCATGGCGGCCTCCCCCGCGGCGCTGCACACCTGGGCGCGCACCCAGCGGTCGCCCACCCGCCGGCTGAGCACCCGTAGCTCCGCGAGGTCGTCGTCCACGCCCGGCATGCCGCCCGGGGCATCGACGACCATGTGCGTACGGAACATCAGGGTGACGCCGATCTCCCACTCACCGCCGTACGCACGGCAGTTGGTGAGCGCCGCGTCCATCGAGGGACGCACGTCGTGCCAACCGCTCAGGAAGAAGGCGGTCATCGGCCAGACGATGCCCGGCATGGTCGCCGCGTCCGGGCCGCCCTTCTCGAAGAAGTCCCGCACCCGCAGGATGTACTCCTGAATCCGCGGGTACTCACCTGCGTCCAACGGATCGGTGTCCACCAGCATGAACAGGTGGAGCATGCGCGCCCGCATCCGCATGCCGTGCAGCGGATGCGACTCCTCGTGGTCCGGGGCGTCGAGGAAAGCGGCCAGTGGGTCGAACCGGTCCAGGTCGGCGAAGAGGTCGCCACCGCCGCGACCCTCGTACCCCTCACCACCGTCGCCGCTCTCCCCGCCGTGCGCCCGGTTCGCCTCGGACACGACGCGCCTCGCGTCGAGCGCCGCGCCCAGCCGCAGCAGGCGGTCGGTCCATTCCCTGCCCTCGTGACGGAAGTTGCGCAGCCACCAGAACCAGCCCATGGCGAGGACGATCGCACCGGTATCCTCCTCCGCACCGGCGACGATCGCGCGGTGCAGCGCCGCCCGGATGTTGTCGAGCTCGTTCTCCAGACGGTGGATCCAGGGCAGCTGCGCGGCGGAGCGCAGCAGTGGCTCGGCCTCCTCGACGAGGTCACGCACCCACGCGCGGTGGCGCCGCTCGGCCGCGGCGCGCAGCTCAGGGACTTCGGCGGCGCGCTCGGTGGCGTACTCGTGGATCGTCTCCAGCATGCGGTACCGCATGCCGCCACCACCGTCCTCGTCGTACGGGGCGGACGGGTCGGACGGGTCGGACGGGGTCGCGACGATCAGTGACTTGTCGACGAGCGCCCCGACGAGATCGGCCACGCCACCGGCGACCGGACCGGCGAGAGCAGCAGTGAGGGAACCGGTGCAGACGGCTTCGGCGGCCGTGAGGTCCCAGCCGCCCGCGAAGACGGACGCCTCGCGCAGCACGGCCCGCTCGCGTTCGTCGAGCAGGTCCCAGGACCAGTCGACGACCGCGCGCAGGGTCTGCTGGCGGGGCAGCGCCGTGCGGCTTCCGGAGGTGAGCAGCCGGAAGCGGTCGTCGAGCCGGTCGGCGATCTGGCGTGGTGTCAGCAGCCGCAGGCGCGCGGCGGCCAGCTCGATGGCCAGGGGCAGGCCGTCGAGCCGCCGGCAGATCTCGTCCACCGCCTCGGTGTCGTGGAGCGCGGCGTCGGCGTCAGGACGTACCGCCGCCGCGCGCTCCATGAACAGCCGGCGCGCGGGGTCGGGCGGCAAGGGCTCGACCGGGCGCACCAACTCGCCGGGGACGCCGAGCGGTTCACGGCTGGTGGCGAGGATGGTGAGCCCCGGGCAGCGGGTGAGCAGGGTCTCGGCGAGTTCGGCGGCCGCGCCGATGACGTGCTCGCAGTTGTCGAGGATCAGGAGCTGGCTGCGCGGGGCGCAGTACTCGACGAGCAGGCCGAGCGGGTCGTCCTGGCCGGCCATCGCCATCTCGTGGGTCATCAACACGGTCTCGCGCAGACCGAGGGCACTGATCACCGCGCCCGGGACCGCCTCGGGCCGGTCGAGCGGGGCCAGCTCGACCAGCCAGGCCTGCGGGAGCCCGGCGGCGGCTTCCTCGGCGAGGCGGGTCTTTCCCGAACCGCCCGGTCCGGTCAGCGTGACCAGGCGTGCCCTCTGCACATCCGAACGGATCGCGTCGAGTTCGGGTTCCCGGCCGACGAAGGAGTTCAGACGGGGGCGGAGGTTGCCGGTGCGTTCGGGGTCGAGGCGGGGGTCGGGGAAGTGTCCGTCCTCGGCCGCTTGCGGAGTCGGCCGCTCTCCAGAGGAGCCGGCGTCGACACGCCAGCCGCTGCGGGTGGCCGCCTCCACCCCGCCCCCTTCCCGTCGTACGCGATGGTCGGCGTCCACGGGTATGGCCCCCGGCCCGCCCGCTCCCGCCGGGGCGAGCAACTCCGCGTGCAGCCTTTGCAGTTCCCCGCCGGGATCCGCGCCCAGACCCTCCTGGAGGGCGCGGCGCACCCCTTCGTACGCGGACAGCGCGTCCGCTCCCCGGCCCGCGTCGCGCAGGGCGCGGATGAGCAGGGCGTGCAGGGCCTCGTCGTACGGGTGGGCGGTGGTCAGCTCCTTCAACTCCGGTACGACGTCGCAGGCGCGGTCCAGTCGCAGGTCCGCGTCGATGCGGGTGCGCGTCGCCTGCAGGCGGAGCGCGTCCCAGCGGGTGGCGGCGTCTCGGCCGGGGAGGTCCGCGAGGGCCGGGCCGTGCCACAGGGCGAGGGCGGCGCGCAGGGTGTGGGCGGCGGTGGACGCGTCGCCGCGATCGAGGGCGGCCTTGCCGTCCCGTACCTGCCGCTCGAAGACGAACAGGTCCACGTCGTCCTTGGTGGCCCGCAACCGGTAGCCGCCCGCCTCCGAGGCGACCGCGTCCTTGCCGATCGCTCGGCGCAGGCGGCCGACCAGGGCCTGCAACGCCGCCGGGGCGTCCAGTGGGGGATCATCCGCCCATACCTCGTCGATCAGGGTCTGGGAGGTGGTCGTGCGGTCCGTACGTCGGGCGAGCGCCGTGAGCAGGGCGCGTACCCGGGGGCCGCCCAGCGCGACCGGGGCACCCTGTTCATCTTCCGCCTGGGCGACCCCCAGGATTCTGTACCGCACCCGCCTATTCTCACCTCGCCCGGTGCGCAGGGCCGAGGCTTTCCCCGGCGGGCCCGCGCTCAGGTTCCCCGCCCCCGCCGCCCCTACCCGTCCCATCCCCACTTGGGGGCTCCGCCGCCAAACCCCCGACCGGCCTGACCTGCACCGGCAGAAGCGACCCTCAGGCGCACGGACAACTGCACGAACGACTCACGGTCGACGGGGAACCGGAGCCCAGCCCCGATCCCAGGGACACGGGGGACTGCGTGATCGCCGTCACCGGCCCGCAGCCGCCCACCTGCCGAAGGGGCCGTGCCGGTGCGTCACAAGCCCGTCGCTTACGTTCGGGTCCGGAAGCGGCTCCCTGTAGGGCAAGGCCTGATCCGGCGGCGACAGGCTCGACGTACCGGCGCGGCCCCGACCCAACGACGGCCCCGAGCGACCCAGAGACGGCACAGACGGCCCAGACACCTCAGAGACGACCCGCCCGCTAGCCCCGCCCCCCGGCCCCCGCCCCCAACGCCCGCCCCTGCGGCACGATCCCCGCGGGCACGGCCCGTTGGCGGGCGGGCGTGCCCGTCCAGCACGTGCCGCGGCGGGCCAGCAGACGGCGCAGCCACAGTTCCAGGGAGACCAGATCCGCCAGCCCGTCCAGCGGCAGCGGCTCCCCCGCCGCGGCCGCCCGCAGCGCCTTGCGGACGACCCGTGCCTCGACGAGCCCCGCCTGCGCCAGCAGAGGAGTGTCGAACAAAGCGATCAGAGAATCCGCGGCCACCCGCAACCCCGTCCGCGCGGCCGCCGCCGAGGACGCGTGCGAGGGCGCGCCCCAGCCGGGCGGCAGGTCGGCCACCCCGGCACCCTCCAGGACGGTCCGCAGGATCGCGGCGCGCGCCCCGGGCTGAACCCGCAGCGCCTCCGGCAACTCACGGCACGCGCGGACGACCTGGTTGTCCAGGAACGGCGCGTGCAGCCGCTGGAAGCGGATCTCGGCGGCCTGTTCCAGGACGCGAAGATCGGCGGCGTGGCGCGCGAGCGCCGCCCGGGCGCGGAAGTCACCGGGTCGCTGCCCGGGACCGACCACCCCCGTCCGACCTGCGGCTCCTTGTAGGCGAACCGATACTTCAGCCAGCGCCTCACCGGTCAGCCAACGCGCCGCGGGACCAGGCCTGGCCCAGGTGAGCGCGGCGAGAGACGCACCCACCGCGCCGCCCGGTTCGTCGAAGCGCCGGTGCAGCAGCCGGTCGGCGAGAACGTCGACGCCGGTCCGGTACGGCGTGCGGGCGAGCTTGCGCGCGGCGCCGTACACGCGCGCGGGAACCATGACGGACCCGTCCGCCTTCGCCAACGCGGCGACGGGCCGGACCAGATGGCGTCTCTTGCGGTCCATCAGCAGGTCGGCCAGGCGCGCGGGGTGCGCGTCCAGGACCTGCCGGGCCCCGTACCCCGTGAAGTGGTCCGCGCTGCCGGAGGACAGCCGCGCACGATGCCGCGCCGCCGTCACCAGCGACGGCCCCGGCTCGTCCGTCAGCGGCCCCTCCAGGTCGGCGTACGGAAGCGTCTCCTCGCCCCCGGCGACGACCACGTGGTGCAGCCGGGGGTTCGCGGCGAGCGTCCCGGCGCGCTCCACCTCGGCCTCCCGTCCGCGCACGGCGAGGTCGTTGAAGGTGACGGCGAGGAGCCGCTCACCGGCGCCCGTGCCGTGCCCGAGGACCGTGCCGGGCGCCCCCGGCAGCCCCGCCGCGAGCAGGGCCAGCGTCCCGGAGGCGGGCCCTCCGGAGAGGTCGGCGCCGATGCCCGGTACGGGCATCCCGCGCGCCGCGCGCCGCTCCGCGGGCCCCATCCCGGGTACGGGCCCGGGGTCGATGTCGGTCCCGGGTACGTGCCGGGGAGCGGCCAGGCGCGCGCGTACGGCCTCCACCAGGGCGTCGCGGACGCCGTCCACCGCGCTGTCGGGGTCCGCGCTGGGCGCGGCGACGGCGAGGGAGGCGACGGGCTCGTAGCCGGCGACCTCGCGGGCACCCGCGCGCAGGATCAGCGCGTGCCCCGGCGGAATGCGTCGTACGCCTTCGTACGGGGTCGAGTCGTGGACCGCGGCCGGTACGTCGGGGGCGGCGAGCAGGGCCGCCAGGTGCCCGAAGTCGAGGTTGGCCTCGATGAGGTCGGCCAGCGGCAGGGCGGCGGTCGCGTAGGCCGTACCGCCCGCCCAGGGGGTGTGGAAGACGGGCCGTGCGCCCGCCAGGTCGCCCGCGACGGTGGTGCGGCGGCCGACCTGGACGACGGCGGTGTAGCTGCCGGACCAGGCGGTGAGGTGGCGCAGTGCGCCGCCGCGCGCGGCGAAGAGGCCGACCTTGAGTTCCTCGTCGCTCGCCCCGCAGGTGCCGAGGACGGCGATCCGGTTCTGCGCGTCGGCCTTGATGACGCGAACCTCGTCGGGGCGCCAGTCGCCGACCGCCCAGAGCGGATCAGGGTCGCCCCACAGGAGTTGGGAGCCCACCGGGTGCACGGTCTCGCCGTCGCTTCCGGTGGCGCCCGCCATGCCGATCTCGGGCGCTCTGGCGGCGGTACTGCTCCACCCCACCAACCACCGCATCGACGCCTCCACAGGCTGTGGACAACCAGTGCACCGCACGAACTCGGCTCCATGCTGCCACGAAGACCGCGTACGGGAGGGCCCCTGGGGCGGCTTGCGCCCCCTGGAATGCGCCCCCGCGAATACGTTCGCGCCGTTGGGAGGCCGCTGCAAAGCCGATCCGAAGCAGATGCGAACACCCGCCCGAGGCAAGGCGATCACGAAGGATTCACTGGGAACGACGAGTGGGCGGGGGTGGATCGGCGACGCGAATGCGCCCCCGGTACGCTCCCCGAAAGCACCTCATGCGCCCTCAAGTGACGTGGTAGGAGCGATATTTGCCCGCAAAGGCCACCGTCGATTTTCGGCCAAATCGGCTGCGGGCGGACAGGCGTGCACACGCTCCGTACAGGCCCAGCACGCCGCTCCGACAACGCACAGTCCGGGAGGCGGAGTTCGCCTCCCGGACCGGTCCGCCGCCCGCGGGGATGTAGGCGGCGGTGTCCCCCAGCCCACTGGATCCAGTACAGCGGGCCGACCCACGCACGATCCATGGAAGCGCTCCCCCGGTGGCCGGAGAAGAGCGCACGGACGGGCGCACGGCCACACAGCGGGAGCACGATGCAACCGTCCGTACTTCCGTACGGACCACAATCCCGCCATCCGGAACAACGCCCCTTAACGCTTGGGATGCGGCGAACTACGCTGGGTTTACGAATGCCGCATGGTTATGCCAGCGCGGCAGCCGTCTGTGTCGAGGGGTGGCGCATGTCCAGGGAGCAACGCGGGCCGAACGAAAAACTCGGCGCCGTTCTCGCCCTCGCGGGAATCAGCAATGCAGGACTCGCGCGGCGCGTCAACGATCTTGGCGCTCAACGCGGGTTGACTCTTCGCTACGACAAGACGTCGGTGGCGCGCTGGGTGTCGAAGGGAATGGTGCCGCAGGGTGCGGCGCCACATCTCATCGCGGCCGCCATCGGTCAGAAGCTCGGCCGCCCGGTGCCGCTCCACGAGATCGGCCTGGCGGACGCGGATCCCGCGCCCGAAGTGGGCCTCGCCTTCCCCCGTGACGTCGGGCAGGCGGTGCGGTCCGCCACCGAGCTGTACCGCCTCGATCTCGCCGGCCGCCGGGCCGGCAGCGGCGGCATCTGGCAGTCCCTGGCGGGATCCTTCGCAGTGAGCGCTTACGCGACTCCCGCCTCACGGTGGCTGATAACCCCGGCCGACAGTTCGGTGGCGCGGGACGTGAACCCTTCCGAGGGCTCCGGGGCACCACTGAAAGTCGGCCACAGCGATGTGCAGAAGCTCCGCGAGGCAGCAGAGGACGCCAGGCGCTGGGACTCCAAGTACGGAGGTGGCGACTGGCGTTCGTCAATGGTGCCGGAATGCCTGCGGGTCGAGGCGGCACCGCTGTTGCTCGGCGCCTACTCCGACGAAGTGGGCAGAGCCCTGTTCGGAGCGAGCGCCGAGCTGACCCGCCTGGCGGGCTGGATGGCCTTCGACACGGGCCAGCAGGAGGCCGCCCAGCGCTACTACATCCAGGCCCTGCGCCTGGCCCGAGCCGCCGCCGACGTCCCGCTGGGCGGCTATGTACTGGCCTCCATGTCCCTCCAGGCGACCTACCGCGGCTTCGGCGACGAGGGCGTCGACCTCGCCCAGGCCGCCCTGGAGCGCAACCGGGGGCTCGCCACCGCCCGCACCATGAGCTTCTTCCGCCTCGTCGAGGCACGCGCCCACGCACGCGCGGGTGACGCCCAGGCGGCCGGCGGGGCCCTGAAGGCCGCCGAGGGCTGGCTGGAGCGGGCCCGGGACGGCGACCACGACCCGAGCTGGCTCGGCTTCTACTCGTACGACCGTTTCGCGGCCGACGCGGCCGAGTGCTACCGCGACCTGAAGGCACCGCGCCAGGTGCGCCGCTTCACCGAGCAGGCACTGTCGAAGCCGACGGAGGAGTTCGTACGCTCCCACGGTCTGCGACTGGTGGTGTCGGCGGTCGCCGAGCTCGAGTCGGGCAATCTCGACGCGGCATGCGAGCAGGGCGTACGGGCGGTGGAGGTCGCCGGGCGGATTTCCTCCGCGCGCACGACGGAGTACGTGAAGGACCTTCTGCACCGTCTGGAGCCCTACGGCGACGAACCGCGTGTGGTGGAGCTGAGGGAGCGGGCACGGCCGCTGCTGATGGCCCCGGCCTAGGGCCTGTCGCGCCCACGCGGCGGATCCGCACCATGCCGCAGCCCCGCGCCCCTTCGGGGACGCGGCCCGCTTCCTGGGTTTGAAGGCATTGTCAGTGGCGCAGTGCACTCTTGAAGCCGGGAGGTGGAACAGGTGCGGGTCGCTTACGACTGCGATGTGCTGGTGATCGGCGGCGGGATCGTCGGCCTGGCGACGGCCTACGCGATCACGCGCGCCGCGCCGGGCACGCGGGTGACGGTGCTGGAGAAGGAGCGGGGCCCCGCCCGGCATCAGACGGGGCGCAACAGCGGGGTGATCCACAGCGGGATCTACTACCGGCCCGGCTCGCTGAAGGCGCGGTACGCCGTGCGGGGCGCCGCCGAGATGGTGAAGTTCTGCGCGGAGTACGACATCGCGCACGCCGTCACCGGAAAGCTGATCGTCGCCACGGAGAAGGCCGAGCTGCCCCGTCTGCACGGGCTCGTGCAGCGCGGCCGGGAGAACGGCATTCCGGTGCGGGAGCTGGGCCCCGCCCAGATAGCGGAGTACGAGCCGCAGGTGCGCGGGCTCGCCGCGATCCACGTGGGCACGACGGGGGTGTGCGACTACGTCGCCGTGGCCCGGCAGCTCGCCGAGTCCTCCGGGGCGGAGATCCGGTACGGGGCGCAGGTCGTGCGCATCGACCGCCGGCCCGCGCTCGGTGTCGCCGTCCGCATGGAGGACGGGGCGGTCGTGCGGGGACGGGTGCTGGTCAACTGCGCCGGGCTGCACTGCGACGAGATCGCGCGCCTGGCCGGGGACGAGCCCGGCATGCGGATCATCCCCTTCCGCGGGGAGTACTACTCCCTGGCGCGTCCCGAGCTGGTCCACGGCCTGGTCTACCCGGTCCCCGACCCCGCCTTCCCCTTCCTCGGCGTGCACCTCACCCGGGGGATCGACGGAGACGTCCACATCGGGCCCAACGCGGTGCCCGCACTCGCCCGGGAGGGGTACGGGTGGGGGATCGTCCGGCCCCGTGAGGTGGGCGTGGCCGTGGCGTGGCCCGGTTCCTGGCGGATGGCGCGGCGGCACTGGCGGTACGGGGCGGGGGAGCTGCGGCGGTCGGTGTCCAAGGCGGCGTTCACCGGGGCCGTGCGGCGGCTGCTGCCGGCGGTGACGCCGGACGACCTGATCCCGGCCTCGGCAGGTGTCCGGGCCCAGGCCGTCCTGAGGGACGGCACCCTGGTGGACGACTTCCTCATCGAGGAGGGCCCTCGGACCGTACACGTCCTGAACGCACCGTCTCCCGCCGCCACGGCGTCGCTCCCGATCGGCCGGGAGGTTGCGCGCAGGGCGCTGGGGGTGCTGGCGGGGACGTGACGGGGTGACAGGCCCGTGGGTTCTTCGCCCGCGGGGCGGTGGGGGTTCTTCGCCCGCGGGCGGTGGGGGCCGATCGCGCCGTTCCCCGCGCCCCCGAAAGCCTCGGCCGTCCAGCCGTTCGAAAGTCCGGGGCGGAGCCAGTGGGACGGGCAGGGGCGGCAGGCTGCTCCCGGGGGCGCCGTAAAATCGTCCTCACTGTGTCTGACTCCCTTGACTCCCCCGAAGAGCCCCGGTCCAGCTCCGTCGCCGGAGGTGAGCCCCATCGGCATGTCCGGGCCAAAGGGGAGCCCCGGTTCCCCGACGGGCCGAAGGCCGACCCCGCCGGATCGCACTTCGAGCGGCGGATCCGGAGTTTCCAGCCGCGGCGCAGCCGGGTCACCACGGGCCAGGCGGACGCGTTGCAGCGGCTGTGGCCCAAATGGGGGCTCGACATCGACGGGCAGCGGGTGATCGATCTCGCGGAGTTGTTCGGGGGCGAGCGGC
Organism: Streptomyces sp. NPDC096311; assembly: GCF_044763085.1. Classification (NCBI taxonomy): domain Bacteria; kingdom Bacillati; phylum Actinomycetota; class Actinomycetes; order Kitasatosporales; family Streptomycetaceae; genus Streptomyces; species Streptomyces sp. NPDC096311. Next base: position 19,336 of record NZ_JBIWFN010000027.1, read on the forward strand.
CCGTCGTGCTGGAGATCGGGTTCGGGATGGGTGAGGCCACCGCGCGGATGGCGGCGGAGGACCCTGAGACGGGGATCCTCGCCGTCGACGTGCACACGCCGGGGCAGGGCAACCTGCTCAATCTCGCGGACCAGAACGGCCTCACCAACATCCGCGTCGGCAACGGTGACGCGATCATTCTGCTCAGGGAGATGCTCACGCCGGATTCCCTGAGCGGGCTGCGCGTGTACTTTCCCGATCCCTGGCCCAAGAAGCGGCACCACAAGCGGCGGCTGATCCAGCCGGAGTTCCTCAGCCTCGCCGCGACCCGCCTCAGGCCCGGCGCCCTCGTGCACTGCGCGACCGACTGGGAGCCGTACGCCGAGCAGATGCTGGAAGTGCTGAGCGCGCACCCGGACTTCGAGAACACCCGACCGGACGGCGGTTACGCGCCTCGTCCGGACTTCCGGCCACTGACCCGTTTCGAGGGTCAGGGACTGGAGAAGGGTCATGTGGTGAACGACCTCCTGTTCCGGCGCGTACAGCACCGGGACCAGGACACATCCGGCGACTGAAGACCCGCGGACGAACACCACCAGGCGCCGTCGCGGGCAGCGCCCCTCCCTCGTTAGGGTCAATGCCGTGGCCACCTTCCCCCCGTACCCGACGTATCCCGGCGGTCCCACCGGTGGGCCGGCCGACGGTGCGCTGCGGCACGCGCACTGGTGGCAGCGGAAGTGGGTGCGCTACGGCGCGCTGATCACCCTGCTCGCGCTCTCCGGCCTCGTCATCCTGGCCCTGGTCCGCCAACAGACCGGCACCGAGGGCTTCCTGGTCGGGCTCGGCCTCGCCGTGCTGCCCGTGCCGCTCCTGGTCGCCGCGTTCCGCTGGCTGGACCGGGTGGAGCCCGGCCCCTGGCGCAATCTGCTCTTCGCCTTCGCGTGGGGCGCCTGCGCGGCGGCGCTGATCGCGATCGTCGCCAACAGTTTCGCGACCAGATGGGTAGCGACCGCCACCGCCGACCCGTCCAGCGCCGACACGCTCGGCGCGACCGTCATAGCGCCGATCGTGGAGGAGTCCGCGAAGGCCGCCGCCGTGCTCCTGGTCTTCCTCTTCCGCCGCCGGGACTTCACGGGGATCGTCGACGGGGTCGTCATAGCCGGAGTCACCGCGACCGGCTTCGCCTTCACCGAGAACATCCTCTATCTCGGCACCGCCTTCGGCACGGACCAGCTCAACGGCGACCGCGGCCTGGCCTCCGTCACCGCCGCGACCTTCTTCGTCCGCGTCGTGATGTCGCCCTTCGCGCACCCCCTGTTCACGGTGCTCACCGGAATCGGTTTCGGTGTCGCGGCGCTGTCCGCCGAGCGCCAGCACGTGCGCCGCGTCCTGCTGCCCCTGACCGGACTGCTGCTCGCGATGGGCATGCACTCGATGTGGAACGGCTCGTCGAACTTCGGGGAGTACGGCTTCTACGCGGTGTACGGGGCGTTCATGGTGCCCGCGTTCGGTCTGCTCACCTTCCTCGTCATCTGGACGCGGCAGCGGGAGCTGAAGACCGTACGGACCGAACTTCCGGCGTACGCGGCGGCCGGGTGGCTCACCCCGCCCGAGCCGTACGTGCTCGGCTCGATGCGGGCGCGGCGGCTGGCCCGCGACTACGCCGCCCACCACTACGGCAGGGCGGCGGCGCGCTCGGTCGCGCAGTACGAGGCGTACGCGACCTCGCTGGCGTTTCTGCGGCACCGGGGGCGCAGTGGCCGTGCCAACGCCGACTTCGTCGTACGGGAGCGGGAGTTGCTGCACGAGCTGTGGCGCCGCCGGGAGGTCGCCCGCCCCTCCCTCGCGTACGCGGCCCACGCGTCGGCCCCGGCCGTACCGGTGCCGCCGCAGCTACCGCCGCCGTGGCCCGGGTACGGCTACGCGCCGGTGCCCGGCCAGGTGAACCCCGCCGGCGCACCCCCGTACCCCGCCGGCGCGACGACCCCGTATCCCGCCCCGGCGACGCCGTACCCCGCGTACAACCCCTACCAGTCGTAGGCCTCAGGCGGACGCTTCCGTCAGCCTGGCCACCTCCGCGTCCGTCAGGGTCAGGTCGGCGACCGCCAGCAGGGCCGGCAGCTGCTCGACCGTCCGTGCGGAGGCGATGGGCGCCGCGACCGTCGGCCGGGCGGCGAGCCAGGCGAGGGCGACCGTGGCGACCTCCGCGTCATGGGCCCCGGCGACCTCGTCGAGGGCGGCCAGGACGCGGATGCCGCGCTCGGTGTCGAGGTGCTTGCCTGCGCCCTCGGCCCGCGCGGAGTCGACCGTCTTACCCGGGCGGTACTTGCCGGTGAGGAATCCGGACGCGAGCGCGAAGTACGGCATGGCGGCCAGGCCGGTCCGGGAGGCGACCTCCTGGAGCGGACCCTCGTAGGTGTCGCGCGAGACGAGGTTGTAGTGGGGCTGGAGGGCGACGTAGCGGGCGAGGCCCTCACGGTCGGAGAACTCCACGGACTCCGCGAGCCGCTCGGCGGAGATGTTGGAGGCGGCGATCTCCCGGACCTTGCCGGCCCGGACCAGTTCGTCCAGCGCGCCAATGATCTCCTCGACCGGCACCGAGGTGTCGTCGAAGTGGGTGTAGTAGAGGTCGATGTAGTCCGTGCCGAGGCGGCGCAGCGAGGCGTCGGCGGCGGCCTTGATGTTCGCCGGGGACAGGCCCTTGTACGCGGGGTGGGTACTGACCTTGGTGGCGAGGACGATGTCGGAGCGGTTGCCACGCGCGGCGAACCACTTGCCGATGACCGTCTCCGACTCACCGCCCGTGTGGCCGGGGATCCACGCGGAGTAGCCGTCGGCGGTGTCGACGAAGTTGCCGCCCCCGGCCGCGTACGCATCGAGCACGGCGAAGGACTGCGCCTCGTCGGCGGTCCAGCCGAAGACGTTGCCGCCGAGGGAGAGCGGGAAGACCTCGAGGTCGGAGGAGCCGAGCTTGCGTAGAGAAGTCATGCCTTATTTCAACAGCCGTAGCGGATTCCCATATTCCGCATACGGCCCCCGGAAACGATCAGGGGTTCAGGCCCTTGCTGTGCAGCCACGCCATCGGGTCGATCGCGCTGCCGCCGCCCGGGTGAACCTCCAGGTGCAGATGCGGCCCGGTCACGTTGCCGGTCGCGCCCACGCGCCCGATGACGTCGCCGGTGGCCACCTTCTGCCCCACGCTGACGCTGATGGAGGACTGGTGGCAGAACCACAGCTCCGTGCCGTCGTCGAGGGTGAGGATGGTGCGGTAGCCGTACGAGCCGGCCCAGCCCGCCTCCGTGATCGTGCCGCTGTGGATGGCCTTGATCAGCGTGCCGGTGGGGGCCGCGAAGTCGAGGCCGGTGTGGTAACCGGAGGACCACATGGAGCCGGCGTCACCGAAGCGGGAGGTCAGGGTGTACGAGGAGGTCGGCAGCGAGTAGCTCTTGGCGAGCTCGGCGAGGCGCGCGGCCTCGGCCTTCTGCTTGGCTTCCTCGTCCGCCTTCTTCTTCTCGGCGGCGACCTTGGCCTCGGCGTCGTCCTTCTGCTGGGCGGCCAGCGCGACCGCCTTCTTCGCGGCGGCGGACTCGGCGGCGTGCTGGGCCGCCTTGTCGATCTGGTCCTGCTGCGACTCGGCCTGCTGGATGATGCGGGCACGCAGCGCCTCGCCCGCGTCCGTGTTGCCCTGCGCGGCGTCGGCGCTGGTCACACCGGCGCTGGTGAGCGGGGTGGCGGAGCCCTTCGGCGTGCTGGAACCGCCGTCGGATATCAGCGCCTTGGCCGATTCGGTGACCGAGGAGAGGTCGGGCAGCGAGATGGAGACCGGCGGCTTGCCGGGCGCCGCGGTGGCCATGCCGCCCGCGCCGACGGCGGCGATGACGCCGACGCCCAGGACCGTGGAGCTGCGGGCGAGTCCTCCGCCGCGCTGCTTGGAGACGCGGTGCCGGCCACGGAGGGGACGAAGGGAATCCTCGGTGGGGTTCCACTCCTCCCAGGGGCCCTCGTCCTTGCCGTAGGCGTAGCCAAAAGTCTGGGTGTCGTTCGGCGGGAACGAAGTGGGCTGGGCAGGCCGGTTGGACGCCACGTGGGCGTGCTCCTTTCCTTCCTTCTCGCCTACCGGGTTAGCTGACGGGTTCGGAGCAGGAAGGTCTCCTACGCGCGTCAACCCACGGTGTCTCCACCGTGAAAGACGCTCGATTCACCCCAAGTTGGTGGTTCCCCGGTTCCCTCGCGGGATTCGGCGCGTGCGCACGGAGCCGACTCTTGTGACGGCTGGGACGACCGCGCTGCGTTATCGAACGTTAATAGACGCGGGTACCGGATTCCAAGCTGTTCGTACTGATCATTAACCACTTTTGGCCAGGACTTACCGCCCATGACCGGCGGAAATCGGGCGAGTTGGCCGCGCCTCCCTACCTGGCAGTTATTTGACGGTGCATCAGTTGTTATGCGGAGGGGCATCGACCGATCACCCCTCGTGATATCGATCAAGAACGCCCCTTTCCGTGGCTACGGCCGCCGTACGGCGAGCAGCGCCATGTCGTCCGTCAGGGCGCCGCCCGTGTGCAGCCGGACCTCCTCCACGAGCGTGGCCAGCAGGGCGTCGGGGCCGGGGAAGGTCCGTCCGGCCAGGCGCGCGGCCGGATCGTAGAAGCGCCCCTGCACGTCGCGGGCCTCTGACAGTCCGTCCGTGTAGAAGAGGAGCGTGGCCCCGTGCGGGAACTCCGTCTCCTCGGCGCGGTCCGGCCAGCTGCCCAACTCGCCCATGCCCAGCGGCAGCGCGGGGTGCGCGGCGGCGAGCGTGACCAGCGTTCCGTCCGCGTGCAGAAGCAGCGGCGCCGGGTGGCCGCGGTTGACGATCCTCACGAGGCCGCCCTCGTGCGTGATCTCCGCGAGGACGGCGGTGGTGAACCCCTCGAAGGCGTCGAGGCCCTCGCGCCGGGTGCCCTCGCGGGCCAGCGCACGCTCCAGCCGCTGCGCGACCGCCTCCGGTGCGACCTCCTGCTCGGCCGCCTCCCGGAACGCCCCGATGACCACGGCGACGGCGGCCACCGCGTCCATGCCCTTCCCGCGTACGTCGCCCACGGCCAGCCGTACGCCGTGCGGGGAGTCCTGCACCGCGTACAGGTCGCCGCCGATGAACGCGCCCGCCTGCGCGGCCTCGTAGCGCGCGGCGACGTCGAGGCCGCCGATCCGCTGGTCGGGTTCCGGCAGGACGGCACGCTGGGCCGCCTCGGCGATCTGGTGGGCCGAGGCGAGTCGTTCGTCGGTGCGGCGGACGAGGATGTTGATGAGCACGGCCAGCACGCCGACGGTCGCCACGGTGGCGCCCTCCGTGAGCGCGTCCACCTTGAAGACGATGCCGAGCCGGATGTGGACCGTGAGCACCACGGCGAGCGCCGTGACGCCGGTGAGCACGGTGCCGCGCAGCGAGAAGAGCGGGGCGGCCACGAGCGGCGCGGCCGTGAAGAGGGGGCCGGCGGTGAAGGCCATCGGGGTGAAGTAGTCGTAGAACGCGCCGACCAGGATGAGCAGCGCGGGCAGCACCCGGACGAGGCTGCGCGCGCAGGAGATCCGGCTGCGGTCCGCCTCGGGCCGGCGGGGCACCGGCTCGTCCCCCAGCCCCGGATCGGGCACGGGGTCCTCGGGCAGCCGCCCACCGGACCGGTCGTACTGCTCGTCACCTGGCTTCTCGTACGGCTCGCCGTACGGCGCCTCGGCCCGCTGCGCGCCTCCTTGCTGCTGCCCCACCCGTCCAGGCTTCCCGGCACGGGGGCGGGGGGCGAGCGGTGGGGGGCCGACCGGGGGACGCGTCAGTCCGAGGCCGACCACCGGACGCCGCCCGCTCCGCCGCGCCCGTGGTGGTGCCCGGCCGGGGCGACGACGGTCCCGCCGTCCGGCACGAAGTCATGACCGCCGTGACAGGCCCCGAGGAACAGCGCGCACACGGCGAGCAGCAGCGCGAGCGCCGGCGCGCGCCGGACCAGCCACCGAGGACGACTCATAGTGAGCGGAAGACTACAGAAAGTCGGGTCGGCAGGGAAAACCGGGGTGGGACGGTGAACGGGAAAACCGGGCGGCAGGAAAACCGGGACGGTGAACGGGAAAAAACCAAGGGCCGGAACTCGTTTCCGAGTTCCGGCCCTTGGCCTTCAGTAGCGGGGACAGGATTTGAACCTGCGACCTCTGGGTTATGAGCCCAGCGAGCTACCGAGCTGCTCCACCCCGCGTCGTTGAAATTAGTGTACGCCATCCACGGGGCCCGATTCACCAGGCTTTTCGCGGACGACCGCGAGGCCGCCGCTACCCGGCCGCGAGAAGGTGACGATTGGGCGCCACGGCCCGCTCCTCGAACTCCGGCAGTACGACGACGTCCGCCCCCGCGGCCACGAGCAGACCGTTCCCGTCGGCCTCCGTCACGAACGTGTCGGGCTCGCGCCACGCGGTGACCACCCGCCGTACCCCCGCGTCGAGGATCAGCCGCGCACAGGGCGCGGGCCGGGACGCCCGCCGCGCGCACGGCTCCAGGCTGCTGTACACGGTGGCGGAGCGCAGCCGCGGATCCGCGGGATCGATCTTCGCGAGCGCCGCCTCCTCGGCGTGCACGACGGGGTCGTCGCCCTCCCGCGAGTGTCCTCGCGCCAGCTCGGTGCCGTCGGCCGCCACCACCACCGCCCCTACGCTGAACGCGGTCTCCGACGGCGGACACAGCGCCGCCAGCTCGCAGGCGACTCCCAGCCAGTGCCGGTCCGCGGCGGAGGCGAGGGCGCCTTCCCCGGGTGCGGTGGGGACGTAGCGGATGAGGACGACGTCCCCGACCGGCCGTGTCTCCACCAGCCGCATCCGGCCCGGCGGATATCCCCCGGGTCCGAACAGCCGTGGCGCGTGCGGCTCCCCCACGAAGAGCGGCGCGACGGCGAGCTGCAGCTCGTCCGCCAGCCCCTGTGTCATCAGCTGGGTGTGCACGCGCCCCCCGCCCTCGACCATGAGCCGCCGCACTCCGCGGACGTCGTGGAGGTGTGCGAGCACGACGCGCCAGTCCAGCTCGGCGCCGGTCGGGACCACGTCGACGTCCAGTCCGCGCAGGGTGTCGGTGGCGCGTTCGGCGCCCTTGTCCGTCGTATAGACGACCTTCTCGCCGCCCGTGTGCCAGAACTGGGCGTCCGGGTCGAGATCGCCGGAGCCGCTGACGGTGACCTTGAGCGGGTACTCCGGGCGCCCGGCGGCGACCCGCGCCGCCCGCCGCTCGGCGGAGTTGACCAGCAGCCGGGGGTTGTCCGCGCGGATGGTGCCGGCGCCGATCAGGATCGCGTCGCTGGACGCCCGTACCTCGTCGACCCGGTCGAAGTCGGCCGGGCCCGAGAGCAGCAGGCGCTCGGGGCCGGTGTCGTCCAGGAAGCCGTCGAGGGAGACGGCGGCGGACAACAGGACATAGGGGTGGGGCATGAGGCGCACTCTCCAGCTCCGAGCGCAGGGCTCCTAGTGGTTCAAGTTTTAAACAATACCTAGACTGTCGGCATGACGACCCGCTGGCTCTCCCCTGCCGAGCAGCGCGCCTGGCGCGCGTACATCGGCGCCGCCTCGCTCCTGGAGGACACGATCGACCGGCAGCTCCAGGCCGAGACCGGCATGCCCCACCTTTACTACTCCATCCTGGCCATGCTGTCCGAGGCACCGGACCGGCGGCTGCGGATGACCGATCTCGCCGAGACCCTGAAGATCACCCGCAGTCGGCTGACGTACGGCGTGACCCGGCTGGCGAACGACGGTCTGGTGCGCCGGGAGGGCTGCCACAGCGACAAACGCACCCAGGTCGCGGTCCTCACGGACGAAGGGATGGCCGTTCTGGAGCGGGCGGCCCCGGGTCACGCGGAGCAGGTCATGACGGCGGTCTTCGACCGGCTGACCCCTGAGCAGGTGGGGCAGCTGGAGGAGATCTGCGAGGCCATCACCCGCGGCATCCAGGGGGAGAATCCCGGGGCCTGCGGGGAAGATCTGCCGTGGCGACGGCGTTCTTCGTGAGTCGGCGACGGCGTTCCCCGTGAGCCGTACGGCAGCACTCTTGGTGAGCCGTGCGACACAGAACCGAGCAAAACCGTTGCTTGAACTTTAAAGCACCGTGTACTGTCTGTCTCCGAGGCAGTGCTTCAAAACTGAAGCACCACCGGCACAACTCGCACCACACCCGCTGGACCGGAGAGACAACATGCGCGAATTCCCCACCGCCACGGTGCGCACCCGCGTCACTGTGCCCCTGCGCTTCGGCGACGGCTACTCGGTCGACGCGGAGTTGGTCACCTTCCACGGCCTCACCGACGACAAGGAACACCTCGCCGTCGTGCTCGGCAAGCCCGGCGCGACCCCGCTGGTGCGGCTCCACTCCGAATGCCTGACCGGTGACGTCTTCGGCTCGGCCCGCTGCGACTGCGGCCCGCAGCTGCGCGAGGCGGTGGAGCAGATCGCGGAGCGCGGCGGAGTGCTCCTGTACCTCCGTCAGGAGGGCCGCGGCATCGGCCTCTACAACAAGCTCGACGCGTACGCCCTCCAGGACCAGGGCCTCGACACCTACGCCGCCAACGCCGCCCTCGGCCTGCCCGAGGACGGCCGCGACTACACCGCGGCGGCCCAGATGCTCCAGGCCCTCGGCATCGACGACCTGGACCTGCTCTCCAACAACCCGGACAAGGCCGAGCAGCTGCGCGACCTCGGCGTCACGGTCTCCCACCGCGTCCCGACGGGCGTCTTCACCACGGCCCACAACGTGCGCTACCTGCGCGCCAAGGTCCTCCAGACCCAGCACACACTCCCCCTGCCGGAACTCACGGCAGGCTGAGCCACCGGGCCCCACACCCCCCGGACACGCCGAAGCCCCAGGTCAGATTCCCTCTGACCTGGGGCTTTTCGGTAGACCCTGTGGGACTCGAACCCACAACCAATGGATTAAAAGTCTGCGGACCCCTCGGACCGCCCAATTCCGGCTGATGTCGCCCCATGCCGGGGCTCACCGGTAAGTGCTGGTCACGGCGGGGTACTCACAATCTGAGTACCCCTCGCCATGCCGTCTTGTGCCGCTCCGTATCGGACTGTTCCGGGACGTTCGGCCGAGCAATGGCCGAGCAGAAAGGCCCCGCCACCTGCAGTGACGAGGCCTCGCTTGTTCCACCAACAAGGCTACTCCGCAGCCGGAGCCGAGTCACCCCTGCGCGTCCGGGGGACAAGCGCGGCCGCCTTCTCGGCGATCTCCTTGTCCACCTCTGGCAGCAGGCTCGTGTACGTGTCTGACGTCAGCGTGATCGTGGAATGCCGGAGCGTCTCCTTGATCGAGTGGAGATCACCGCCGCCTGCGTGCTGCACCGTCGCCGACACGTGCCGCAGGTCCCGCAAGTTGATGGGCGGCAGGTTCGTGCCTGCGCAGATCCGGCGGAACGTCTTCGACACCACGTCCGGGTGCAGCCACTCGCCCGTCTCCGTCGTGAAGACCTTGCCCGTCTCCACCCACTTGCCGCCGGCCGTCTCCTTCTCCTGCAGCTGCCTGGCCTGGTGCTCGCGCAGCACCTGCACCGTGACGCTGTCCAGGCCGATCGTGCCCGCGCTGCCGTCTGTCTTCGGCTCCGTCTCCACAGGAGTCCAGCCGTCCACCACGATCTCCTTCGCGACGGTCAGCAGGCCCTCGTCGAGGTTCACGTCCGCCCAGGCCTGGCCGACGCCTTCGCCGCGCCGCAGCCCACGGAAGCCGACCAAGTGAAAGAAGGCGTACAGCCGTTCGCTCTCCGCAGCGTCGAGGAACGCGCCGAACTGGACTGGGGTCCACACCATGACGGGTCCCGGCTTCTCGCCCGTTTCCCGCCACCGTGCGACCCGTTCCTCCGTCCATAGTTGCGGCTTCGGTCGCCGTCCGGAGCCGAGTTCGACATGGGCCGCGGCGTTGAAGGTGATGAGCTGCCGTGCGATCGCCGCGTTCAGCGCGGTCCGCAGCGTGCGCCGTATGGACTGTTTCGACGCGGGTCCCGTGATGCGCCGGTACGGCTTCATTTCGGCAAGCTTGGCGCGCTCCTCCTCGAGGGCCGCCCGCTCAGCCGCCTTCGGTGAACCGGGCCGGCCGCGCGTACACCGCTTCACCTGCTCGCGCCTCGCGGCATTCTCCGCGGCAATCGTCTCGCTGTCCTCGTCGATGCCGTCGAACATCTCCACCAGGTGGCCGACATTCAGCCGGTCGAGCCGCAAGTGCCCAATGCGCGGCTTGAGATGGACACGGACGTGTGAGGCGTAGCTGTTCGTCGTCGTCTTGCGCGTCTTCTTGGCAGCGAGCCAGACGTCCAGCCACTCGGCCACGGTCATCTTGCCGTCGAGCGGCACGCCAACGCCTAGCTTGCGGGACACTTCGGTCGGTTCGGGGATGTCGCCGCGCGTCTTCATGAGTCCGGTGAGCAGGTCGCCGACACGTTGCAGCCCGTCCTCGTCGTCCCCGGGCAGGTCGAGGATGGCGCGGATCCGGTCGAGGTCGGTCTGCGCGTCGGTGACCTTGGCGTAGCCGGTGCGCCGGAAACGCCGCCGATTCCCCTCGGCGTCGACGGGCAGCTCCTGGTGCAGCTCGTGGTTGCCGTGCGAACGCTTCGACAGCTGCGGGCACTTCGCGCCCAGCCGCCTGCCGTCCGTGCCACGGCACTCGCACCGCTTACTGATGCCGCCGGCGCGGCGGGACGCGGGCATGTGACCCCTTTCAGGAATTAGAGCGACTCATCCTCGTCCTGCTTCTTCTTCAGTTCCTCAATCTCGAGGGTCAGCCGCTTCCATTCTTCCTCAGCCCAGGCCTCGTGGCGTGCCGTCTCTTCTGCCATCTGCTTGTGACGCTCTTTGAGTTCCTCGCGACTGATCAGCGGGCGGTCGCTGTTGATGTCCTTGACGGTGTACTCAACCTCTTCGGCCCTGCTGGCCTGAGCTGCAAGAATGTGCATGGCGTGGTCATCCTTGACGCCGAAATGGGCGGCGGTATGAACAAGCTTCCGGCCGGCTTCCAGTGCTTTCCGAACCGCCTTCTTGTAGTCCTCTTCAACCCGCCCGGCTTCTTCCCAGGCGGCTTGGTACTTGAGCCGCGCAGCCAGTACCTGGAGTTCGGGGCTGTCCTCACGCATCTGGCCAGAGAAGAACTCCATGTACTGGATACCGAGGGCGTCGGCGATGTCCCACAGCTCGTTAACCCTCCAGGGGCGTTCGCCGCGCTCCATCTTCGCCAGTTGCGACTGGCTCAGCCTGACCCGGTCGGGCCTCTCGGCCAGCTTGTCCGCGACCTGCTGCTGTGACAGCCCGAGGGCTTGCCGGATGCGCCGCAGGTTGAAGCTGGCCAGCCGCTCCATATCCCCGGCGTCACCGAGCTGGCCTCGGGTCGCGTTCTTGATGGGATCCGTCGGCTCAAGGTGCTCATCCACCTCGTGGGAGACCGCCTCGGTGTGCTTCGCGTACTCGGCGAACTCGTCCGCCTCTTTCTCGTCGGACTGAGCGTCATAGTTCGGCATGGACTGAACTTAGCAGCCCCCCACCGACTGATCGCAACACCTACGCGCCACACCTCGCGGAGTCGGCTGGATTGTCACAGTCCGACATGGACTGAAGAACTTAGACCGAGAACGACTTGACATGGGTGCACTCGGGGGTACAGTCGTCCCACTAGTCCAGTACGGCACGAGAAACTAAGCGGATCTGGACTGATGTAAGCGGATCTGATGGATGTCAGCTGATGTGAAACGACATCCGAACGGCGCCACCGCAAGCCCCAAAGAGGGAGAAATGACCGCACAGACCATGCAGAAGACGCCGGCCGAGCGCGGCATGCAGCTTGCCGAGCTGCTCGCTCTGCCGGTCGCGTTCGACCTGGACACCTCGAACCGCGCCCTGCAGCTCGGACGGACCAAGGGGTTCGACCTGGCGAAGCGCGGCGAGTACCCGGTCCGCATCCTGCGGGTGGGACGCGCCTACCGAGTGACGCGCGCCGACCTGCTGCGCGCCCTGGGGATCGACCCCAACAGCGACGGCCCCGGGTCTAGCCACCCGGAGCCGTCTGACGAGAACAGCCTCATCCACCAGCGCTAACCAGCAAGACGGCGACGCCCGGGGTCTAGCCACCCCATTAGCGCCGCCGCCGGAAAGAGAACGTCCTCATGGCAATTCAAGCACAGCCCTCAGCGGCGTCAACGGCGATGCCGGCCCCGAGATCCCAGTGCGTCCGCCTCGTCCTCGAAGCCGAGATCTTCCAGGACCTCGAAGGCGGCCCCGACGAACTCGTCGTCACCACCGACGAGCTCGCGTGCGAGCCGGTCGCCCCCGCCCGCCTGCGCCGCATGGTCGCCGACGCCCGCGCCACGCTCGACGCAATCGAACGCCTCGCCCGTAGGTACGAGGCCGAGGACACCCTCCGCGCCATCCTCGCCGAGCACGACCTGACCCTCGTCGAGGTCGCCATGGACGAGGTCGCCGAGTTCGGCCCCGACCTGGCCGCCCGCCTCCAGTGCTGGTCCGGCAAGGAGAACGGCCGCCAGATCGTGTGGGTGCCCCAGGGGCAGGACCCCGTCGAGCGGGTCGACGCCATAGCCAAGCTCGTCAACGACCTGGCGGACCAGGCGGGGGTGCAGGTATGAGCATCCGTACCTTCTCCGGCGCGCACCCGTACCGGCCGCAGTGCGTGGTCGAGTCCACCGCGCGGCTCCTTGAGACTCTGCTGCCGGACACCGCGGCCGAGCTCGCAGTCCTGAACGCCGAGCGCATCACCAAGGCGATCGACGCAGGCATCTGCCCCCGCTGCTCCGACCCGCTGCGGCCCGACGACGCGCCCGCCGACTGGCGCCCGGCCGGATCGCGGGCCACCAACTGCCGGTGCATCCCCGTCTGCGAGACCTGCGCGAGCTGGGTCGAACCGATCCTCGGGCCGACCGCCGTCACGGCCTGGCCCACCGACGAGGACGACGGCGACGAGGTCACCCGCAAGGAGGTCGAGGCCGAACTGGTCGAGCAGCTGAAGGCGCAGGCCGGCCTCGCCGTCATGACTGTCGGCCCCGGCGGCCTCGACCTCAGCGCCGTGCAGCTCCGCCCGAACCCGGGCGGCTGGCTTGAGCGCGGCTACGACGACACCGCCGACGAGCAGGAGCGCCAGGCGTGACCGTCCAGCAGAACACCGCGACGGCTGGGGGCGTAGCTACACCCGCCCCCGGCCGTCCGGCCGACGGCAAGCCGAAGCCCGACTGCAAGCACTGGATCGGCGCCGAGCAGCGCCACTGCCGAGAGGGCAAGGGCGTCCGGCTGTACATCCAGGGCCACCGCTGCCCCGCCCACACCCCGTCCGCCCTGCAGGGCAAGCCCGAGCCGCAGCCGGGTCCCGGCTGGCCCATCTACCGCCAGGAGCAGTGTTCGTGAACGACGCACAGACACCTGACCTCCGGGCTTCCGCTCGCGAGCTGCACGACGCTGGCCTCTGCGTCCTTCCCGTCAAGGCCGACGGCAGTAAGGCCCCCGACGTCCGGTCCTGGACCCCATACAAGGTCAACAGGTCCACGCCGGAGGAGCACGACGACTGGTTCGGAGACGGCAGGCGTACCGGCATCGGCGTCGTCACTGGCGCCGTCTCCGGCAACATCGAACTGATCGAGTTCGAGGGCCTGGCCGTTCGGGAGGGCGTCCTCGACGAGGTCGCCGAGCTCGCTGCCAACAGCGGACTCGGCGACCTCTGGGAAGCCGTCACAACCGGCTGGGCAGACCGGTCGCCCTCTGGCGGCGTCCACTACAAGGTCATCGTCAAGGGCAGGCCCGCAGCTGGGAACACAAAGCTCGCCCGTCGCCTCGCCCGCGAGGACGAGTACACGCCGGAAGAACGCCAGCGTGTCGCCGAGAAGCCCAACGCGAAGATCGTGCGGGTCCTGATCGAGACGCGCGGCGAGGGCGGCTTCGTCGTCATCGCGCCGTCGCACGGCTCCACTCACCCGAGCGGCGAGCCGTATGTCCGGGTCTCCGGTGGCCCCTCCACCATGGCCGTCGTCGAACCGGAAGACCTCGATGCCCTGTACGCCCTGTGCCAGGCGCACGACGCGATGCCGACCGACGAGAAGGCGAAGACCGCTCCGCGGCCCAAGCGCGAACTGCCCGCGGGCCACGTCCGGCCGGGCGACGACTTCGAGAACCGGACCGACTGGCCCGAGATCATCGGCGACGAGCTCGATCCGATCTTCACGCGCGGCAACACCACGTACTGGCGTCGCAAGGGGAAGAACCAGGGGATCTCGGCAACGACCGGGCACGCGGCGGACCGGGACCGGCTGTACGTCTTCACCACTTCGACGGTGTTCGAGTCCGAGACGCCCTACGACAAGTTCGCCGCCTACACGCACCTGACACAGGGTGGCACCAGCACCGAGCACTTCAAGCGGGCCGCCGCCGAGCTGCGCGGGCGAGGGTTCGGCTCCGAGCCGCCGCGCCAGCGACTGCAGTCGGTGCCCCGCCAGGCCGGCGGGCACTTCACGGACGGGTCCTCGGCCATCGATCCGGGCTCGGTGCCCGACGAGCAGGAGACGGCGAGCGCCGGACCGGACCTCCGGATCGTCGTCAACAAGCCCGAGCTGGACATCACCAATGAGGCCGATGCCATCGACGGACTGCTCGACATCATGCGTGCCAACCAGTTGCCCGACCTGTATAAGCGGTCCAGCGGCCCGTGCTGGGTGTACGAGGACGACCAGGGCAACCCGCTCGTCAAGCAGCTGGGCACCGACAACCTGCGCGCCTACCTCGGCGACCACGTCACCACCTACCAAGTCGTCAAGGACCCCTTCACCGAGGGCACCAAGGAAGTCCGCGAGCTCTTCATGCCGAAGACCTGCGGGACGATCCTCGGCCGCAAGGACTGGCCCCTGATGCCGCTCCGCGGAATCGTCACCTCGCCTGTCGTTCGGCCCGACGGATCTCTCGTGCAAGCACCGGGCTACGACCGGGGCACCGGCCTGTATATGCACCCGCGCGTGCCGCTCCGCCGCCTGCAGCCGCAGGTATCGAAGGAATCTGTAGAGCGGGCCAAGGACATCGTCCTGAACCAGATGCTCGCCGACTTCCCGTTCGTCGCAAACTCCGATCGGGCGCAGTATCTTGGCGCGCTTCTGTCGCCGATCATCCGGCCCTACGTTCCCGGTCCGACACCGCTCGTCGTCATCACCGGCACCTCGCAGGCCTCCGGCAAGACCCTCCTGAAGGACGTGTTCGGGCGCCTCTACGGCCTGGCCGAAACCCCCTGGGCCGAGAACGACGCCGAGCTGCGCAAGGCCATCACGGCAAAGATGTGGGACTGCGGCGACCCAATCATCGCCATGGACAACCTGCCCAACGGGCACATCATCAAGAGCCCCATCCTGTCGTCCCTCGTCACCAGCGCCACCTGGAGCGACAGGCTGCTCGGCAGCACCAGCAGCGTCACCATGCCGAACGACCGGCTGTGGGTCCTGACCGGCAACAACCTGCGCACCGGCGGGGACAACGGGCGCCGCACCCTCTGGGTTCGCCTCGACCCCGACTGTCCCAACCCGGACCAGCGCGACAACTTCACGGTCGGCGACCTCCGCATCTGGCTCGCGGAGAACGCCTCCACGATCGTCGCCGCCCTCGTCACCATGGTCCGCGGCTGGCTCGCCGACGGCGCCAAGACCATCAACACCCGCATGGGCGACTACTCGCCCTGGGCATCCGTCATCGCCGGGATCCTCGACTACCTCAAGGTGCCCGGCTGGCTCGCCGACCGAGGCGAGGCCAGCGCGGCACTGGACGACGAGGCCCAGGAGTGGGCGGCCTTCCTGACGGACTGGCACCAGAAGATCGGCACCGACCCGGTCACCACGAAGGCGCTGCTCGGCCTGAAGGACACGGTGCCGCAGCTGCACAACGGCGACCTGCCGTCCGGGAAACAGCTGGGCCACTGGCTGAAGGCGCGGCAGGGCCGCTACTTCGAGGACCTCAAGGTCGTCCTGGTCTACGACAGTCACCTGAAGCAGAACACCTGGCGCGTCGAGCAGCACGTCGACAAGGGCACCGGGCGGGCTGAGCGGTGACCGCCGCGACGAGAACCCCGCAATCCGCGGGGTTTACCCGCAACCCGAAAAGCGGCCCTGACCTGCGCGTTCACGGGGATGCGGGGAATTGCGGGGAGTGGCGCTACCTCACCCGTATAGGGAACGCATCACACACACCATGTGCAACACACGGTGCAGTGCGTCACCAAAAAAATCTCCGGTCTCTATATGTCAAGACCTCCAAAACATTCCGGAGAACCCCGCAAACCCTGCTTGGTCGCAGCTCAGAGCCGGTTTGGGCTCGCTCCGACATCCCCGCAGAGAACCCCGCAGCATCCCCGCAGAACCCCGCAGCGACGAACCGAGGTGACCGCCATGTCTGAAACGCCCGAGACGTTCACCCCGCGGCCGTACCAGGTCGACGCCATCAAGGCGCTCACCGCCGGCTGGCAGGGCCCCAACAACCGGCTCGCCGTGGTCCTCCCGACCGGCGCCGGGAAGACCGTCGTCTTCGCCAACCTGATCAGCGAGCTCCTCGACCAGCTGAACGGCCACCGCGCCCTCGTCATCGCGCACCGCGAAGAACTCATCGGCCAGGCCGCCGAGAAGATCCGCGCCGTCCGCCCCGACCTGCGAGTTGGCATCGTCAAGGCCGAGCGCGACGAGCACCAGGACGCCGACGTCATCGTCGCCAGCGTCCAGACCCTGGCCGTCGAACGCCGCCGCCAGGCCATCCGAGACATCGGCCTCGTCATCGTCGACGAATGCCACCACGCCGCCGCCTCCAGCTACATGACGGTGCTCGAGCACTTCGGCGCCTGGCGAGGCGTACCCGTCGCCGGGTTCACGGCCACGATGACCCGCGCCGACGGCGGCCTCGCCGACGTCTGGCAAGAGGTCGTCTTCACCCTCGACATCCTGGAGATGATCGAGGACGGCTACCTGTGCGACGTCCGCGGGAAGCGCGTCATCGTCGACGGCCTCGACCTCGACTCAGTCAAGACCCGCCACGGTGACCTCCAGGACGGGCAACTCGGCCAGGCCCTCGAGGACTCCGACGCTGGCCCGGTCGTCGCCAAGGCCTACCAGGAGCACGCCGCCGACCGGCCCGGCGTCGTCTTCACGCCCACCGTCGACACTGCCCAGTCGATGGCCGAAGCCTTCACCGCCGCCGGCCTGCCCGCGGCCGCCGTCTGGGGCGACATGCCCCGCGACGACCGCGCCGCCACCCTCGACCGGTACCGGGCCGGAGACCTCCAGATCCTTACAAATTGCATGGTCCTCACAGAAGGCTTTGACGCACCGTGGACGTCGTGCGCGGTCATCGCCCGCCCCACCAAGTCGGCAGGCCTGTACTGCCAGATGGCAGGCCGGGCGCTGCGCCTGTTCGAGGGCAAGAAGGACGCGCTGATCCTCGACGTGATGGGCGCCTCGACCCGGCACAAGCTGGCGTCGATCGTCGACCTCACCGGCCGTGAAGTTCCCGAACCGGCCGAGGATCAGACCCTTCGCGAGGCCGTGCGGGAGGCCGAGGAGAAGGCGCAGCGGCGCATCGACCTGTCCCGCGTGCAGGTCGAGGAGATCGACCTGTTCCACGGGTCGTCATCCCGCTGGCTGAAGACGGACAGCGGCGTCTGGTTCATACCTGTCGCCGATGCCACCTACGTCTTCCTGGTCCGTAACCCGGTCGACCGGACGTACTGGCTGCGCCGCTTCGACATCAACAACGGTCTCGTCGCCCCCAAGAACGACGTCGCGCTGCCGCTGACGGCCGCCAAGGCGTGGCTGGAGCAGCAGGCCCGCGCCTTGGGCGGACGGTGGCTTGCCACCCGCTCGGCCCCGTGGCGCAGCAAGCCGGCGAGCGTCAAGCAGCTCAACTTCTGCCGCCTCAAGCAGATTCCGGTCCCGCCCGGCGCCACGGCGGGCGAGGTGTCCGACCTTCAGGCCGTGCATCAGTTCACCACCATCCTCGGCCGCCTCAACGCCAGGGCCATGGCCGCATGACCGGCAGGGAGTTCGACGTGCAGCACGACTTCAGTCGTGGGGATATCCCCACGGTTCACGACCTGGATGGGGCAGCAGGCCACGCAGGTGTAGGCCGCCCGCCCACAACCGTGGGGCAAACGCCCACGGTTGCCGACCCCGACGACGTGGTGATCGAGGTGACCGAGGCCGAGTTCCACGCCTCCGCCTCCGCCGCCCTCGCCCGGCTCGGCCTGACCTACGCCGAGCTCGAAGACCAGGCCCGCCGCCGCGACTTCACCACAGCCCAAGCCCACAGCCTGTGGATATCTATCGGCGGCGCCATCAGCCCCGACCTGCTTGACCCGCCAGTCGTGACCGAGACGGTCACGGTTGCCCAGGCGGCAACGCAGGTTCCCCGCGTCATCGGGCTGGACCTGAGCCTGACGTGCACCGGGGTGGCAGGCGAGGGCTGGACGGACATCATCCGCCCCAAGGCCGGACTGCGTGGGCACCCCCGGCTCGCCTTCATCGTCGAGCGGGTCGTCGACCACATCGGCGGCGCGCAGCTGGTCGTCATCGAGGGCCCGTCGTTCGGCGGCGGTGTCGCCCACCGGCACGAAGACCTCGCCGGCCTGCGCGTGATGGTGCGTCACGCCTGCTGGCGCCGAGGGATCCCCTACGCGGTCGTCCCACCGTCCTGTCGGGCCCTGTACGCCACCGGCAAAGGCTCCGGCTCCAAAGGCGCCGTTCGGGACGCCGTGCGCGCCCGCTACGGCGTCGACTGCGACGGGGTTGGCCGCTACGACCAGGCCGACGCCTACGTCCTGTGCGCCATGGGCCTGCACCACCTCGGCTGGCCGCTCGCGGTACTGCCGGACGACAACCGCCGCGGCCTCGAGGGATGCCAGTGGCCCGACACGGAAGGGCTCGCAGCATGAGCGACCGCGATGATCCGCCGCTGATCTTCTGGGGGCGCTGCCGGTCCGGGCGCCGCTGGTTCTGGACCGCCAGCGAACACGACGGCGACCAGGCCCACGGATGGGCCGAAACCAAAGACGAAGCCGCCCGCCGCGCCAACGCCGCCGCCGTCAAGCTCGCCGCCGGCCGGTACGCCAACATCCAGATCCTGCACGGCGTCGCAGACAGACGGCTCAAGGTGCTCAACGCCGAGAAACGGTCGGCCAGGCCGCCGAGGAGCGCACACACGGAATCCGTCCCGCCGCCCAGCGCGGTCGGCTACCTGTACGCGATCGAGCCCGGCCGCTACGACCTCGACGACCAGACGTGGATCCACGGCCGGATCGTCAACTTCCCCATCACCAAGAAGACCGCCAAGCGCATCTACTACCTGCGACCCCGCGGCCCCTTGGAGTGGGAACCCGGCTACGTCGACCGGCAGGACCTCGAACAGCACGGCTCCGTGCACGTCCCGTACTGGCATCTCCTCTTCGCCGAGCCGCCCGAGTTGCCACCAGCCCGCGCTGTGCGTGCCCGGCGGCGCTGGCCAGACCCGGCCCTGCCCGACCTCAAGGCTTTGAAGGCCGCCATGGCTGACGCCCACCCCGACCGCGGCGGTACCAGCGAAGCCTTCATCGCTGCCCGCGAGAAGTACGAGCGCGCCCGCCGCCGGGCCGCCTGACCGCCAGCTACCGAAAGGACACCGCCATGACCGACCACGACCTCCAGCTGCTCATCATCGGCATCGCCATCGGCATGGACCTGATGCTGCTCGTCCAGATCCTCTTCGGAATCCTCGACGACCGGCGCGACCGCAAGGTGGTCCGCGCGGCCGAGGCCCGGCTGAAGGCCTCGCAGAGCAGGGCCGCGGCGTGACTGCGTCCTGCGGGCTCTGTGAGCGCGGCCTCGAGCATGGCTACCTCTGCCCGGGCGACACGCTTGCCCTCGCCGAGCGCCTCGACCGGGCGCCGCGACTGTACGAGGCCCTCGCCGCGTTCCTGCACCCCGGTGGACGTCGCCCCGAGCTGGGCCGCTCCCGCCCCGCTGAGGCGCCCCTGCCCATATCCGAGCCCGCGTTCAACCTCCGCGGGCCCGGTGGCATCGTCGGCGTCCTGGAGGACTGGCGCAGCGCCATGCAGGCCGACCGCGGCTGGGGCCAGCCCGCCATCGAGGGCACCATCGGGCGGCGGATCGCCGTCGCCGCACGTGCGCTGTCCATCAACCTCGAATGGATCGCGGCGAGCTGGCCCATGGCCGGCGCGTTCGCCGAGGAGATCCGGGACCTGGAGCGGGACGTCGCGTCGATCGTCAACCCGCGCGACCCGAAGGACCGGCCGCGCCGCCTGGGCTACTGCCCGACCCTGCTTGACGAGGTGCTGTGCGGAGCCGTGGTCGCGCTGCTGCCGGGCCGGACGTCGGTGTCATGCAGCTGGTGCGGCGCGGAGTGGCCGCCGGAGAAGTGGGTCGTCCTCGCCCAGGCGCAGGACGACAACAAGGAGGCCCTCGCGGCCCGACAGAAGGAGGCGGCTACTCCGGCTTCGGGGGACGCTTCGGAAGTTCGTCCGTCTCGTGTGTGAGCCAGCGCAGGAAGTCGCGGATCGCGGCGCCTCTGTTGCGGGCGCCGACTGCGGCGCCCGCCTTGGCCCACAGATCTTTCTCGACCCGGACCGTCTGGCGGGGCGTCTTCTCGACGTTCGGCATCAGCTCTCCAGTCTCGTCATGACACCCCGAGGTTAGCCCTTGCGGTGTCATGACACCAGGGTCTACGGTGGGTGTCATGACACCGGGCAAGCGCCCAGGTGCCACAACTGAATACGGCCCCCGCCGGTGCTACCAACACCGAACGGAGGCCTGACCGCCAACCTTGATCAAAGCAAGGAGACGGCTATGGCCGATCTTTCCATGCCCGCATGCGAGAGCAACACCGCCTACGAGCCGCTGCACGGCCCGGACGACGTGACCCCGGAGCCCGCGTCCCTCGACATCGAGATCGCCGTCACCCGGCGGATCCTCGAGGAGACCGCAGCCCTCAACATCCACGACCACACGGACATGCTGAAGGCCGCCGTCGCGCTCAACTGCCGCGTCCGTGGCCTGCTCGCCGCCGTGGCCGCCGAGCGGGGTGAGGGCCAGTGAGCACCGAGCCGCCCCGCGTCCCGCAGTCGCCCCGCTACCGGCAGGGCACGGTCACCCTCCAGACCGAGGACCACGGCGAAGTCGCCGTGCCGGAACCCGTCTGGTGCACAGGCCACGACAACGAGTACGTCGGCCACCTCGCCGACCTCACCCACAACGGCGTACACGTCCGAGCCGGGGCCGCCACCTACGCACACGGCTACCTCGAGCTCCTGGACGCCTACATCAGCCACGCCCCCTACGGCGAGCTGCACCCCGAGGCGCACCCGCTGCTCTCCCTGCACCTCGACCTCGACCTCGACGCCACCCCCGAGGACGCCCGCACGGTCGCCCAGGCCCTCCGGGTCGCATCCCTCCGCATCGACCGTGTCGCCGCCGAGACCGAGCGCCTCCGCAACGGGGGTGCCCGATGACGACCCGGGAGCTCACCAGGGGGCAGGGCGTCGTCCTCGGCGCCGCGGCCGTCGCCATGGTCGTCGTCGGAGGCTTCGGCGCCTGGGGCACGTACAGCAACGCCGTCGCCGAGTTCCACCGCCAGGCGACCGCGGCCGGCGTCGTCGCCGCGGGCGAGGGCCTGACTCTCATCCTCGCCCTGATCATGCTCGGGCGGACGATGCTCAACCAGGCGTCCCCCGGCGTCGTCCGGGGCGGCATGTGGGTCGCCCCGGTGTCCGCCAGCTGCATCGGCATCTCCATCGCCAACGACACCCGCGAGGCCGCCGTGTACGCGGTCACCCCGCTCGCCATGTCCGGCGCGGCCGAGGGGCTCGGGCTGATCGCCCGCAGCATCGTCGTCTACCGCACCGGCGTGGACGCCGAGGTGATGCGCCACAACGCCGATGCCGCCCGGCAGCTGGCCTTCCACCGCGCCGTCGCCGACGGACACCCCGACAAGCGCAAGCGCAAGCGTGCCGTGCGCCGGTACTGGCGCCTCGCCAGATACGTCGGCGTCGGGGACACCGAGCTCGGCGCCGGCCTGGTCGACGTCCAGCGCATCCGCGTCCGCGACGGAGCTGATGCGGCCCTCGCATCCATGTACGGCGGACAGACTTCCCAGCAGGAAGTAAGTCCCGCTGAGCGACCTCGGTCCGCCTCTGCCACGGAGGTGCTGCGCGCCCGCTTCGCAGACATGGACCCGGCCGACGCCATCCGCCTCGCACACGATGCGCGACCTGATGCGGCCCCCGTCGAACTCGCCCACCTCCTCGGCACCTACGGGGTTCCCGTGGACGCCGTAGCGGTCGCCCTGGTCCTCGGCCAGACGGCCCCGGAGTACGAGGTGCATCGACCTGATGCGGCTGATGCGCAGCAGGTCGCAGCGCTGGAGCCCGTCACGCTGGAGGCCGCCGTCGTCGAGGCCGCATCCATCCTCGGCCCTGACGCCAAGGCTCGCGAGATCGCCGAGCACGTCGCCCGGCACCGACGCCTAGTCGTCACCGAGCCGTACATCCGCACCGCCCTGTCGAGGGCCGCGAAGAAGGACCAGCCCGACACCCCGGCCACACCGATGGAAGGCGGATACGCATGATGCGCATCCTGTTCGGCGCCATCCTCGGACTCCTCGTCGCCTACCCGACGCTCGGCGCCATCGTCCTGGCCGTCGTCGCCGCGGTCGTCTCGCAGCCCCCGGTCCTGGTGTTCGCCGCCGGCGTCCTGCTGTGGCCGCGCGTGGCCCGCACGGTCCGGGGGTGGGCCCGATGAGCGACGCACTGTCCAAGGCCGAGGCCGCAGCGAGAGAGGCCGCGGTCGACACCGCGGCCGTACAGATCGCGCTGGCCGCTGTCGAGCTGGCGAAGGCGGCGACCGCGCAGCAGCAGGCGCCCGTCCAGGCGCCCGCCCCGGCGCCGCAGTTCGACGCCAAGAAGTGGCTGACCATCGGCGGCCTCGGCATCGCCGGGGGCCTGGTGGCCTCGTTGTTCGCGGTGGCCGTCGCCATCGGCGCCGTATCCGTCGCGATCCTCGCCCTGATCCTGCGCTCCATCTGGCGCGACATCCAGCGCAAGGGCTGACGGCCCTTCCGTCCTCCGCCAGTCGTTGCCTTCCGAGCAACGACTGCGGGGGCGCGGTGGGGTCGGACAGTCCGGCCCGCAACCTGAGGAGAGACCGTGACCCGTGAACAGCGTCTGACCATGGCCAACGCCGCGATGGAAAGGGCCGCCGACCTCGCCCGCGACGCCGAGCTGCACGCCCGCCACAGCGAGTCCCGCCACAGGGCCCAGCCCCTCGCCGCGGCCGGCGCGTTGTGGGTGGCCATCGCCCGCGGCCACGCCGACATCGCCGTCCTGCTGCCCGAGGACGCCCAGGAGGACACCGATGTCTGAGCCGAAGCCGAAGCTCACGTTCTGGGACCGAGCCCGCATCGTCGCCATCGAGGCGCAGGGCGTGAAACGCGCCGCCGCCGGCATCGAGCACCAGCCCGACATCGACCGCCGCATCGAGCGCGTCCGCGAGCAGGCCCGCAAGAGGGCCGCCCGCGGCAAGTAGATCCACCCCGGGGACGGCGTCCGCTGCCAAGAAGACCGCCGTCCCCGGGCGTCCCGCACCCATCACGAGGCAGGAAGCCCCCATCATGACAATCGCCCTCGTCAAGCCGCTACAGGACGCACCCGAGGACGCCCAGGACGCCATCGCAGAAGTCGAGGCCGTCGACCGTCCTGACAACCCCCTCGCCGACTGGCTCACCGTCCCCGACGCCCCGATCCTGCCCGCCTGGGCACGCAACTGGGCATCCGTCCGCGCCAACAGCGGAGCCTTCGCCAAGGTCACCTGGTGGCACACCCGCTACCACGCCCTCCGCAGCCCCAAGTACGGCGTGAAGATCGCCGGATACTCGGCGCGCGGCGCATTCCGCGGCGGCCGCCGCCTGTGGCCCGTCCTCGCCGCCCAGGACCACACCCGCGCCGTCAAAGCTCTCGCCGCCCAGTCCAAGGCCAAGCCCGAGGACGAGGCGCTCGCCCTGCGCTACCAGGTCGCCCACCGAGACCGCACCCTTGCACGCCGCTGGCGCTGGGGTGCCGCCCTCGGCCTGGCCGCCGCCGCATCCGTCGCCCTCAACTACGCCAGCCTCGGCCTGCAGCTCGCCGCCAGCTGCCTCACGTGCGGCGGGCTCTCCGCGATCGGCTGGTCCGACGAAGCCCAGATCCTCGACCACGGCACGCCGCCCCTGCGGATCGCCATGGACGCCCAGCAGCTCAACGACGCCCTGCGCGCCACCGGCCTGCTCAAGCAGGGCAAGGGCGACGACGAAGGCCCCAGGGTCAACTGCATGATGGGGCCGCTTCGCGACGGGAACGGCTGGTCCGTCATCTTCGACCTGCCCAAGGGCGGCGGGAAGACCGCAGCCGACGTCCTCGCCAAGCGCACCGCCATCGCGGCCGAGCTGGGCGTCGACGAGATCCAGGTCATCATGAGCCGCGTCCGCGCCCACGGCGGCGGCAACGCGGGACGCGTCAACATGTGGGTCGCCGACGACGACCCCTATCTCGCCGACCCCGTCCCCTCACCGCTGGCCAGCCTCGATACGTTCAGCGTGTGGGACCCGATCCCCTTCGGCCAGGACGCCCGAGGACGCCGCATCGACGTCCCCGTCGTCTGGCAGTCCATGTTCTTCGGCGGCCTGCCCCGACGCGGCAAGACCTTCACCCAGCGCCTCATGTCCGCCGCCGGCATCCTCGACCCGTGGGTGCGGCACTACGTCGCCGACGGCAAGGGCGGAGCCGACTGGATGCCCGCGAAGGCCGTCGCCCACCGCCTCGTCATGGGCGCCGAGGACGACGCCATCGCCGCACTGAAGGCGATGCTCAAAGAGCTCATCGCCGAGATGGAATACCGGTTCGCCCTGTTCAGGTCGCTGCCCACCTCGCTGTGCCCCGAGGGCAAGCTCACCAAGCAGATCGTGGAGAAGTACAAGCTGCCGTTCATCTTCGTCACCGTCGACGAGCTGCAGGAATACCTCACCGCCATGGAGAAGGAGGAGCGCGACCAGGTCATCTCCGACCTGTGCCGCGTCGCCCGCCGCGGCCCCGCCGCCGGATTCATCTGCAACTTCGCCAGCCAGCGGCCCGACGCCGAATCCGTGCCCACCAAGCTCCGCGAGATCATCACCCTGCGGTACTCCACCCAGGTCGTCGACCAGACGTCCTCCGACATGGTCCTCGGCAAGGGCAAGGCGTCCCAGGGCGCCGACGCGTCCGTCCTGTCCGAGGAACACCGGGGTGTAGGCGTCCTCGTCACCGGACCCGCCTCGTTCGTCACCGTCAAGGCCGACCTGCTCGACGGCCCCGGCTTCGCCGCGATCTGCGCCAAGGGGCGCGCCCTGCGCCAGGCCGTCGGCCAGCTCACCGGCGACGCGGCGAGCGACGTCACCGCGGCAGCCGAGGAGTGCGGCATCAACATCCCGGCCGTCATCACCGACGTCCTGGAGGTCATGCGGCACTCCAGCCGCATGTTCACCGTCGACCTGCTCTCCGGCCTGGTGAACCTCGACGAGGACACCTACGGCGACTGGGACGCCGAGAAGCTCGCCTACGAGCTCGACAAGGCCGGCGTCAACCGGGCCAGTAAGCAGGTGAAGATCGAGGGCAAGTCCCTCGCCGGATATCAGCGGCGCGACGTCGAGGACGCCGTCCCCGTCGAGCTCCTCGCCGCCCGGTAGAGGCCACCCCTTCTACCCGCCCCTCTACCGAAGCCCTTCCTCGGCCCCCATCACCACAAGCTCCATGGTCATGGGGGCCCATTACCAAGGTCATGCCCCCGGTCATGGGCGCCCACCTGCAAGGTCATGGGGGTAGAGGGGGTACGCGGTACCCCCCAACCAGGCGCCCCAGGCGGCATCATGGAGGCCATGGAGTCGCTGAACATCCGGCCCGGCCACCTCACCGCCCACCAGACCGCGCGGACCCTCGGCATCAGCCTCGACGGCGTCCGCCAGCTCGTCCGACGCGGCCAGCTCACACGCTCCGGCGGCAGCCCCCGACAGCCCTGGTACGCCGTCCAGGACGTCACCGCGCTCGCCCTCAAGAGGGCCACCCGCAACGCCGCTTGACCGCAGGTCAGGGCCGTGTCACGATCCGGGTGTACAACTGTGCCCTCAACCGGCACCACAGACGCACGCGAAGCCCCGACTCGGTCCCCCCGGTCGGGGCTTCGTCGTGTCAGCAACACCCGGCCCGCGACGCCCTGGAGGTGGCCATGCCCTTCCCCGCCGGCGCCACCACGATCACACTGACCGGCACCTTCCCGGTCCCCGTCGGCGGCACCGCCCGCGATGGGGAGGTCATCTTCACTCCGACCGCAGTCCTCGTCGACTCCACCCAGCACGCCATCTACAGCGGCGGCGGGCCAGTCGCCCTCGACGCCAGCGGCCACTTCAGCGCCCTGCTGCTCTGCAACGACGACACCGACATCCAGCCCACCGGCTGGCGCTGGCGCGTCGACGAGCGGCCCGCAGGCGGCACCCGGCGTCCCCCCTACTTCATCGACCTGCCCTCCACGCTCGGAGCGTCGGTCGACCTCTCGCAGTTGGCCCCGGTCTCCGCGCCCGACGGCAGCGGCCAAAGCCTCCCGCCCACCGGCCCCGCCGGAGGAGCGCTCACCGGCTCGTACCCCAACCCGCAGCTGTCCGCGGCGACCACCGCCTCGTTCGTCACCACCACGGATCCCCGCCTGGCGGACGCGCGCACGCCGACCGCACACGCGGCCACGCACGGCTCAGGTGGGACCGACCCCGTGACGGTCGCACAGTCGCAAGTAACCGGCCTCGCCGCATCCCTTGCCGCACTGCTCGCCAAGACAGGCGGCACCCTGACAGGCGACCTCGTCATCGACGGCGCGAACCTCACCGTGACCCGGGCCGACGACACCGGCGGCTACCGCTTCCGCGTCACCGGCTCCGGCCTCGACCTGGAGATCGCAGGCCTCGACGTCTTCGTGTCCAAGTGGGCGAACGCCGACTTCACCGGCGCCCAGACCAACGTGATGCGGTGGGAGGGCGCTGGCCCGCACCTCATCGGCCGCAGCGTCTTCGGCACGGGCCCGTTCGACGAGGTGCACCACATCGACGCGACCACCGGCGTCGCTGGCCTCGGCGCGAAGAACGCGCTGACCAACATCAGGCTCGCGGGGAGGCGCGCGACCACTGGCGCTCCCACCACTGGTACGTGGACCGCAGGCGACGCCATCCTCGACTCGGCAGGCGCCTGGTACCTGTGCACGGCGGATGGTACGCCCGGCACCTGGCAGACGGCGACACCGCCCATCAACGCCTGGACACCCCAAGACCACGGACTCTCGGCGTGGTCCTTCGATCCGGCCTCGTCGTCCACCACCGGCACGACGCTGTCCGCCGGATTCATCTACCTCGTCGAGCTGCAGCTCCGCCAGCCGACGACCCTGAACAAGGTGCACGCCGTCCTCGGCGCCGCCGGATCAGGCCTGACCGCCAGCCAGTGCCTGGCCGGCTACTACGACACCGCGGGCAACAGAGTCGGCCTCACCGCCGACCAGTCCGCCGTGTGGAACAGCGCCGGCAACAAGGCCATGAACCTGCTGGCCCCGTACTCGGCGCCCGCCGGGAAGGTGTACGCCGCGTTCCTGTTCAACGGAACGACCAGCCCAACCTTCGCCTGCGGGTCCACGCTCGGCGCAGCCTTCACCCCGGGCAACGCCAACCTCACCGCAGGCGCCTACCGGTTCTGCCGCAGCGCCGCCGGACAGACAGCCCTGCCCGCCACCATCACGCTGTCCGGCTACACCCCGGACGCGAACAACGTGTGGGCAGCGGCCAGCTGACACCATGAACGAACGGCGGCGCGGAGGACGGGTAGCGGCCGTCAGCGTGCAGGAAGGGAGCCTGCCCGCGCCGCCGTTACCCCCTCGGTCGCCGCTTCATCGCCGCTGAGGCCAGGACGCCGAGGATCACCGCGGCCCCCACGATCACGCCTGGCCACCACGTGATCAACCGGCAGCCGATCATCAACACCAGGCCAGCCACGACGATGCCGAGCGGCACGTCCAACTTCTTCATGTCCACCACCCCCAAGAGCGGACACGGTAGCGGAGGTGGCATGCCCAAGTCCCAGAGCTGGCGCGTCTGCTCGGTACCCCGGTGCCCGGAGTACACGCAGCACGGGAAGTGCGACGACCACCGCCGCGAGGCGGAGAAGCAGCGGGGCAGCGCACGGCAGCGCGGCTACGGCAAGGGCCACGTGACCCGCTTCCGTCCTGGTGTCCTCGCCCGCGATCCACTGTGCGTGTGCACCAACGAGACGTGCGGACACCGCGGACCGTGCGGTCAGCCCAGCGTGCACGCCGACCACTGGCCACTCAGCCGGCGCGAGCTGGTCGCTGCAGGCCTCGACCCCAACGATCCGGAGCATGGTCGTGGTCTGTGCGGTCCATGCCACAGCAGCAGCACGGCACGCGAGCAGCCAGGAGGATGGAACCGATGACCACGAAGGCCAAGGCCAAGGCCGACGACGAGACGCCGCAGGACATCAGCGAGGCGCAGCCGACCGAGGTGACGCAGTCGCTGTGCGGGAAGCCGCACTTCCTGCCCGCTCTCACCCACGTCACATGCACTCAGCCGGAACCCGACCCCGACCTCCCGCCCGGCACCCCCGACCACCAGCACCAGCACCTCGACGGTGACGCGCTCTACATCTGGTGACAACCACGGCTCGCACCACAGACAGGGAAGGCGAACCGATGGCACGGCACCACGTAGAGATCCGCACCGAGGGCACACGCGGCCAAGTCCTCATCGACGGACACGACATCGCCAAGGCCGTGACCAACCTGTCGTTCACAGCTGGCATCGACCAGCAGTGCCCGACGCTGCGCCTCGACCTGCAGCTCATCGACGTCACCGAGCTGGGCAGCGTCGAAGCGGACGTGGTGCTCGGCAACGGCGTGGCCGAGGCGCTGCAGGTGCTCGGCTGGACGCCGCCGAAGGACGCCGAAGGGTGAACGAGGAAGCGAGGCCCATCGGTGACGTCCTCGACGGCCTCGGCATCGAGGCGACCCTCGACGAGACCAGCGGCGAGCTGGTGGCCGGCGCCGTGGTGCTGCTCAAGGTGATCGACACCGACGGCGACGTGCGCCTGAGCATGGCCTACTCGGACGGTCTCGGCTGGATCGAGCGCGCCGGCATGCTTCGGATCGCCGAGAGCATGGAGTCCGGGACGTCCAGGCTGGCCGGCGAAGGTCCGTGACTCTGGGTGACATTCACCATGATCACCCCGGGGGAGGGACCCCAAACCAAGATCCAACAAAGACCGCCGGGGAGGTGACTCCCTGGTCTGGCGGGTTCAGAGCCTTGGTGATCTTGACTCCGCTGTCACGCAATGTGATGGCACTGACGTCGCGCAACGCGGCCAACTGGAGTGATCAATATGCCGAAGGGTGGAGCACGCACCAGGTCCGGCCCGGCGCCCGATCCCGACGCGCTGCGGCGTGAACGGGACGCCGGCGAGTGGACGATCCTGCCTGCCGAGGGCCGAGAAGGCGCAATGCCTGAATGGCCGCTCACCGAGCGGACCGAACGCGAGGCCGAACTGTGGGATCGGCTCTGGCAGATGCCGCAGGCCCTCATGTGGGAGCGGTACGGCCAGGAAATTGAGGTGGCGCTGTACGTGCGCCGCCTGGCCGAGGCGGAGGCTCGGGAGTCTTCCGTCGCCCTGTCGACGCTGGTCCGGCAACTGGCCGATTCCCTCGGTCTGTCCACGCCGGGGATGCGCGCCAACCGGTGGCGCGTCGACCGGTCCAGCGAGCAGGACGAGCAGCCGGCCGGGCCCGACACGGTCCCGACCATCGCCCCGAACTCGGCGCGCGCCAGGCTGAGGGCGGTGTCCGGTGGTAGCGGCTGACGACGGGACCTGGTCCCTCGACTTCCCTACCTTGTACGTCGTCCCGGACTGGATTGCCCGGCACTGCCGCCTCCAGTCAGTCGGCGGTCTGGATAACAGGCCGCATCCGTTCGAGATGTACGACTGGCAGCTGCGGATCACGGCCAACCTGTACCGGGTCAGGGCAACCGCCGAGCTCGGCCAGCTGTCGACCGCCTTCCACTACCGGCGGGCGCAGGCGGTGGCACCCCAAAAGTCTGGGAAAGGACCGTGGGCTGCGAGCGTGGTGGCCGCCGAGGCTGTTGGACCGGTTCTGTTCAACGGCTGGGCGCAGGGCGGTGAGAGGTACCGCTGCGCGGATCACCGCTGCGGCTGCGGCTGGCTGTACGAGTACGAGCCGGGGGAGCCGATGGGCCGGCCGTGGAATCAGCCGCTGATCCAGATCACGGCGACGTCCGAGGACCAGACCGACAACACGTACCGGCCGCTGCAGGCGATGATCCGCAACGGGCCATTGTCCGAAGTGATGAAGGTCGGGGAGCAGTTCATCCGGCTGCCCAACGACGGCCGGATCGACGTCGTGACCTCCAGTGCCCAGTCTCGCCTGGGCAACCCGATCACGTTCGCCGTGATGGACGAGACCGGAATCTGGACCGAGGGCAACGGCATGACGAAGGTCGCGACCACCCAACGGCGCGGCCTGGCGGGCATGTCCGGGCGTTCGCTGGAGACGACGAACGCCTGGGATCCGACAGAGAACGCCGTGGCGCAGAAGACCGCGGAGACCAAGGTCGAGGACGTCTACCGGTACCACCGGCTGCCGCCGAAAGGCCTGTCGTACACCAACAAGGCCGAGCGGCGTCGGATCCACGGCGCCGTGTACCTGGGCAGCACGCACATCGACCTCGACGCCATCGAGGGCGAGGCCGCCGAGCTGCTGGAGAAGGAGCCGGCGGAGGCGGAGCGCTTCTACGGCAACCGGATCACCGCCGGTATGGGTGCCTGGCTTCTGCAAGACCGCTGGGACGCCCGCATCGCCCTGGAGGACGTGCCGGACGGTACGACCCTCGTTCTGGGCTTCGACGGCTCCGATGTCGACGACTGGACCGGCATCAGGGCCGAGACCCTGGACGGCTACCAGTTCACCCCCACCTACGGCCCCGACAACAGGCCGTGCATCTGGAACCCGGAGGAGTGGGATGGCCAGGTGCCGCGCCTCGAGGTCGACGCTGCCGTAGACGAACTCATGGGCCGCTACAACGTCGTCCGCTTCTATTGCGATCCGCCGTACTGGACCAGCGAGGTCGCCGCGTGGCAGGCCCGCTACGGCGAGAAGCGCGTCACCGAGTGGCAGACCTACCGAGTCGTGCAGATGCATGCGGCCTGCGAGCAGCTGCTGACGGACGTCACGAAGAAGGACACGACGTTCCGGCATGACGGATGTGAGTCCACGTCCATCCATGTCCGGAACGCCCGCAAGGCGGCCCGACCGGCGAAGCGTTACGTCCTGCGCAAGGCAACGCACGTCCAGAAGATCGACCTTGCCGTGATCTCGACCCTCGCCCACGAGGCCGCATGCGACGCCATCGCCGCCGGCCTGAACAAGCCGAAGCGGAAATCCACCGTCATCGTCCTGTGAAAGGGGGTGCAGCCGTGGAAGCCAAGGACCGCACCCCTGCCGACTGGGTGGCCTACCTCGCCCGCGTCCATGAGGGCCTTCAGTCGGGCCTGGAAGACCTGAACCGGTACTACGAGGGCAAACAGGAACTGTCCTACCTCAATCCGGAGCTGCTCGAGGAGCTCGGGGACCAGATCCGGCAGGTGGTCATCAACTGGCCCTCCCTGGTGGTGGACTCCCTCGAGGAGCGCCTGGACGTCGAGGGGTTCCGGTACGCCGACGACGAGTCCGCGGCCGAGGACCTGTGGGCGATCTGGCAGGCCAACGGCATGGACGAGAAGTCCCAGCAGGCCCACGTGGACGCCCTGGTGATGCGGCGGTCCTTCCTCGTGGTCGGGACGAACGAGAAGGACGCTTCTATGCCGCTGGTCACGGTCGAATCGCCGCTGCAGATGCAGGTCGACCGCGACCCGCGGACCCGGTGCGTGCGGGCGGCCCTGAAGCGGTGGCACGAGCAGGACCCGATCACCGACGCCGTCACGGACCGGTACGCGGCCCTGTACCTGCCCGACGAGACGGTCTACTACCGGCAGACGTCGGTGACGTCCTGGGCGGAGACGGAACGCGATCAGCACAAGCTGGGTCAGGTCCCGGTCGTTCCGCTGGTGAACCGCGGTCGCATCATGAAGCCGAACGGCGTCTCCGAGCTGGCGCGCGTGCTGCCCCTCAGTGACGCCGCCTGCAAGATCGCCACGGACATGATGGTGTCCGCCGAGTTCCACGCCGTCCCCAGGCGCGTGGCGTTCGGCGTCGACGAGGAAGACTTCGTCGACCAGAACGGCAACAAGGTCTCCAAGTGGTCCCGCATCGCCGGCCGCATCTGGGCCATGTCCAAGAAGAAGGGCGGCGAGGACGGCGCCGACGTCGTCCAGTTCCCCGAAGCCCAGCTCAGCAACTTCCACGCCACCATCGAGCTGCTCGCCCGGCTCGTCGGCGGACTGGCGGGCCTGCCGCCTCACTTCCTGGGCCTGGACACGAACAATCCGCCCTCCGCGGACGCCATCCGGTCCGCAGAGACGCGCCTGGTGAAGCGAGCCGAGCGCCGCCAACGGTCGTTCGGCGGCTCATATGAGGACATGAACCGGCTGATCCTGCGCTTCCGCGACAAGAGCTGGGATCCGCGGGCGATGAACCTGGAGACGCTCTGGCGGGACCCCAGCACGCCGACGTTCGCGCAGAAGGCGGACGCCATCGTGAAGCTGGTGCAGGCGAACATCCTGCCCGTCGAGCAGGGCCGCGAGGACCTCGGCTACACCGCGGTGCAGCGGCAGCGGATGCGGCAGATGGACGACGACGCCCTCGGACGGGCCATGGGCGGCGACCTGGCCGCCGGATACGGGCCCAAACCGGACCAGGGAGCGGCGGACGTGGCGCCGCCCGGAGCGGCGTAGGCCATGGTCGACCAGGCCCTGCGCGCGATCGCACTCGACCAGTACCGGCGCCAGCAGGTCATCGTCCGAATGGCCGTCAACCGCGTTCAGGCGATCTGGCAGCAGATCGACCGCGGCGACATCACGGGCTCCTGGCAGCAGCTCTCCCCGATGCTCATGGGCGCCGTCATCGACGCCCAGACCCAGGCCGCTCGGCTCGCCGATCCGTACCTCGACGCCGTCCTGGCCGCCGAGGGCGCGGACCCGACGGCCGAGGGGCGGGTCGTGCCCGGATCGCTCGCCGGGACGGCCTCCGACGGCCGCCCGCTGCTGTCCCTGCTCTACCAGCCGGTCATCGACTGGAAGGTGCGGATGCTGGCCGGGCAGTCGATGCAGGACGCGGCCCGAGGCGCCCTGTCCAGCGCGCTGCGGATCACCTCAACGCAGGTTGCGGATGCTGGGCGCGGGGCGACGAGTGTGGGGATGGCAGGGCGGCGCACGATCCAGGGCTACGTGCGGGTGGTGCAGCCTCCGGCCTGCGCCCGGTGCGTGATCCTGGCGGGCAAGGAGTACGGCTGGAACTCGGGCTTTCAGCGGCATCCACGGTGCGACTGCATCCACCTGCCGACCACGCTGATCGCCCGCCACCAGCACCGAGACCGGATCGGGTCGGACAGCTTCTCGCCGACGACCAGGCCGGGCAGCGGATCGCCCGGGTTCATCGACCCGCGCACCTACTTCAACGGCCTGTCCCGGGCGGAGCAGGACCGCGTCTTCGGCGAGGCCGGCGCACGGGCAATCCGTGAGGGCGGCGACATGGGCCAGATCGTCAACGCCCGCCGCGGCATGTACACCGCCGACGCCTACGGCCGCCGCCTGGGAGCAACCCGCGAGGGCGCGACGACGCGAGGCGCCTTCTACCGGCAGGAACGGGCTCGGGACATCGCCCGCGGCCGGGTGCCCGCCAACATCGGGCGCCAGTACCGGCTGACGACGCCCCGCCTGATGCCCGAGGAGATCTTCCGGCTCGCCGAAAGCCGGGACGAGGCGCTCGTCATGCTGCGGCGCTTCGGCTACCTGACCTGACCGCGGTGCAACGCCGCGGTCCCAACCTCCTGCAACGGGAGCCGTAATGAGTACACCGACCCCGACCGAACCGATCACGGATCCGGCAGCGGGCAACCCGCCGCCCGTTCCGGCAGTCCCGCCCGAGCCGCAGCCGCCGGCCGATCCCGCCACGCCGCCCTCGGGCGGCGACGGGGATCCCCAGCTCGGCCCGGCGGGAGAAAAGGCCCTGGCGGAGTGGAAGAAGCGCGCCAAGGAAGCCGAGCAGCTCACCAAGGACCAGGCCGCGCGCCTCAAGACGTTCGAGGACGCCCAGAAGACCGAGGCGGAGCGGCAGGCCGACGCTCTCAAGGCGGCGGAGACCCGCGCGGAGACGGCGACACGCCTCGCCGTGTCCTCCAAGGTCGAGGCGCTGGCGGCGGGCCGCTTCCAGGACCCTCAGGACGCCGTCGACGCGCTGTCTGGCGGCTCCTACGTCAGCGAGGACGGCGCAGTCGACGCGGCCGCCATCACGACGGCCCTGGACGACCTGCTGACCCGCAAGCCGCACTGGGCGGCAGGGGAGCCCGGCCCGCGCACACCGCGCCCGGATCCCGCCCAGGGCGCCCGTCCGGGCACTCCCCCCAACCTCCCGCAGCGCATCGCGGAAGCGGAGCAGGCGGGCAACACCAAGCTCGCGCTGGCGCTCAAGACGCAGCAGCTGCGCGAGATCAAGCAACCAGGCAAGTAAGGGCAGGCCGCAGGCCACGCCCTCACCCTCAGGAAGGAGCCCTCAATGGGCGCAGTCAGCGGGCAGGGCACGACCTACAACCTGCCGAACTACCACGGGCAGCTGTACTCGGTCACCCCGACCGAGACCCCGTTCCTCGCCGCGATCGGCGGCCTGTCGGGCGGCAAGCGGACCAAGTCCGTCGAGTTCGAGTGGCAGACCATCGACCGCCGGGCGTCGACCGCGAACAACTCCGTCGTGGAAGGCGCCGCCGCACCGACCGGCGTGGCCCGCTCGCGCGCGGCCGTCTCGAACGTCGTCGAGATCCACCAGTCCGCCGTCGAGGTGTCCTACACCCGGCAGGCCGCGACCGGCATGTACTCGGGCATCAACATCGGCATGGACGACAACCCCATCGACGACGAGCTCACCGCGCAGATTTCGGCCGAGCTGGAGTCCATGGCGGTCGACGTCGAGCTGTCGTTCCTGTCCGGCGCCTACCAGAAGCCGGCGAACAACTCGACGGCCCGCCGCACCCGTGGCCTGCTCACGGCGATCACGACCAACGTGAACGCCAACGGCGGCACCCCGCGGGCCCTGTCCAAGGCGATTGTGGACGCGACCCTGTCCACGATGTTCGCCAGCGGCGCGAAGCTGCCGCAGGACTCCACCGTGCTGATGACGGGCCCCGGCCAGAAGGTCAACCTCTCGAACCTCTACACCACGGCCACGCTGAACCAGCCGACGATGACCCGCAACATCGGTGGCGTCGCCGTCGACACGCTGGTCACCGACTTCGGCACCTTCGGCGTCATGCTCAACCGCTGGATGCCCACCGGGCAGATCGCGGTCGTCGACCTCTCGGTCTGCGCCCCGGTGTGGCTGGAGATCCCCGGCAAGGGCCTGCTGTTCGCCGAGCCGATCGCCAAGGTGGGCGCCTCGGAGAAGTGGCAGCTGTACGGGGAGGTCGGCCTCGAGTACGGCGCCGAGTCCTACCACGGCATCATCAAGGACCTCTCGTAAGGAGACCGCCGTCATGGCAACGTTCACCAGCAGCAAGTACCCGGCCCTGACCCTGCAGGACGACAAGGGGATCTGGGCCCAGTTCGAGGACGGCGAGTTCGAGACTTCGGACGCCGGCGTCATCAAGCGGCTGCGGGCCATCCCGGAAGACGAGGGCATCGCCGAGGCCAAGGCCCCCGCCAAGTCCGCCGGCGGCGACGACAAGTAGGAGGCGGCCGTGGCACTGGCGACCCTCATGGACCTGGCGGACCGGCTCGGCCGAGACCTGACGGCCTCCGAGGAGCGTCGGGCCACCGCCTGGCTCACCGACGCCTCTGCCCTGATCCTGGCCCGGTTCCCGCAGTACGCCAGCCTGCCCACGGACATCTCCACCAAGGTGTGCTGCGCGATGGTGCTGCGGGTCCTGACGAACCCGGACGGGAAGCGCCAGGAGGCCGTGGACGACTACTCGTACACGGTCGACTCGTCACGCTCGCGCGGCGAGGTCTATCTCTCCGACGACGAGGCGGCCGAGCTGCGGCCCCAGCCTGGCGGCGGCGCGTTCAGCATCGTGCTGGGGGCCACGTGAACGTCGACGGCGCCCTCGCATCGGGCCGCGC
This sequence comes from Streptomyces sp. NPDC096311, assembly GCF_044763085.1. NCBI lineage: Bacteria > Bacillati > Actinomycetota > Actinomycetes > Kitasatosporales > Streptomycetaceae > Streptomyces > Streptomyces sp. NPDC096311. The sequence continues at coordinate 55,697 of NZ_JBIWFN010000027.1, forward strand.
GGCAGCCGAGGACCGCATGCGGGACACGGTGCGCCTGTACACGCAGGGCCCCGATGTCTTCGACCGCAGCAACGGCACCACGGTGTCGGGGCCGCAGTCGGAGCTGTACGCGGGCAAGGCCCGAGTGAAGTCCGTCGCGGCGGCCACCGGCGTGGACACCGAGGCTGGCGAGCGGGAAGTCCTGCTGCGCGAGTACGAGGTGTCCCTGCCCTGGAGTACGCCTCTCCCGCCCGGCACGCGGGTCCTGCCGGGGGCCCGTATCGAGGTCACGGCCTCACCGGATGCCCGCATGGTCGGGCTGCTCCTGTGGGTGCTCAGCGCCTCGTTCAGCGACCAGTCCACAGCGTGGCGGATTAGAGTGGAGGACCGATCGTGAGCGGTGCCCAATTCGACATGCGCGATGTGCGGCGCCTGGAGGCGCACCTCGCCCGGGTCGTCCCCCGGGCCCGCCGGGACACCCGCGCGGTGGTCGTGCGGGGCGCGTTGAACATCAAGAAGGACTGGCGGGCCAACGCCCGTGCGTCCGCGCCGAAGCACGCCCCGCACTACCCGAAGTCGATCGGCTACGACATCGCCGGCTACGGCCGGGACATCGTCATGGCGACGATCGGCCCCGACAAGGGCGGCCCGCAGGGAGCGCTCGGCAACCTGCTGGAGTACGGCTCGGTGAAGAACCCGCCGCACCGGGACGGCGGCCGCGCCCTGGACGTCGAGGAGCCGCGCTTCGAGGCCCAGCTCGCCCTGATCGCCGAACGCGGCCTGGCCTGGTGGTGAGCAGATGAGTACACCGGCCGTCCTGCCGCACGTGGACGCGGTGCAGGCCGCGCTCGAGGACGCGGGCCTGACCGTCTATCTCGGCGGCGCGCCCACCGCCTCCAGCTGGTCGCCGCCGGAGCTGTACGTCGTGCTCTACCCGGAGCCCGGCGCGGCTGTGCGGGAGTCCCTCGCGGACGAGCGCACCGACTTCACCACGACCTTCCAGATCACCTGTGTGGGCGGCTCGATGGAGCGTGCGCTGTGGGCGGCTGACAAGGCCCGCAGCGCGTTGTCGGCGCCGCTGGCGGTGGCAGGGCGGACCACGTGGCGGCCGGAGGATCTGGGCGGGCCTCCGGTGCAGCGCGACGACGACACCAATCCGCCGTCCTGGTTCGTGCCGGTGCAGTACCGGCTGATGTCCATGCCCGCCTGACAGGAGATCCCCTCATGGCACTTCTCGCCCAACAGGCCATTGCGCGCGCAGGCCTGACCCCGACCTACTCGGCCGCCGCCGCGTCCACCACGGTGACGTGCGGCGACCGCTCGTTCCTGCACGTCAAGAACACCAACGGCAGCTCGATGACCGTCACGGTCACGGCGACCGCCCAGGTCGACGGCCAGCCCGTGACCGATCTCGTGGTCACGGTCCCCGCGACCACGGGCGACAAGATGATCGGCCCGCTCACCAGCAAGCTCTTCGCCTCCGCCGCGGACGGCGTGAGCGCGTCGATCACCTACTCGTCGACGACCAGCGTCACCGTCGCCAGCCTCGTCATCTGACGCTCCCCCGTCCCGCTCCGCCCCGTTGACCGGGGCTTTTTTTATGCCCCGAGGAGGGCCCCATGTCCGATCTGATCAACGACGGAATGACCAAGGTGGTCTGGGCGTCGACCATCGCCAACATCAACGCCCCGACCACGACCGAGCTGAACGCGGGCGCCGACTACACGCCGCGCATCACCCCGGACGGCCTCAAGCTCGACCCCAGCACGGCAGACGTCGACACGAGCTCGCTGGCGAGCACCTTCGACACCAAGACCGTCGGCCGGATCTCCTACGACACAGAGGTCACCTTCAAGCGCGGCACCACCGGCGGCGAGGACCTGCCGTACACGACGCTGAAGTACGGCGTCAGCGGCTACCTGGTCGTGCGCCGCGGCGTCGCCTACGCCACCGCCTGGGCCACGTCGCAGAAGTGCGAGGTGTACCCGATCACCTGCGGCGAGCCGATGAACAACGCCCCCGCCTCCAACGAGGTCATGAAGTTCACCTCGCCCATGAAGGTGACCTCGGCTCCGGCGACCGCCGCGACGGTGGCCTGATGCCCAAGAGCATCGAGGACATCCTCAAGGCCGCCAAGCCCCGCGAGAAGACCGTCAAGATCTGCGTCCGGGGCGACCTGGCGGGCGAGGCCGAACGCCTGCAGGACGAGCTGTCGCAGGTCTCGGAGGACTGGGAACCGGCAGACCTCACCGCCGTGCACCCGGGGCGCGCGATCGCCGAGCAGCTCAAGGCGGTGCACGCGCAGGTGCGGGAGGCCGAGGAGCCGTTCACGCTGCGGTACATCGGCGACCGGGCGTACTCGGACCTGCTGGCCGCGCACCCGGCGGACAACGACCAGGAGGCGTTCAACAGCGTCACGTTCCCGCGGGCTCTGGTCGCCGCCTCGTGCGTCCAGCCGGAGATGACGGAAGAGCAGGTCATCGAGCTGTTCGAGGTCATCAACGAGGGCGAGATCAAGAAGCTGTTCGACGCCGCCTGGGACGTCCACAACAGCAGTGACGTCATCCCTTTCTCGCTGGCCGCCTCCGCACTCCTGGCCTCCCTCATCGACGGGAAGTAGAGGCGGCACGCTCCTGGGGCGTGCCGCGCTCCGTGTTCCTCGGGCGGGTCGTCGGCGACGGCGAGCCGCTGTGGCTGCCCGAGGACCGGTGGTGGGCTCTCGCCCTCGCCGAGGTCGAGGCGGACGCCTGCCCCGACTGCGGCCAGCGGTGGAGCGAGGCCACCGCCCCGGACAACGAGGACGCCTACAGGGCGGACCTCGTGAAGTGCCACGCCTGCGCGATCTCAGCAAAAGCAGTCCGTGCCCACCAGGACGGCAAGGGCGACACCGACGGCCTGCATGTGAACGTCGAACGCGACCGGAGGTGACCTGTGGCGACCCGTACTGTCACCGTCCGGCTGCGCGCCGACATCAGCAGCTACACCCGCGGCATGCGCACGGCAGCCGACCAGACCTCTCGCCTGGCGGGCGCCGGCGCAGCCGTGGGCACGGCAATGATCACCGGCTTCGCTATCGCCGCGGCGGCCGCCGCAAAGTTCGACAAGGCCCTGTCGAACGTCCGCGCGGTGACCGGGGCGTCATCCAAGGACATGAGCAAGCTCCGGGCGGCGGCCCTGGAGGCAGGCAAGAGCACCTCGTTCACGGCCACGGAGGCCGCCAACGCAGAGGCCGAACTCGCGCGCGCCGGCGTCTCCGTCGCCAACATCACCGGTGGCGCCCTGAAGGGTTCCCTGGCCCTGGCGGCGTCCGGACAGATGGACCTGGCCGACTCCGCGGTCATCAGCGCGCAGGCGATGAACACCTTCGGCCTGAAGGGCAAGGACGTCACGCACATCGCCGACGTCCTCTCGGCCGGCGCCAACAAGAGCGCCGCCGACGTCCACGGGCTCGGCATGTCCCTGCGGATGGGCGGCCTGCTCGCCCACCAGACCGGCCTGAGCCTGGAAGACACCGTGGGCACCCTGTCCGCGTTCGCCGACCACGCCCTGATCGGCTCGGACGCCGGTACCTCGCTCAAGGTCATGCTGCAGAGGCTCGTCCCGCAGTCGGACGAGGCCAAGGCCGCCATGAGCAAGATCGGATTCTCGGCCTACGACGCCTCGGGCAAGTTCGTCGGCCTGTCCGAGCTCGCGGGCCGCATGAAGACGTCGTTCAGCAAGCTCACGCCAGAGGCCCGCAACTCGGCCATGGCAACGATCTTCGGTGCGGACGCCGTCCGCTCGGCGACGATCCTGTACGAGCTCGGCTCCGAGGGCATCGACAAGTACGTCAAGAGCGTCAACGACCAGGGCGCCGCCGGCCGTATGGCCGCCATCCAGACCGACAACCTCGTCGGCGACCTGGAACGCCTCCGGGGCGCCATCGAGGTGGCGCTCATCGAGGGCGGCTCGGCAGCCAACGGGGCCCTGCGCACCATGACGCAGTGGATCACGAAGGCCGTGAACGCCTACAGCAGTCTCCCCCCGGAGCTGCAGAAGGCCGTCACGCTCCTGACCGGCGTCGGGGGCGCCGCCACCCTCGCGGTCACCGGCTTCGTGCTCCTGCTGCCCCGGATCGCCTCGACCCGGGCCGCGATGGCGTCCATGGGTATCACGGCCGCACGGACCCGCACGGCGATGATGCGACTCGGGCAGATCGGCGCCGTCGTCGCCGGCCTGGAGCTGGTGTCATACGCCGCACACCAGATCACCGACCAGTTCAAGGACGCGCCGCCGTCGGTATCGAAGATGGCCAACAGCCTCGTCGACCTCGGCAAGAGCGGGAAGGTCGGCGGCGAGGCAGCACGGATCTTCGGGAAGAACCTCGATGGCTTCGGCAAGGCCGTCCAGCGTGTCGCCCACCCGACCGGGGCGAACCGGGCGACCGACATCGTCAACTCACTGACGCTGGGGCTGACCGAAGGCGTTGCCGAGTCGGACATTGCTCTGCAGGATGCCCGGGACCAGATCAAGTCGGTCGACGATGCGCTGGCGGGGCTGGTGTCGGGCGGGGCTGCGGACACCGCCGCGGACGCGTTCGCGAAGCTGTCGATCGAGGCCCAGGCCCAGGGCACGTCGACCGAGAAGCTGATGACGCTGCTGCCCGGCTACTCGGACGCGCTGGCGTCCACGGACACGCAGTCGAAGCTCACCGCCGACTCGCAGGCGAAGCTCGGCGCCGCGGCAGGGCTGACGGCCAACGAGATGCAGGACCAGCGGACCGAGGCCGAGAAGCTGACGGACGCCCTGAACACGCTGAACGGCGTGGCCATCAACTCCGCCGAGGCAGAGATCTCCTTCCGGCAGAGCGTGGCCGACCTCAACAGCGCCGTGAAGGACAACGGCCACTCGCTGAACGTCTCCACCGAGGCAGGCCGCAAAGTGAAGGGCGCGTTCCTCGACGCGGCCAAGGCCGCCATGGCGCACGCCCAGGCGGTCGCCGAGCAGAAGGGCAGCCAGGAAGCCGGGCAGGCCGTCCTCTCGAAGGACATCGACCTGCTGAAGAAGGACATGCTGGCGCGTGGCTTCTCCAAGGACGCGGTCAACGCTCTCGCCGCGGCCTACCTGAAGCTGCCCGACAACGTATCGACAAAGGTCGACGTGAAGACGCAGGGCGCAGTCAGGGACCTGCAGATCGTCCAGGACAAGCTCCGCGGCACCAAGGGCCGGACCGTGACGGTCAACGCCCTCACCAAGACCGCCGAGCAGAACCTCAAGGATCTGGGCTTCAAGGTCACGCACATGAAGAACGGGAAGGTGTCGATCACCATCCCGACCGGCCCGCCGAAGAACGCGATCGGCATCATTCAGGGCGCGATCAACAACATGTCGGGCAAGACCCTCGGTATCGGCGTCTACACCGTCGAGCACTACAAGAAGGTCCAGGAAGGCCCGCACATCCCGGGCATCACCAAGAATGCCCGGGGTGGGCTGATCGGCCGGTACGCGGACGGCGGGACGGTGCAGGTCATCCCGTTCGGCGGGGCGGTCAGGGGCCCGGGGACGGGCACCTCGGACAGTATCCCGGCGCTGGTCTCGAACGGCGAGTACGTCATCAAGGCGGACGCAGTCCGCAAGTACGGCGTGGCCATGTTCGACCGGCTCAACGCCAAGCGGTACGCGTCCGGCGGCCTGGCCGGCTTCAACTACGCCCCGGCCGCGCAGGCGGTACTGGGTGGCCCGTCGGACGCGAAGAGCCGGTACGACAAGGCCGTCGAGGCCCTCAAGAAGGCCTGGGACGACCTCAACACAGCGGTGAAGGACGCCAAGAAGAAGGCCGACGCCCTCAAGGACGCTGAGAAGAACCTCGCCCGGGTCCGCCACGGTCACCACACGGCGGCCCAGCTGCGGGCCGCCGAGTCTCGCGTCGACAAGGCGAAGTCGGCGAAGAAGGCGTCCGACGCGACCGTCCGCAAGGAGCGCGGGGACGTCAACGCCGCCGACAAGGCCCTCGGCGTGAAGAAGGGGGCGAAGGCGCCCGGCGGCTTCAACCTGGCGGCCTACGAGACACAGCTGAACAAGTCGGTGGCCGCGACGGAGAAGTGGCGCGGCAACCTCAACAAGATCGGCAAGCGGGGCGGCAAGGAACTGCAGACGCTCCTCGAGGGGATGGGCGAGGACGGCTACGCCCTCGTCAACTCCCTCGCCGGCGCCTCGGACAAGCAGTTCAAGAGCATCACGACGAAGCTGCAAAAGACCGGGGAGCTCGCCAAGGCGACCCTGCAGGACTTCACCAAGCAGCTCGGCGCGTCGACGGCGGAGAATCAGCAGTTCGCCAAGGATCTACAGACCCTCGCCTCACAAGGCTTCGGCGACCTCGCCCAGGCCCTGGCCGCGCAGGGCGACTCCAACGCCCAGACCCTCGCCCACCAGGCGGCGGGCAGCAAGACGCAGGCCGCGTCCGCCAACGCGGCTGTGGGCAAGGCGCAGAACACGCTCACCGGCGATGACCTCGCCAACAGCCTGGTCCTGCTGTCCACCCTGCGCGGCGGACCAGGCCGCGGATACGCCGACCTGATCGCGGCAGGCCTGGACCCCGCGACCATCAAGGCGTTGGTGCCGAAGATGACCGCACAGATCGGCTCGTTGCCCGCACCGAACAAGGCGACGTTCGTGCGGCAGTGGGTCGCCCAGGGCGGCAAGGCGATGGCGGCCGGCGGGATCCTGTCCAGGCCAACGATGGTCCTCGGCGGGGAGGCTGGCGACCGCGAGTCGTGGATCCCCTGGAATGGCTCGGCGCGCTCGAGGGCGCTGCTCGCCAAGACGGCTTCCGCGATGGGCTACCGGCTCACCCCGGCGGGCCGGTACGCGGGCGGTCCGGTGTCCGCGGCGGCCATGGCCCGGGAGGTCACCCGGCAGATCACGGTGAACCTGTATGGCGCCAAGCAGACCACCGCCGAGCAGGCGATGGACGTTGCCCGGCACATGGCGTTCGTCGGCTGAGAGGAGGTACGGGTGGCCTACATCCCAGGTACGGACATGGACGGCCGTCAGGCCACGCTCGGCACGCTGCGCCTCGGCGCGGTCGACAGCTCGGGGGTGGCCTGGTTCCTGCAGGGCGTGGAGGGTTGGGACAGCCCCGAGGTGCGGGCCGAGCTGCAGGACCGGGAGGCGGATCACGGCTCGTGGGCCTCGACCGTCTACCTCGGGTCCCGGCCCATCACCCTGACGGGGACGGTGGAGGCGCCGGACCGTGCCTCCCTCGATGGCGCGCTGGACCAGCTGTACGCGGCGGCGGCCCTGACGGACACGACGCTGACGGTGTGGGAGGCCACTCCCAAGCAGGCGACCGTCAGACGGTCCGGGAAGGTGCTGGCGCAGTACGTCACCGACCGCGTCGCCACCTACAGCGTGCTCGTGACGGCCGCCGATCCGCGCCGGTACAGCACCACGCTGCAGTCCGGGACGACGGGGCTGCCGGCCACGACCGGTGGTCTGACGTTCCCGGTCGCGTTTCCGATCACGTTCTCGGCGACGACAGTGTCCGGGCAGATCAATGCGGCGAACTCTGGCTCGATGGACACCAGGCCGGTGCTGACGATCGCCGGGCCCGTCGTGGCGCCCGTGGTCTCCGCCCTCTACGCGGACGGCACGGTGCGGCAGCTCATCTACTCCCTGGATCTGGCCAGTGGCGACGTCCTCACCATCGACACCGATGCCCACACCGTGATCTTGAACGGCAGCACGTCGAGGCGCCGTTTCATGACCGTCCCGTCCGGCTGGCCCACCGTCCCGGCGGCCAGCAGCGTCAACTACCAGTTCCAGTCCGGGACCTACAACGCGCTCGCGATGCTGACCGCCACGTGGCGCTCGGCGTGGATGTGAGGAGGCAGTTATGCCGGTAGACGTATGGGCAATCGACAGCCTCACGTTCTCGGGCCTGGAGGCCCGCAATGTCGAGGCCATGACGGTTATGGCGAACGGCAGCGCGCTCGGCTCGGTGTCCGGCGTCCGGCCCGGCGACCCGGGCCTCACGGTCACCCTGGCCGGTACGACGATCAACTGCAGCGCGGGCGTGGCCGCGGTCGCCTACAGCGGCCAGGGCGTGTACCGGGTCGCCTTCCCGTCATCGGTGTCCCCGGGTACGTACACGGCCCCGCACGCCACCCTCAACCGCATCGACCTCGTATATCTGCGGGTGTGGGACACCAGCGTCGACGCGTCCGGCCTGAACAAGGGGGACATCGTCTACCTGGCGGGCACTCCGTCGTCGACGCCGGTCGCCCCGACTCCGGCGGGCACGCAGATCTACATGCCGCTCGCCACGATCAGCGTGCTGTCCGTGTCGAACGGCAGCACCGCCTCCGTGTCGACCGCGGTCCGCCCGAACACCGTGGCCCCGGGCGGCATCCTGCCCAGCTCGGCCGCCCCGTCCAGCCCATATACGGGCCAGTACTACGACAACGGCACCGACCTGCTCCGCTGGAACGGCAGCTCCTGGGACACGTACTACAAAGTGCCGGCCGCCTGGATCCCGTACACCCCGGTGTGGACCGGATCCACCACCAACCCGAACGTGGGCGCCAACGGCACTCTGATCGGCCGGTACCAGAAGATCGGCCGCGACGTGCGGTTTCACATCAACCTCACCTGCGGGACGAACACCACCTTCGGCTCCGGCAATTACAACTGGACGCTGCCGTTCACGGCCGCCAACTTGGGCGCCAGCATGATCGGCGTCGCCCAGCTGCTCGGCACGAACCGGTGGGCAGGACAGATCGTGGTCTCGCCCACGGCAACGAGCATCAGCACGTTCTTCCCGCCCGCCTTGGGTGACTGCCGACTGGCCTTCCACAGCGGGACAGTGCCGGAGACCATGAACAGCACCACCCAGGTCCGCATCACCGGCTCCTACGAGTCGGTCTGATGACGGAGACGCCCTATCAGCTCGCCTGGTACGGCTGCGACCTGGGGACGGGCGGCATCGTCGAGGACCTGCCCTCCCTCAAGCCGACCGGGGCGCTGGCAAGGAAACTGGGCGACTCGACAACGCTGCAGTTCGACCTCAACCTGCCCGGGGCTGCCGCGAACTGGGATGAGGCGACCGTGCCGGGCAGCAGTCTGCTGGTCGCCGTCGACACCGCCACCGACACCCCGGTGTGGGGCGGTGCAGTCCTGACCAGAGATGCCGGGAGCGTGCAGAGCGTGCAGCTCGGCGCGGCCACCCTGGAGCGTTACCTGAACAGCCGGTACCCCGGGGCTCAGACCCTCGTCGGCACCGACCAGGCCGCCGTCATTTCCGCACTCGTGACACCGGCCCTCACCGCCGGGCCGCCGATCGCCATCGACGCCCCCAGCACTGGAGTGGTCATGGACTACTACGTCCAGGACGGCGACGACAAGACGATCCTGTCGTGCCTGCAGGAGGTCATGGGCCTGGACGGCGGCCCCGAGTGGACGATCGACGTCGTCTGGAACGCCAGCCATTCGGGGTTCCAGTTCCCACTCCGTGTCCGCCCGAAGATCGGCATCCAGACCGCCACGACGGTGACGTTCGACTTCCCGGGCTGCGTCTCGACGTACACGCTCTCCGAGTCCTACGAGGACGGAAAGGGAGCCACCGTCGTCCTGGCCCGAGGCGAGGGCGAGGGATCATCTCGGCTCACGTCCAGCCCGCACGAGGCGACCGCGCTCCTCGCCGCAGGCTGGCCGCGCTGGGAGTACCGCTTCACCCCGGCGACAGGCGTGACGGACCCTGACCAGCTCGACGCGCACGCCGCACAGTCGCTGGCCCTCATGCAGCAAGGCGCCCAGGTGTGGACGCTCGAGGCGGTCGCTTCCCGCTCGCCCCGGCTCGGCCGGGACTGGGGGCTCGGCGACACCATCCACCTCGCCGTCGAACGCTCGCCCCGTCACCCGCAGGGCACCGACACCGTGGCCCGCTGCTGGTCGTGGGAGCTCGACCCGGGCGCCGACCGCGTCCGGCCCATCCTGGTAGAGGAGGGCTGAATGCCCCGCCAGATCGACCAACTCCCGCCGGACGCCACCTCGCTGGCGCGCCGCCTGGCCGCGCTCGAGCGCGAGGTGAAAGAGCTGCGGGCCGCGCGCCGGATGACGGCTGCGTCCGTCGGCACCCTCAAGGTGTACGCGGACGACGGAACGACCCTGCTGGCAGAGCTGGGCCCAGAGGCCGGCGCCGACGGTGGTGGCGGGCTGTGGACGCGCGGCCTACAGGACCCGATCAACATGAGCGCCTACCTGTCCTCCGGGCAGCTGCAGTTCCGACCTGTCGAGGACAACCGGGTCGCGATGCCCGCGGGCATCACCTACGACTCGGACGCCTTCCAGTACACCGACCTGATCCTGACCTCCGGGAACGTCGCCCCGTCCGCCCACCGGGCCATGCTCACGCTGGAGTCGACGTTCGAGGGCGGCAGCCCCTACGTGTACGTGCAGGCCGAGAACTCCAACCAGTGCAACATGGACGTCCTCGGCGTCTTCACCGCCTCGAACATCGCCTACGGCACTATCAACATCACCCCGTCCCCCAACGTGCCGACCTCGTTCACCATCGGCGGCCTGAGCCTGAAGGGCACGACCTTCACCGCGTTCGTCACCGCGCAGACGACCGTGCCTGGCACCCAGGTCACCGGCGTCGGCGTCCAGAACGTCAGCGCAACCGGCCTCACGGTGTGGCTGACCCGCACCAACAACACGAGCACCGGAATCAGCTGGATGGTGGTCGCCGTATGAGCACGCCAGCGCCCGTCCTCGAGCCCGCCCTGTACTACGCCGTCACCGCCCGCGACAACAACCCCGAGTGCCGAAACTTCGACACGACCTGGGATGTCAACCCGTTCTACTCCAACGACGGCATCCACTACTACGTGCAGTGCGGCATCTGCCGCCAGAACATGGAGATCCTCACCGCGACCCTCCTCGACCCCCAGCCCGAGTTCTCCTGACCTCAGCACCACCCCGCAGCCCCGAGCCTGATGGCCGGGGCTTTCGTCATTTTTGGAGAGTCCATGCCTGACCTGTGGATGCCGAGTGCGACCCGGCATGCCGTCGGCAACACCGGGGCGATGAACGGCGGCCCCGCGCGGGCCGTCTGGCACATCACCAGCAACGAGCACGACTGGACGTTCAAGAACGAACTCGGCTGGTTCACCGGCGGCGGCGCCGATGTCGCCCCCCACCTGCTGTGGGAACCGTTCACCGGGGAGATCGCGCAGTTCTTCCCCGCCGACAGCCGCAGTCTCTCCTTGCAGAACGCGGGCGCCGTTAAGACGAACCGCACCGGCAAGTACTGCGTGCAGATCGAGACGGTGTTCACCGCAGATGAGACCGTCAACGGCAAGAAGTACGCCACCGTTCGGGACACTCCATGCAAGGGCCTCGACGGCATCATGGCGTGGCTGCGGAGCCTCGGCATCGCCGACACGTGGCCCGGAGGCGCCCCCACCGCGTTCGCCCGCGACACTGTCTCCCTCGACACGTGGACGAGCCGCGGCGGGCACTACGGCCACAACCAGATCCCCGGCAACAGCCACGTCGACCCGGGCCCGATGCCGAACCTTTTCGCGACCGCGCCGAAGCCTGCCACGCCGCCCGCGAAGCCGAAGGACGAGCCGTTCCCCGGCACCAGCTTCTTCACCGCCGGACGCAAGTCCCCGATCATCGCCGCGATGCACAAGCGGCTCGTCGCCGAGGGCTGCAACAAGTACTCCAGCTCGGCCAACGCCGACGTGTGGGGGCCCGGCGACGTCCGCTCGTATGCCGCCTGGCAGCGCAAGCTCGGCTACGCCGGAAGCGGCGCCGACGGAACACCCGGCCCAACCTCGTGGGGCCGCCTCCACGTCCCCAACGTCTGAGGTGAGCCGTGACGGACCTGTTCTACGATCTCGAATTCCTGGAGGACGGCCGGACCATCGAGCTGATCTCCATCGGCATGGTGTGCGACGACGGCCGCGAGTACTACGCCGTCAACCGGGACATGCCCGTCCGGAAGATCCGGAAGCACGCGTGGCTGATGGAGAACGTCGTACCGGGCCTGCCGAAGGGGCACGGAGACCGGCGGAACCACGTACCGAAGTCCTGGCTGTTCGACTACGCCGACCCGGTCGTGAAGCGTCGCGATCAAATCGCGGACGACGTCATGGACTTCATCCGCGCCGCCGGACCGGACGTCGAACTGTGGGCGAACTACGGCGCCTACGACCACGTCTGCCTCGCTCAACTCTGGGGGCCGATGATCGCCCTCCCCGACGGGGTGCCGATGTTCACCCACGACATCCAGCAGGAACGCGCCCGGCTCGGCTTCCGCTGGGACGACCTGCCGCAGCAGGAATCCGGCGAGCACAACGCGCTCGCCGACGCCCGCCACAACCAGACCGTCCGGCGCTGGCTCGCCGAGCAGAAGGAGACTGACCATGTCTGAGATCAACCTGCCCAACGTCAACACCGTCGTGAAGACCGCCGCAACCTACGGCCGCGACCTCGCCGAGCGCACCCTCTCCACGTTCGTCGTCGCGGCGTCTGGCGTCGGCGTCGCCGCGGGACCGGCCGACATGTTCCACGCGAGCTTCTGGCAGACCATGGGCGCGGCCGGAGTCGCCGCCGGGGGCTCCCTGCTCAAGGGCATGCTCGCCAGAGCGTTCGGCACAAAGAACAGCGCGTCGCTGGCCAAGGGCGTCTGACCCTGCACGATGCGAGCGTCTTGGAGGTGGCATGGACGCCGCCCTCGTCACAGCCCTCGGCGTGATCGGCAGCGCCGTCGTGGCCGGGGCGGCAGCCATGTACGGATCCCGGATCTCGGGGCGCGCCCAACGGGAGGGCAACGCGGTGAACGGCTTCAACAGCCTCACGGACCAGCTGCAGGAAGAGCGCAAGGAGCTGCGCACCGAGGTGGCCACGCTCAAGCTAGAACTCGCGGAAGAGCGGGCAGAGTCGGCGCGGCTCCGGCTGATCGTGCAGACGCTGGGAGGCACCTCATGACGCGCGCCGAACGGGTGCTCGCCCGCCGGTGGAAGCCGATGGCTCTCCTGGCCTTCCTGTTGGCGCTCACCGGCGCCGTGCTCCTGGTGTACGTGCGCGTCCAGGCCGAGGCCACGCGCGCCGACCAGCTGGCCGCCGAGGCGGACCTGCGCGGCACCGCCGTATCAACGCTCGCCGGGGACGTCCGGGCATTGCGCCAGCAGGTCAAGGCCAAGGGCGGCACGCCGGTTGCCCCGGACCCCACCACGGCCGTCAAGGACCTGCCCGACCGCGCTGAGGTGCCGGTGCCCATTCCTGGACCGCCGGGGCCGAAGGGCGACCCGGGCCCGTCAGGCACGCCAGGCCCGTCGGGATCGCCCGGGACGAACGGGAAGTCCGGAACGGCCGGGCAGCCGGGCAGTGCAGGAAGCCCCGGAGCGGTCGGCCCCACCGGGCCGGCAGGACCAGCCGGACCCCAGGGCCCTCGGGGTGAGACCGGACCGCAGGGCGAGCAAGGACCGCAGGGAGAGCAGGGGCCCGCAGGCCCGGCCTGTCCCGACGGGTACAGCCTCCAGGCGCCCGCCTCCGACCCAGACGCCCTCATCTGCCGCCGCGATGGCGCCCCCCAGCCGACACCGCAGAAGGGTGGAGGCCTGCTGTCGATGGGCCTCGTGCCCAGCCGGCGCCAGTACGCGTGACCCCCCTGACAAGCGGCCCCGCCTTCCTTCGGGAGGGCGGGGCCGCTTTCGTGCGTCCAGGGTCAGTGCAGTGCGCCGAGAGCCTTCACGATCAGGGCACGCGCATCCGCGCCGTACACCGCCGTGCCGCGCAGCTGCTCGAACGCCTTCACGTACAGGGCGATCTCGGATGGCTGCGTCACCTGCACGCGGGCCGCCAGCAGTTCGACCGAGACGAGCGTCTCGTCGTACACGTGGAACAGCTCTTGCGGCCACAGGGAGCGCTCCGCGGTCGCGCTGGGGATGATGCCAAGCGACACCTGCGGCAAGGCGCCGGCGGTGAGCAGGTAGCCGAGCTGGGCAGCCATCGCGTCCTGGTCGCCGAGCCGGTAGTACAGCACTGGTTCCTCAATGACCATGGCGAACCGGTGCCCCGGTTCGTGGATGATCCGGGACCGTTCGAGCCGGGCGGCCACCGCGTCGGCGACGTCGTCTGGGATGTCCCGGAAGCGGGTGATCGACGTCATCAGCCCGCGCGCGTACCCCTCGGTCTGGAGCAGGCCGGGCACCATGGTCGGCGAGTAGACCCGGAACAGTTTCGTCGACTTGAACAGCGGGACATAGCTGTGCTGCAGCTGCTTCAATCCGGTGCGAACCTTGCGCCGCCACTCGACGTACATCGACTCGGCGGTGCGGGACTGAGCGATGATGTCGTCCGCCTGCCCAGCTACGCCGCAGGCCTCACACCAGCGACGGATGTCGTCTGGCGACGGCGGGGTGCGGGCGCCTTCGATCCTGTACGTCTTCGGATGGGACCAGCCGCAGCGTGCGGCCAGCTCAGGCCCGGTAATTCCGGCGTCGGCGCGGAGTTCTTTCAGGCGTCCGGCGACTGCTTCGCGGGCGGCCTGGGCCGAGGATGACGGAGAGGTGGGCATGAGCTGGCCTGGGCGCTTTCTCGTTAGCTGATCTGGTAGTTGTCGTGCGGGACGGCGCGCGACCACACCGTTTCGAAGGCGTCGGCGCACAGTTTCACAGCGGCCGGGTCCTCGCTGATCTCGCCGCCTCCCGAGGCGCCTTCGCCGGTGAAGTGGTTCCACCGGATCAGCCGTCCGTCGATCAGCCAGAAGTCATTGCCCGGCAGCGGGATGTCCGAGGCGCGCCGGCGCGGCAGCCACCGCACCCGCTCGCCCGCAGCGACGTTGGTGAAGGTGCCGTCGTAGAGGAAGCGGGTGTATTCGCTGACCGGTTCGGACACGATCCGGGCGCGGCGGACGACGACCCCGCGGCCCACGGTCTCCTGGATGAGGTCGAGCCATGGCCGCCACCAGGAGGCACGGTCCGCCGGGTCGGGGCGGTGTCCTGCCCGCCAGTCGACGAAGGGGCCCTTCTCGTAGTCGACCGCGTAGCTGTCGCGCATCTCCAGGTGGACGGCCGTGCTGGTTGCCGAGCCGAGGAGTTCAGGGAACGTCGGGACGCTCGAGGGCATCGCACGCCTCCCTGATCATCGGGGCCATCCTGGCGGGGATACGGATGACTGCCTCGTGGTCCGGGATGCCCACCGCGTGGCCGGGTACCTCGAACGCGGCGCACCGCTCTTCGAGTTCGGGGCCCGGCTTCCAGCCCTGGAGCACGAGTTCGTTCTTCTCCTGGTCGATCCACACGGTGGGGCTTTCGCCGTCCCCGGTGTTCGGGTCGATCCCGATGAACTGTAGATCCACGGTTGCCTCCGACGTATGCCGTGTTCAGAGATGTACACCACCGTCTTGTGCCTGGCTGTGCTGGTCAAGGTCGCAATCAGGTCACGTGTACATCGGTGCACATTCCTGGCAATGCCGTTGTTCACGCTTCTAGCGTCGGGAGGTACGACGAACCCCGGCGACCGCGTGAACGGCCCCGGGGTGTGGCCGACTGGTTGGAGTCGACATGGCAAACCCTACGCAGGCCGCGGGCGCACCCACCACCCCGGCGGCCTACGCCTACTGCTCCTGGCATAAAGGGGTCACGCGAGACGTCCGCCTGATCCAGATCGAAGAGACGGGATCCGGCACGGGAGCAGGCCGCCAGAAGTTCGCGTGCCACCCGTGCCAGATCCGGTACGGCCTGGTCCCGCTCGCCGACCAGCCCACGCCCCGGGTCGAGGTGCGGTCATGAGTCAGCGGACCATCACACCCCCCGCGTATGCCGAGTACCAGGCGCTCCTGGACCACGGCGTGAAGTGCTACTCGTGCCGGGCCGTGCCTGAGCGGGAGTGCCCCCGAGCCGGGGCACTGCGCCGGCAGTGGTCAGCGGTACGGCGCACGGCCTGTGTGGGAGGCACCCGGTGAAGACCCGCGGAAACGACGAGGAGAAGTCCCGCGCAGCCGGGGGGCGGCCGGCTACTGCTGGGCACGGAACCCGGGCAGGGCGGGCCGGTGCACCCGCCCGCCCGGTCATGGCGGCCGGCACGAAGACCGCCACAACGGCCGCACGAACCTCACGGACACGTCCGGGAGCACGTGGGCGTAACGACTCCCGCCCGCCGACGGCAAGCAGTTCCCTCGGGGCGGGCGGGACCAGGCCCCGGTCGGATCATCCCCGGCCGGGGCCTCCTCATGTCTTGATCCATTGCACTTCGTCCGAGCATCGGCCGAGCTAACGATCTCTGCCCACCGGAAAACGACTGAGCCCCCGGCCTTCCGGCACTCGCGCCGCAGGTCGGGGGCTGATCGTCAGGTAGACCCTGTGGGACTCGAACCCACAACCAATGGATTAAAAGTCCACTGCTCTGCCAATTGAGCTAAGGGTCCACACGTCGGCCCGTATCGATCCCGTGCCGATGCATCCCCGAGCATAGCCGGACGTGGCCGGGAGTCCGATCGGGTATCCGCGTCCCGGCCACGCCAACAGCGAACAGCCCTATGGATCAACCGGTTCGGGCGCGTCCTTGCGTGCCGCCACGCGGGCGAGCGTGCGGGCGTGGTCGGGGTTGAGGAACCAGTGGCGGGCCGACGCCAGCCACCAGGTCGCGGCGAAGCCGAGGACGACGAGGACCGCGACCGGGGCGTAGTTGAAGGTCTCCCAGGTGACCGGGGAGACCTGCGGCAGCATGAACAGGACCGTGATCACGACGACCCAGGCGACCGAGACGACGCCGATCGCGCGCGACCAGCGGCCCAGGTGCCACGGCCCCCGCTCGAACGCCTCCCCCTTGCGCAGCCGCAGCAGCGTCGGGATGACGTACGCGATGTAGAGCCCGATCACGGCGATCGACGTCACGGCCGCGTACGCCGTCACATTGATCAGGTACGGCAGCCCCAGCACGAGCGCGCCCAGGGCCGCCAGCCACACCGCCGCGACCGGCGTGCGGGTGCGCGGGCTCACGGTGTGCCAGACCCGGGAGAACGGCAGCGCCCCGTCGCGCGAAAACGCGTAGATCATGCGGCTGTTGGCGGTGACGGACGCCATCCCGCAGAAGAGCTGCGCGCCGATCACGACCAGGAGCAGGAGTTTGCCCGCCGTCGCCCCCAGCGCGTCGAGCAGGATCTGCGCCGGCGGCGCGCCCGTCGCCGAGCCCAGCTCCTTGTCGTACGACTGGATGGCGAAGGTGAAGCCCAGCAGGAGGACGAATCCGGCTATCCACGAGGTCCAGATCGACTGCACGATGCCCTTCGGGCCCGCCGTCGACGCGTCGTGGGTCTCCTCGGTCATATGGGCCGAGGCGTCGTACCCGGTGAAGGTGTACTGCGCCATCAGCAGGCCGACGAGGACCACGTACACGCCGCTGCCCCACCCGGTGTTGTTCACGAAGTGCGTGAACACGAAGGACGCCGACTGATGGTGGTCCGGCACGAAGGCCAGCGCGCCCACGATCACCCCGACGCCCAGCACGTGCCACCACACGCTGATGTCGTTGAGGAGGGCGACGATCCGGACCCCGAAGGTGTTCAGCAGCCCGTGCAGGACGAGGATCCCGGCGAAGAGCAGGATCGTGCGGCCCGGCGTGATCGTGAAGTCGAACTGAAGGTTCAGATACGCGCCCAGGAAGGACGCCGCACCGAAGTCGATCCCGGCGGTCACCGCGACCTGCCCGAGGACGTTGAACCACCCCGTGAACCAGGCCCAGGCGGCGGCCGACCTCGCGGGCGCCAGCCGGTGGGCCCAGAAGTACAGCCCCGCCGAGGTCGGATAGGCCGAACAGATCTCGGCCATCGACAGCCCGACGAACAGCGTCATCAGTCCGACCGCGACCCACCCCCAGGTGATCACGGCGGGGCCGCCGGTGTTCATGCCGAACAGATACAGCGTCAGACACCCCGAAAGGACCGAGATGATCGTGAACGAGACCGCGTAGTTGGAGAACGCCGACATGCGGCGGGCGAGCACCTGCGTATAGCCGAGCTGGGCAAGCCGTTCTTCGTCCGACAGCCCACTCGCCTTGGCGTCATCTGTCATGCCACCAGCGATTCCCTCGCCGGGGGATCGGCATGCACCGATCAAGACGTGGGGTTGGCTAGAAAAGACCCCTGTGGCCCTGCCAGCCGCTCCCGATCTTCACCCGCGCCGCGAACGACCCCTTGCCGGTGCCGTTCTGACGGTACAGATTCCCCGCGGTGTCCCGCGCGACCAGATCCGCCTTGCCGTCACCCGTGATGTCTCCGGCGCCGACGACGACGTTGTACGACCCGCCCCAGCCCGCGGCCACCTTCGTCCGCGTCCGCGACCGCAGCGGGCTCAGGCCGGCCGCCAGCACCGCGGAGGCCGCGCCGAGACGCAGGCGCACGAAGGCATGACGAGTGGGGCACAGCCACGGATACGGAAAACGCCGTGGCCCCCACCGGATCGGTGGGGGCCACGGCGTTCAGCATGCGCGGACGTCAGCGGACGTCAGCAGATGTCATCGGACGTCAGCCGTTGCGCTTCCAGCGGGGCTTCTCGTCGCGGCGGCCGAAGGAACCGGTGCCGGTACCCGTGCCGGTGCCGCGGTGGTCGTCGCGACGGCCGTACGGGCGGTCGTGGCTGCCGGCGCGGAAACCGCTGGAGGGACGGTTGTCCTGGCGGTCGCGGTTGAAGGGACGGTCGCTGCCACGGTGACCGCCACGGTCGTCGCGGCGCTCGAAGGAGCGGCCGGCGGTGCCACGGTCGTTGTCACGGCGGAAGCCGGAGCCACCGCGGTCGTCACGACGCTCGAACGAACGACCACCACGGTCGCCGTCCCGGCGGTCGCGGTCGAAGCCGCCACGGTCGTCACGACGGTCGTTGTCCCGACGGAAACCGGAGCCACCGCGGTCGTCACGACGCTCGAACGAACGACCACCACGGTCGTCACGACGGTCGTTGTCCCGACGGAAACCAGAGCCACCACGGTCGTCACGACGCTCGAACGAACGACCACCACGGTCATCACGACGGTCATTGTCACGGCGGAAACCGGAGCCACCACGGTCGTCACGACGCTCGAACGAACGACCACCACGGTCATCACGACGGTCATTGTCACGACGGAAACCAGAGCCACCACGGTCACCGCGGTCGTTGTCGCGGCGCTCGTAGTTGCCCCGCTCGTCACGGCGCTGACGCGGCTCGTAGGACGAACGCTCGGCGACGGGCTGCTCGGACACGGCCGGGGCCTCGGCCGGGGCCTCCGCCACCGCCTGCTCCGCCAGTGCCTCGGCGGCCGCGACGACCGCCGCCTCCGGGTCCTCGCCCCGCTCGCGCGCGGCACGGGCCACCAGACGGTCGGCCTCCCCACGCAGCTCGACCGCACGACGCTGCGCGCGCTCCAGCTCCTTGGTGAGCTCCGAGACCTCACGCTCGGCCTGCTGCGCGGCGTCGCCGGCCGACTGGGCCTGGACCTCGGTCATCGACCGGGCGCCGGTGATCTCGGCGACCTCGGGCTCGAAGGCCGTACCGGAGTTGATGATGTGACGCGCGGCGTCGACGCCCGCGTCCTCCATCAGCCGGAAGATCTGACGGCGCTGGTGCGGCAGGGAGAGGGACACCACGGTGCCGCTGCGGCCCGCACGGGCCGTACGGCCGGAGCGGTGCAGGTAGTCCTTGTGGTCACCGGCCGGGTCCACGTTCAGGACGAGGTCGATGCCGTCGACGTGGATACCGCGGGCGGCGACGTCGGTCGCGACGAGCGCGTTGACGTAACCGTCCTTGAAGTCGGCCAGCGTCCGGGTCCGCGCGCCCTGGGTCATGCCGCCGTGCAGCGCGTCGGCCTTCACACCGGCGTCGCGCAGCTGCTCGGCGATACGGTCGGCGCCCAGCTGGGTGCGGACGAAGATGATCGTGCGGCCCTTGCGGGAGGCGATCGCGGCGGTGACCGGCGCCTTGTCCTTGGGCTTCACGATGAGGATGTGGTGGGACATCGTCGTGACGTTGCCCTGGGCGCTGTCGACCTCGTGCGTGACCGGGTTGGTCAGGTAGCGCTTGACCAGCGTGGAGATCTCGTTCTCCATCGTGGCCGAGAACAGCATCCGCTGACCGCCGGCCGGGATCTGGTCGAACAGCTCGGTGACCTCGGGCAGGAAGCCCAGGTCGGACATCTGGTCGGCCTCGTCGAGAACGGCCACCTGGACGTTCTCCAGCGAGCAGGCGCCACGGTTGATGATGTCGCGCAGGCGGCCCGGGGTGGCGACGAGGACGTCGACGCCGCGCTCCAGGGCGTAGATCTGGTTGCCCATCGACGTACCGCCGCAGACGACCTTCATCTTCAGGCCGAGGACGTCGCCGTAGGGCTGCAGCGCGTCGGCGACCTGCATGGCCAGCTCACGGGTCGGCGTGAGGATGACGGCGCGCGGCTTCTTCTTCTCGGTGTGACCGCCGGCGAGCCGCGCCAGGGTCGGCAGACCGAAGGAGAGGGTCTTGCCGGAGCCGGTACGGCCACGGCCGAGGATGTCCTTGCCGGCCAGGGCGTCCGGGATGGTCGCGGCCTGGATCGGGAACGGGGTGGTCACACCGTTCTGGGCGAGCTTGCGGACGACGCCCTCGGGGAGGCCGAGGGAGTCGAAGGTGATCTCGGGGGCGGCGTCGACGGCCTCGACGGTCTCGACCGTCTCCACGGTCTCGACGGCGGCCTGGACGCCCTCGTTGTTGTCGTTCTCGTTGTTCTCGGGCACGACGACGTGATCAGTACTGGAAACAGACATGCGAAATGCGAACCTTCCGGAGTTCTTCGGCACGCGCCCAAACTCCGTGAAGTCGCAATCGACCGCCTCTATGCGGTCCGGCCACGGCAAGGGAGAGTACGCGCCACACGCGGCGCTCTCTGCAATGGCGCCGGGCAAATGGGATCAAACGATCTACCACCATACGCACCCCCCACCCCTGAAGGCAAACTGACCCCCAAAGGGGCAGGTCAGGCATGCAGGGGAGGTCTTACGTCTGCTGGCAGGGCTTCCAACACCAGCGATGGCCGAGCGTATTCCCGCCGCCTCCGCCGACTTTCCCGCCACCCCTCCGCTCGTCGTTCCTCCGCCCCTCCCCGCCGCCCGTCCACCACCCCGTTCACGCCGGTTGGCCCGCCCGCGGCGCCGGCTCCCGATCCACCAGTTGCGTGGTCTGCTCATGCGCCGAGGACGAGGGCTCCGCCGTGGTCGGATCGGGCGTCGGCGACACGGGCGGTGGCGGAGGAGGGGGCGGCGGAGTCGGATCGGACGTGGCGTGCGTGGAACTCGGCACCCCGTTCGACGGCGGAGGCTGCTCCGGCTGCCCCTTGCCGTCCCCCTTGCCCGTCGCCCCGGCGGACGGCTTCGCGCCGCCGGAGGCCGACGCGGACGCCGACCCGGAGGCCTGCTCACCGGGCTTGGCGGAGGCGCCGCCCTTCACACCCGTCCCTCCGTGGAACCCGCCACCGCCCCCGCTCTCCGCGGACCCCCCGTCGGGGGCCTGGCCGCCGTGCCGCCCCGCCGAGTGCGCGGGCCCGGGCCGGCCCGCGTCGTCACCCACGCTCACACAGCCAGCGGCGGACGCGACGACGATGACCGTGGCGGCCAGACGGACGGGTACGTACAAGGCGCGCACGGGCAGCCACCTCCGGAGGGGGTCTCCCCTGCTCGGCGAGGCCGAGAGCCTGGGGATGGATCGGGGAGTCCCCCTGCCCAACTCCCGCCGCCCGCAAGAGGACACGCGGGAACATGACACGCGTCCCGAGCCCCAGGGGGCGCCGGACCCCGCCGCCCCCTCCCCGCTCGCTCACCCGTAGCCGAGCGCGTGCAACCGTTCGTCATCGATGCCGAAGTGATGCGCGATCTCGTGCACCACGGTGACCTCGGTCTCCGCGACCACGTCCTCCCGCGTCTCGCACATCCGCAGGGTCGGCCCCCGGTAGATCGTGATCCGGTCCGGCAGCACCCCCGCGTACCACTCCCCGCGATCGGTCAGGGGAGTTCCCTCGTAGAGCCCGAGCAGCTCGGGATCGGCGGGGTCGGGCTCGTCCTCGACGAACACCGCCACGTTGTCCATCAACCGCGTCAGCTCCGGCGGAATCCGGTCCAGCGCCTCGGCGACCAGTTCCTCGAACTCCTCGCGCGTCATCTCCAGCACACGGCCATTGTCCGGCACGACCGGCTCGCAGGAGAGTCGACGACAGCCCCGGACACCCCGCATACCCACCCCCGCACTTGGGCATACGGGACCAATGGCCCGCGTCCCCGCTGCCGTCACCACCGTCACATCCGCCGTCACCACCTCCATATCCGCCGTCACATCCGCCGTCACCACCTCCATATCCGCCGTCACCACCGCCCTGACCCGTAAGCACCACACCCTCCGCTCCCGCCACTTCCGCCACACCCGCCGCTTCCGCCCCGTCACCGAGGAACTCGTCCAGCAGCCGAACCCGTACGCCCGGGCGCTCGGCCTGATGGCGGTCGTCCTCCTCGGCGCCTGGCTGGGCCTGCTGATCGTGGGCAATGTGCGCGTCCCGGTCGGCCCCATGAACACCACGATGACCCTGCGCCCCTCGGTGAGCGGCGGCACCAAGATCAACGTCTCCCCGCTCGGCGCCCTGGAGCTGAACAGCCACATCGCCCCGGTCCGCCTCGACGTGAACGTCGACCAGCTCGACCCGGTCCGCGCGCAGGCCCTGGTCGACCACCCCGAGCGGCTCTCGGGCCTTCAGGACGAGGTCGCGCAGGACGTCGAGCACGGCACGCTCGACCTGGCCGTACGGTCCTGCGTCGCGGTCGTCTCGGGCGCCACGGCCCTCGGCCTCGCGGTCTACCGCCGCCCGCGCCGCGCCCTGGCCGCCGGCGGCCTGGCCCTCACCCTGCTCACCGCCTCCGGCGCGACGGCCTTCGCCACCTGGAACCCGAATTCGGTGCTGGAACCGAGGTTCTCCGGACTGCTCTCCTCCGCCCCCTCCCTCGTCGGCAACGCCCGCAACATCGTCAGTGAATTCGACGTCTACCAGAAGGAGTTGGCGCGTCTGGTGACGAACGTGACGAAGCTGTACGACGTCACCTCCACGCTCCCGACGTACGAGCCCGACCCGTCCACGATCCGGGTCCTGCACGTCTCCGACATCCACCTCAACCCCGCGAGCTGGAAGATCATCGCGTCACTGGTGAAGCAGTACGCGATCGACGTGATCGTCGACTCCGGCGACACCATGGACCACGGAACCTCGGCCGAGAACGGCTTCCTGGACCCCATCCCCGACCTGGGCGCGCCCTACATCTGGGTGCGCGGCAACCACGACAGCCTCGTCACCCAGCGCTACCTGCAACGCCTGAAGAACGTGCACGTCCTGGACGACGGCCGCGCGGTCACGGTCGCGGGCCTGCGCTTCGCCGGCATCGGCGACCCCCAGTTCACCCCCGACCGCTCGGTCACCCCGGGCGGCGGCGCGGCGGAGGATCTGGCCGGCGCCCGCCTGGCCTCCGCCCTCCGCGACCAGCGCACGGCAGGCACCCCCGTCGACATCGCCATCGCCCACGAGCCGTCGGCGGCCCGCGGGACGGACGGCGAGGTGCCCCTCGTCCTGGCCGGTCACCTCCACCACGAACAGACGGAGGTCATGAAGTACGGAACCCGCCTGCGCGTCGAGGGCTCGACGGGCGGCAGCGGCCTGCGCGCGATCGAGGGCACGTACCCGGACCCCATCGAGGCCTCGGTCCTCTACGTCGACCGTGACACCCGCCACCTCCAGGCCTGGGACGAGATCAAACTGGGCGGCCTGGGCCTGACGACGGCCGAGGTCAGCCGCCACCTCCCGAAGGAGAACCAACCGGGCGCGCCCCAGTCCTCCTCCCCCTCCCCGACCACCTCCACGACCGCCCCGTAAACCGTTTTGGCGATACCTCCCGCCATCCCATATGCTTCTGACGTCCCCGACGCGCTGAGAAGCGCCCAGGCGGGCCGATAGCCCTCATCGTCTAGCGGCCTAGGACGCCGCCCTTTCAAGGCGGTAGCACGGGTTCGAATCCCGTTGGGGGCACGCAACACCGTGTGCGACACTGTTTACGCGTCGCACGCAACAGCTTGGTCCTGTGGAGCAGTTTGGAGTGCTCGCCACCCTGTCAAGGTGGAGGCCGCGGGTTCAAATCCCGTCAGGACCGCTGAGGTTTCCTATGAAACCTCGTGGCTGGGTAGCTCAGTTGGTACGAGCGATCGCCTGAAAAGCGATAGGTCGCCGGTTCGACCCCGGCCCCAGCCACCACAACGAAGGCCCCGTCCATTACGGACGGGGCCTTCGTCGTACCTCCGATGCGAGCCGAGCTTGGCATGCCCCGGGCAGGACACTACGTTCTGGCTGACCGACGTCGTGTGGTGAGCAAGGGGGACCAGTGAGGGTGGGCAAGGACAGGGCGAAGCCGATCAGGGAGCTCGACCTGGAGCGATACCGGGCCCTGTACGGGCTGACGGCGGTCGTCCTGAGCAACTTCGCGATCGTGGCCGTCGCGATCGTCGGCGTATGGCGCCTGGGCGGCGACAAGTCGGTGATCATCGGCGTACTGACGGCGGCCTTCACCGCGGTCAGCACCATGACCACGGCGTACCTGGGCATCAAGGCCGTCTCCAACACCGCCCAGGCGATGGCCCAGGGCACCCCCCACCGCACCCCGACGCCCCCGGCCGAGACGCCGACACCGCCCACCACACCCGCCGAGACACCCACCCCCACGCCTCCATCCCCCCGCACCCCTGACCACCCGCACCCCTGACCACCCACAGCCCATGGCCGCCGACCACCCGAGGCCGCCCTGCCACCCGAGTCCGCCCTGCAACGCCAGGCCGCCCTGCGACGCGAGGCCGCCCTGCGACGCGAGGGGCCGTGGCGGTACGTCGCAAGCCCGTCGCTTACGTCCGGATCGAGCAGCGGCTCCCATGCCCGGCCCACGTCTGATCCAGCGGCGACGGGCTCGACGTACCGCCACGGCCCCGCCCCACCCACCGGCACCAGGCGCACCCACCACCGATACCAGGCACCCGGCACCCGGCACCCGGCACCCGGCACCCGCGGACAGCGGACCCGCGCAAGGCACCCCACGGGGCCCGAGATAAAGCACTCGCCAGTAATTTCGGCGAGGTGAGATCCTGGACGGCGTATGTCTACGCATCCTGCCCCCGTCCTCGGCGACCTCGCCCCCCGCCTGGCCGAGCTGTCCCTGCGCGACGCGCACCGGCTCGGCCGCAGGCTCGAGGGCGCGCGCCGGATCCGCAAGCCCGAAGCCCGCGCCGCCGTGCTCGCCGAGATCGACGCGGAGGTCACCAAGGCCGAGGCCCGCATGGCCGAGCGCCGCACCCGTGTGCCCGCCGTCACCTACCCCGAGCAGCTCCCGGTCAGCCAGAAGAAGTCCGACATCGCCGACGCCATACGCGACCACCAGGTCGTCATCGTCGCAGGTGAGACCGGCTCCGGAAAGACCACCCAGATCCCCAAGATCTGTCTCGAACTGGGCCGCGGCGTCCGCGGCATGATCGGCCACACCCAGCCCCGCCGCATCGCCGCCCGCACGGTCGCCGAGCGTGTGGCGGAGGAACTGGACACCCCCCTGGGCGAGGCCGTCGGCTGGAAGGTCCGCTTCACCGACCAGGTGAACCCGGACGGCACCTTCGTCAAGCTCATGACGGACGGCATCCTGCTCGCCGAGATCCAGACGGACCGCGAGCTGCGCGCGTACGACACGATCATCATCGACGAGGCCCACGAGCGCTCCCTCAACATCGACTTCCTGCTCGGCTACCTCGCCCAGCTGCTCCCCAAGCGCCCGGACCTCAAGGTCGTCATCACATCGGCCACGATCGACCCGGAGCGCTTCTCCCGCCACTTCGGCGACGCCCCGATCGTCGAGGTCAGCGGCCGTACGTACCCCGTGGAGGTCCGCTACCGCCCGCTCCTCGAGGAGGACGGCGACGACGCCGACCGCGACCAGATCACCGCGATCACGGACGCGGTCGAGGAACTGCAGGCCGAGGGCAAGGGCGACATCCTGGTCTTCCTCTCCGGCGAACGCGAGATCCGCGACACGGCGGACGCACTCACCAAGAAGCAGTACCGCTTCACCGAGGTCCTCCCCCTCTACGCCCGCCTCTCCCACGCGGAGCAGCACCGCGTCTTCCAGCCCCACACCGGCCGCAGGATCGTTCTGGCGACCAACGTCGCCGAGACCTCGCTCACCGTCCCGGGCATCAAGTACGTCATCGACCCGGGCAACGCCCGTATCTCCAGATACAGCCACCGCACCAAGGTCCAGCGCCTGCCCATCGAGCCGGTCTCGCAGGCCAGCGCCAACCAGCGCAAGGGCCGCTGCGGCCGTACGTCGGACGGCATCTGCATCCGCCTGTACTCCGAGGACGACTTCAACACCCGCCCGGAGTTCACGGACGCGGAGATCCTCCGTACGAACCTGGCGAGCGTCATCCTCCAGATGACGGCGGCCGGCCTCGGCGACATCGAGAAGTTCCCCTTCATCGACCCGCCGGACCACCGCAACATCCGAGACGGCGTCCAGCTCCTCCAGGAACTGAACGCGCTCGACCCGTCCGAAAAGGACGTACGCAAGCGCCTCACGGACACCGGCCGCAAGCTCGCCCAGCTCCCCGTCGACCCCCGGCTGGCCCGCATGGTGCTGGAGGCCGACAAGAACGGCTGTGCGCGCGAGGTCATGGTGATCGCCGCGGCGCTCTCCATCCAGGACCCGCGCGAGCGCCCCGCCGACAAGCAGACGCAGGCGGACCAGCAGCACGCCCGCTTCAGGGACGAGACGAGCGACTTCCTCGCCTTCCTCAACCTCTGGCGTTACGTCCGCGAACAACAGAAGGAGCGGGGCTCGTCGGCCTTCCGCCGCATGTGCAAGCAGGAGTACCTGAACTTCCTGCGCATCCGCGAGTGGCAGGACATCTACACCCAGCTGCGCACGGTCGCCAAGCAGATGGGCATCCACCTCAACGAGGACGACGCGGCGGAGCAGAGCGTCCATGTCTCCCTCCTCGCCGGCCTGCTCTCGCACGTCGGCATGAAGGACGTGAAGGAGACCGGGGGCGAGAGCGGGAGGAGCACGGGCAAGAACGAGTACCTCGGTGCCCGCAACGCCAAGTTCGCGATCTTCCCGGGTTCGGCCCTGTTCAAGAAGCCGCCGCGTTTCGTGATGTCGGCCGAGCTGGTGGAGACCTCCCGTCTCTGGGCCCGGGTGAACGCCAGGATCGAGCCCGAGTGGGTCGAACCCCTGGCGGAGCACCTCCTCAAGCGCACCTACAGCGAACCGCACTGGGAGAAGGACCAGGCGGCCGTGATGGCGTACGAGAAGGTGACCCTCTACGGCGTCCCGATCGTCGCCCAACGCAAGGTCAACTACGGTCGTATCGACCCCGAGACGAGCCGCGACCTCTTCATCCGCAACGCCCTCGTGGAGGGCGACTGGCGCACGCACCACAAGTTCTTCGCCGACAACCGCAAGCTCCTGACCGAGGTCGAGGAGCTGGAGCACCGTGCCCGCCGCCGGGACATCCTGGTCGACGACGAGACGCTGTTCGACTTCTACGACCAGCGGGTGCCGGCCCACGTCGTGTCCGGCGCGCACTTCGACTCCTGGTGGAAGCACAAGCGCCATGACGAGCCCGAGCTCCTCGACTTCGAGCGTTCGATGCTCATCAACGAGAAGGCGGGGTCGGTCACCAAGGACGACTACCCCGACTCGTGGCGTCAGGGCCGCCTGAAGTTCCGGGTGACCTACCAGTTCGAACCGGGCGCGGACGCCGACGGCGTGACGGTCCACATCCCGCTCCAGGTCCTGAACCAGGTGACGGACGAGGGCTTCGACTGGCAGATCCCGGGTCTGCGCGAAGAGGTGGTGACCGAGCTCATCCGTTCCCTCCCCAAGCCCATACGCCGCAACTACGTCCCCGCCCCGAACTTCGCGAAGCGGTTCCTCGACCAGGCCGTGCCCCTTCAGGAGCCGCTGCCGACGACCCTCGCCCGCGAGCTCAAGCGGATGGTGGGTGTGCCGGTCACGGCCGAGGACTTCGACTGGCCCCGTGTCCCCGACCACCTGAAGATCACCTTCCGGATCGTCGACGAGCGGCGCCGCAAACTGGCTGAGGACAAGGACCTCCCGACCCTCCAGCTCCAGCTGAAACCGAAGGCACGCAAGGCGATCTCGCAGGCCGCGGCGGCGACGGCGGAGCGCGAGGGCGGCGAGTCCCTGGAACGCACGGGCCTCACGGACTGGACGATCGGCACGCTGACGCGTGTCTTCGAGACGCGCCGGGCCGGTCAGCCGGTGAAGGCCTACCCGGCCCTGGTCGACGACGGCCCGACGGCGAACACCGTCTCCGTACGTCTCTTCGACACGGAGGCCGAGCAAGCGCAGGCCATGTGGACGGGCACCCGGCGGCTGATCCTGCGCAACATCCCGGTGAACCCTGCCAAGTTCGCCTCGGACAAGCTCACCAACGCCCAGAAGCTCGCCCTGTCCGCCAACCCGCACGGCTCCGTGCAGGCCCTGTTCGACGACTGCGCGACGGCGGCGGCGGACAAGCTGATCGGCGACTTCGGGGGCCCGGCGTGGGACGAGGAGTCGTACCGGAAGCTGTATGACAAGGTGCGCGCCGAGATCGTCGACACGACGGTCCGGACGGTGGGCCAGGTGCAGCAGGTCCTCGCCGCCTGGCAGGCCTGTGAGCGCCGTCTGAAGGCCACCGGCAGCCCCACCCTGCTGGCCAACCTCACGGACGTACGGACGCAGCTGAACGCCCTGGTGAAGCCCGGCTTCGTCACGGCGACCGGGCTGCGCAGGCTCCCGGACCTGATGCGCTATCTGGTCGCCGCCGACCGCCGCCTGCAGCAGATGCCGACCGGCGTCCAGCGGGACACCACCCGCATGGAGAAGGTCCACGAGATGCAGGACGAATACGCGTGGCTCCTGGAGCAGATGCCGCAGGGCCGGCCGATCCCTTCATCGGTCCTGGACATCCGCTGGATGATCGAGGAGCTCCGGGTCAGCTATTTCGCCCACGCGCTCGGCACGGCGTACCCCGTCTCCGACAAGCGCATCGTGAAGGCGATCGACGCGGCGGTGCCGTAACCGGACCTGCACGGTGGGTGAGTTCGACCCCGGGCTCACCCTCCTGTACAGTCTCTTCTCGCAGCACAGCGCAAGAAAGTGACTGCGAAACCTGGTCCTGTGGAGCAGTTTGGAGTGCTCGCCACCCTGTCAAGGTGGAGGCCGCGGGTTCAAATCCCGTCAGGACCGCAAGAGATACGAGAGCCCGGGTCTTCGGACCCGGGCTCTCGTGCGTACACGCTCCGCGCGGCCGTACGAACTCACGGACCCCTCGCGCCTCTGGACTCCCGACCCACCCGCGCGCGAACCACCCCGCGCGGACCGAGCGCCCGGCAGCGCACGCTCGGGCCCCTGGGCGCGCATCCGCAGACTCCGAGCGCCGCGTACGCCCCTTCACGCGCCCCCACCTCCACACGGCCGCCCCCCCAGGCCCTCCCACCGAACGCCGGACGCAGTCCCGCCCCCACCGGCGGAGCTCCCCGCACCTTGACGCCGTCACATTCGGCGGGTACCCCGGAATCCAGGGCACTCGACCTCCCGGAGGTGGTTCATGGCGGCGTCCGCTCGGCACGAGACGCGCGCGCTGCTCCGCGCCCATCTGTCGGCCGCCTCCGGGTACCGCCATCTGACGCGGCACTGCCCGATCTGCCATCAGCTCCTGAGACTGGCCATGGAGCCCTCCGCGCACGGCGAGGAGGACGAGATGGCGGCCGAGGACGAAACCTCCTCCCATGCGTGACCTCGCGCGGGAGGGAACATCCGCCCAACTCCTTTAGCGCAGACGCGTCTCAGGCAACAAGGACTCTGGCATGTGACGGGTGTCACCGCATAAGTTTTCAGAAGTGCGGAACTTACACCCCACCTACAACTGGTCAATTTAATATGTGCAATTGCACCACTCTCCGAGGGCTCCCACAGGAGATCCGACAGCCCTCCCCAGACTCCGACAAGGCCGCTCACAGGCCCACCGCACGGCCCACACCCGAGCCCCTTCGGCACCTGAGCAGGGCATAAAAAAAATCGCGCTGGACCCGGCGGAGTCCAGCGCGATCGACGACGCACCCTTGTCGCATGTGTAACTGGGTCGGGCGTGAGCCCTGTTGGGGCAGGACCCGCGTCGCTTGGAGCTGTGGTTCGGGCGTCTTGACAGGTTGGGGGACCCGCCGAATTGCCCGGTTATGCGATTGTTCAGGCTTCGCTGCGCTGCTGCGGGATACCCGCGAGTAGCGCGCGGACCTCAGCCTCGCGGTAGCGGCGGTGCCCGCCGAGCGTGCGGATGGATGTGAGCTTGCCGGCCTTCGCCCACCGCGTGACCGTCTTGGGGTCGACGCGGAACATCGTGGCGACCTCAGCCGGGGTCAGCAGCGGCTCGGCATCAGGGGTGCGAGCGGTCATGAGCGGCCTCCTCGGGAGAACCGAACCTTCTCGGTTCTTTCCTCTAAATTCTGCACCTTGACCCGCGTTGCCCGAAATGGCGGACGCGAGTCGAGTCGGTTATAGGACGAACGGCTTGTCCTCGGCACTACAACTACACCATCCGTCCAGCCGCGTCGGCCAAACCGATGGAATTGCCCTCCCAGGTGTTCATCAGCGACGGAAGCCGATGGACCATGCCATAGCGGACAGTCACGCCACTGTGACGATCAGTCACAGGGCGATCAGGAGTCGTCAGACCCCCCATAGCGCGCAATACCGAGATTCCCGTCCGAACATGGACGGATGGAGCCCTCCCCCGGGCTCCTTGTCCTATTTTGGCACGAGGAAGGGCAAGCGATGCAAGAGCCAGGTAAGTGCCATACGTCACGCTTGACACATCGTTGACACAAAAGACCGGATCGGGACCTAGGTCCCGGCCTGCGTGGTCTTCTCCCGCAGTGAGGGTTCTTCAGCGTGCGAGGACCATACGTCAGTTCGGGCGAACACCAGTGAGAAGCACATCACACTTCTCGTGCGGCAAACCCGCTCCAGCCGTACCGAGGCGCTCAAACGTCCCGAGGCACTCAGACACCCCACAGAACGCACCGGTCCCACAGAACCCACAGAACCCACGCGACACACAGGACCCACGCGCCCCGCGGGCCCAAAGACCCTGGACGCCCCTCAGTTCGCCGAACGCCGGTCCCGGACCGAGCGCCAGCGCTCCACGAGCCGCCCGTACGCCTCTCCCGCCGCCGCCCCGTCCCCGTGCCGCAGCGCCTCGATGCCCTCGGCGACGTCGGCCGCCGAGTGGTCGTCCTCGAGGTGCCCGGCCGGCAGGGCGTGCACGAGCCCGCCGTAGTCCAGCTCGACCAGCGAGCGCGGATGGAACTCCTCCAGCCAGCGCCCCACGTCCACCAGACCGTCGATGAGGGGTCCCTCGTCCAGGGTGTCCCGCAGGGTCTTCAGAGCGCGTGCCGTCCGCCGCCGCGCCTGCACCATCGGCGTCCGGTAGCGCAGCGAGGGCGCGGCTCCGTCGCCGCCCGCCCCCTTCTCGTACCGCCGCTCCTCGTCGGTGACGAGCACGAACCAGTTCAGCGGCACCTGCCAGGTCGAGGTGCGGATCCAGGGGCGGGCGTCGGGGTTGCGGGCCAGCCAGCGCTCGTAGTCGAGGGCCGTCTGGCGGCGTACGAGCGGCGGCAGGACCGCGTCCAGGACGGACACGGGAAGTTCGTCGGCCAGCTCCTCCAGCGCCTGCCAGCCGCGCAGCCGGGTGCGCCAGGGACAGACGCAGAGCACCCCGTCGACGCTCAGCACGAACGCGTCCGCGCTCTCGTGCACCGGCACGGGGATCGGCGGGGTGGGCAGCAGGTCGGCCAGGGAGCGGCGCAACTCGTCCTGGTACGACGGGCGCTCGGCGCGCCGTGCGTAACGCGCCCAGTGGGTCCGCTCAGGCTCCGGGAAGGCGGCCAGCGGTTCGTACACGCGCAGATAGGACGCGTACGGGACGATCACCGAGGACACCTTGGGCACCCCTGCTCCCTCCCCAACGGACCGGACACGAAACCCGGGCTGGATCCCGGGCGAGCGGCACGCGGGCGACCGGGAAATCACTGCAAATCGTCCCACGACCGTGCGGAAACGTACTCCAGGAGGAGGTGATCCTGAACACTGCGCGGATGGCGACCGGGCACAGGCTCTAATCTCATGCCCACGGAAGCCCGCCATCCGCACGGGCACCGTCCACAACCGCCGCTACTTACCTGGGAGTCACCACCGTGACCGACGTAACCGACGGCGTCC
The DNA here is from genome assembly GCF_044763085.1 of Streptomyces sp. NPDC096311. Lineage (NCBI taxonomy): Bacteria > Bacillati > Actinomycetota > Actinomycetes > Kitasatosporales > Streptomycetaceae > Streptomyces > Streptomyces sp. NPDC096311. The sequence continues at coordinate 88,014 of NZ_JBIWFN010000027.1, forward strand.
TGCACACCCTGTTCCATTCGGACCAGGGGGGTCATGAGCAAGTCGTGCTCTGCCAGGACCGGGCCAGCGGCCTCAAGGCCGTCATCGCCATCCACTCCACCGCTCTGGGCCCCGCCCTGGGCGGGACGCGTTTCTATCCGTACGCGAACGAGGAGGAGGCCGTCGCCGACGCGCTGAACCTCTCGCGCGGGATGTCGTACAAGAACGCCATGGCCGGTCTCGACCACGGCGGCGGCAAGGCCGTGATCATCGGGGACCCCGAGCAGATCAAGAGCGAGGCCCTGCTCCTCGCCTACGGCCGGTTCGTGGCCTCGCTCGGCGGGCGCTACGTCACCGCGTGCGACGTCGGTACGTACGTCTCCGACATGGACGTCGTGGCGCGCGAGTGCCGCTGGACGACGGGCCGCTCGCCCGAGAACGGCGGCGCCGGCGACTCCTCGGTCCTGACCGCCTACGGGGTCTTCCAGGGCATGCGGGCCAGTGCCCAGCACCTGTGGGGCGACCCGACGCTGCGCGGCCGCAAGGTCGGCATCGCGGGCGTCGGCAAGGTGGGCCACCACCTGGTGGACCATCTACGCCAGGACGGCGCCGAGGTCGTGATCACGGACGTACGCGACGAGTCCGTACGGCGGATCCTGGACAAGCACCCGACGGGCGTCACGGCCGCCACGGACACCGAGGCGCTGATCCGCACCGAGGGCCTGGACATCTACGCCCCCTGTGCGCTGGGCGGGGCGCTGAACGACGCGTCCGTGCCGGTGCTCACCGCGCGGATCGTGTGCGGCGCCGCCAACAACCAGCTCGCGCATCCGGGTGTCGAGAAGGACCTCGCGGACCGCGGGATCCTCTACGCGCCCGACTACGTGGTGAACGCGGGCGGTGTCATCCAGGTCGCCGACGAGCTGCACGGCTTCGACTTCGACCGGTGCAAGGCGAAGGCCACGAAGATCTTCGACACCACGCTGGCCATATTCGCACGTGCGAAGGAGGACGGGATTCCGCCGGCCGCCGCGGCCGACCGGATCGCCGAGCAGCGGATGGCGGAGGCGCGCCGCCGCGGATAACGGAACCCTCCATTCCGTCGCATTCCGCGTGCGTCTCGACGCTTGTCAGGGACCCGCCGAGGGGACACTTCGAGAGAACTCTCACTCCCGTCGGCGGGTCGTCCGCCAAGAAGAGGTTAAAATCGCGGTTGACCAGCGAGGACAGGGCACCTCGCAGGTTCTGGGCCAAGGCGCGTCCTGCGGGCGACGTACCGTATGGGCGCGGGCTCAGGTACCGTGGAAGCCCTACGGACCGGTCTCTCCACGGAGAGCCCGTTCCAGATCATGAACGCGTGTCAAGACTCTGGGGCCACCGAGCCCCGTATCCGAGGGGGTCGAGCCATGGGGCGCGGCCGGGCAAAGGCCAAGCAGACGAAGGTCGCCCGCCAGCTGAAGTACAGCAGCGGCGGGACTGACCTCTCGCGTCTGGCCAATGAGCTGGGCGCTTCGACTTCGAGCCAGCCGCCGAATGGCGAGCCGTTCGAGGACGACGACGAGGAAGACGACCCGTACGCCCAGTACGCGGATCTCTACAACGACGACGATGAGGATGAGGACGAGTCCGGTCCACAGTCTCAACGTCGCGGCGCTTGACGCACCAGCGTCCCTCGCGGTTTCCGCGATCTCTCGTAGCTGTAGCGGTGAGCAGATCTCTGTTGGCGGATTTCTCGTAGCAACCGCACTTCACCCGGTCCGGGGCCTCAACGCCGGACCGGGTTTTGTGCTGCCCCGAGGGCCTCAGCTCGCGTAGTCGCCGATCAGGGCCGCGCCCGTCGCGTGATCGCCGCGCTCGGTGATCTCACCGGCGATCCAGGCGTCCACGCCGCGGTCCGCGAGGGTGGCCAGCGCCGCGTCCGCCGATTCCTCGGGGACGATCGCGATCATGCCCACGCCCATGTTCAGCGTCTTCTCCAGCTCCAGACGCTCGACCTCGCCCGTCCTGCCGACGAGGTCGAAGACCGGGGCCGGCGTCCAGGTCTCGCGGTCCACGATCGCGTGCAGCCCGTCCGGGATCACCCGGGCCAGGTTGGCCGCGAGCCCGCCGCCGGTGATGTGGCTGAACGCGTGCACCTCGGTGGTCCTCGTCAGCGCCAGGCAGTCCAGCGAGTAGATCTTGGTGGGCTCCAGGAGCTCCTCGCCGAGCGAGCGGCCGAACTCCTCGATGTGCTGGTCCAGGCTGAGGTTCGCCCGGTCGAAGAGGACGTGCCGGACGAGCGAGTACCCGTTCGAGTGAAGACCGGAGGCCGCCATGGCGATCACCGCGTCACCCGTACGGATACGATCCGGGCCGAGCAGCCGCTCGGCCTCCACCACGCCCGTACCGGCGCCCGCGACGTCGAAGTCGTCCGGACCGAGCAGGCCAGGGTGTTCGGCCGTCTCGCCGCCCACCAGGGCGCAGCCCGCGAGCACACAGCCCTCGGCGATGCCCTTCACGATGGCCGCCACGCGCTCCGGGTGGACCTTGCCGACGCAGATGTAGTCGGTCATGAAGAGCGGCTCGGCGCCGCACACCACGATGTCGTCCATGACCATGGCGACCAGGTCGTGGCCGATGGTGTCGTACATGCCGAGCCGACGGGCGAGGTCGACCTTGGTGCCCACGCCGTCCGTGGCGGAGGCGAGCAGCGGGCGCTCGTAACGCTTGAGGGCGGAGGCGTCGAAGAGGCCGGCGAAGCCGCCGAGGCCGCCGAGGACCTCGGGGCGCTGCGTCTTCTTCACCCACTCCTTCATCAGTTCTACGGCGCGGTCGCCCGCTTCGATGTCGACGCCGGCAGCCGCGTAGGAAGCACCGGAAGCAGTGCCCGTCGACGAAGTCGACTGATCAGATACAGCAGACATTGCCTGGGATCTTTCGGGTTGGTGAAACGGGGCTCTGCGGCGCTTACGGGCGACGGATGGCGTCAGCCGCGGCCGTGGCTGCGGGACCCGCGGCCAGCTCGGTCTCCAGGAGCTGCTTGCCGAGCAGCTCGGGGTCGGGAAGGTCCATCGGGTACTCGCCGTCGAAGCAGGCGCGGCACAGGTTCGGCTTGGCGATGGTGGTCGCCTCGATCATGCCGTCGATGGAGATGTACGAGAGGGAGTCGGCGCCGAGCGAGGTGCCGATCTCCTCGATGGTCATGCCGTTGGCGATCAGTTCGGCGCGGGTCGCGAAGTCGATGCCGAAGAAGCAGGGCCACTTCACGGGGGGAGAGGAGATCCGGATGTGGACTTCCGCCGCACCCGCCTCGCGGAGCATGCGCACCAGGGCCCGCTGGGTGTTGCCGCGCACGATCGAGTCGTCGACGACGACCAGGCGCTTGCCCTTGATGACTTCCTTCAAGGGGTTCAGCTTCAGACGGATGCCCAGCTGACGGATGGTCTGTGAAGGCTGGATGAAGGTCCGGCCGACGTACGCGTTCTTGACCAGGCCGGCGCCGAACGGGATGCCGCTGGCCTCCGCGTAACCGATCGCGGCGGGCGTTCCGGACTCCGGGGTCGCTATCACCAGATCGGCCTCGACAGGGGCTTCCTTGGCGAGCTTGCGGCCCATCTCGACGCGCGAGAGGTACACGTTCCGGCCGGCGATGTCCGTGTCCGGGCGGGCCAGGTACACGTACTCGAAGACACAGCCCTTGGGCTTCGCTTCCGCGAATCGGGACGTACGCAGGCCATTCTCGTCGATGGCGACGAACTCACCCGGCTCGATCTCACGGACGTAGGCCGCGCCGCAGATGTCGAGGGCGGCGGACTCGGAGGCGACGACCCAGCCGCGCTCCAGTCGGCCGAGGACCAGCGGGCGGATGCCCTGCGGGTCGCGGGCCGCGTACAGGGTGTGCTCGTTCATGAAGACGAGGCTGAAGGCGCCCTTGACCTGCGGGAGGACCTTCGCGGAGGCCTCTTCGACGGTCAGCGGCTTGCCGTCGTCGTCGACCTGGGCCGCGAGGAGCGCGGTGAGCAGGTCGGTGTCGTTGGTGGCGGCCACGCGGGTGGTGCGGCCGTCCTGCTTGGGGAGGTCGGCGACCATCTCGGCGAGCTGCGCCGTGTTGACGAGGTTGCCGTTGTGGCCGAGCGCGATGGAGCCGTGCGCGGTGGCACGGAACGTCGGCTGGGCGTTCTCCCACACGGAGGCGCCAGTGGTCGAGTAGCGGGCGTGACCGACCGCGATATGACCCTGGAGCGAACCGAGCGAGGTCTCGTCGAAGACCTGGGACACGAGGCCCATGTCCTTGAAGACGAGGATCTGGGAGCCGTTGCTTACCGCGATACCCGCGGATTCCTGGCCTCGATGCTGGAGGGCGTACAGCCCGAAGTAAGTGAGCTTGGCGACCTCTTCACCCGGGGCCCAGACTCCGAAGACGCCGCAAGCGTCCTGGGGGCCTTTCTCGCCGGGGAGCAGATCATGATTGAGTCGACCGTCACCACGTGGCACGCCACCGAGTGTAGGCGAGATCGACCACTGGTCCGAATTGGGGATACGGATCTTTGACGGATCACTCGTCGGCGACGGCTTGGACGGTTTTTCCGTTTGTGCTGGTCAGCGCGATGGATCGGTGGTTCAAGTCGTATACGACCGTGCTGCCGAAGAGGCCCAGCAAGGTCCTCTCGGTGTCCATGAGTGAGCCGTCGCACATCATCCGGGTGGTCTTGGCGGCGCCGAGGGTGATATGTCCGTCGCGGACGGTGGCCTTGGCGGTGACCTGGTTGCAGCCGAGGCGTCCGGAAAGGGTGCCGTTCGCCTTGTCGAGGGTGAAGTGGGCGTCGGCCCCTTCGGGAAGGGACTGGGCCACGCCACCGTCCCCGAGGGAGGTGACCGTCCACTTCGTGCCGTACAGGGGTGCGTCCGGCTCCTTGGTGAGACTGACGCGGTCGCCGCCGTCGGTGGTGAGCGTCAGCTTGTCGCCCTTGACCTCGCTGGTGAACGTGTTGTCGACGTAGGCGCGGCTGAGGCTCTGCTCGAAGCTCATGGGGTCCTTCTGGCAGCCCATGTCGGTCGCCTCGATCTTCCCGAAGTCGACACGGTCACCCTTGAGGGTGACGGTCGAGCCGAAAGTGTTGCAGCCGAGGTTGCCGCTGACGCGACCGTCTTCGCCGATCCGCAGATACGCGCTGTCCGGCGCCTGCCGGGTCCGGCCATGCGTGGTGAAGGTGTCGACGCTCCAGTGAACGCCGGTGACCGGGGACGATCCGGTCCCCACGGAGCCGCCGCCCCCCGTTTCGGTGCCACAGGCCACGGCGAGCGGAAGCAGGGTCAGGACGCTGAGGGTCAGTCGCTGCTTGTCCATGACGGTGTGACGGGAGGGGTGGGGTGGCCGGTTCCCCTCCGGGGCGGTGCGGGTGGGCTCCGCCGGTGGAGTCGGCGGGTGGGCTCCGCCGGTGGGGTCAGCGGGTGGAGTCGGCGGGTGGAGTCGGCGGGTGGGATCAGCAGGTGAGGACAGCGGGTGGAGCCAGCCGGTGGAGCCGCCGGGTGGGATCAGCAGGTGAGGACAGCGGGTGGAGCCAGCCGGTGGAGCCGCCGGGTGGGATCAGCAGGTGAGGACAGCGGGTGGAGCCAGCCGGT
>NZ_JBIWFN010000027.1:93692-134152 GCF_044763085.1 Streptomyces sp. NPDC096311
TGAAGTCGACGGGTGGCTCCAGCCGGTGAGGACAGCGGGTGGAGCCAGCCGGTGGAGTCGACGGGTGGCTCCAACCGGCGGAGTCGACGGGTGGGATCAGCCGGTGAGGTCAGCGGGTTGAGCCGCCGGGTGGGGTCAGCCCATCAAGGGCAGCAGGCCGCCGAGGTCGGCCCGCTCACCGCTCGCGCTGACCTTCGCCTCGTCCAGCGCGGTCTTCCACTCCGTACGTCCCGTCGCCAGCCGGATCCAGGTCAGCGGGTCGGTCTCCACGACGTTCGGCGGTGTGCCCCGGGTGTGCCGGGGGCCCTCCACGCACTGCACGACGGCGTACGGCGGGATCCGCACCTCCGTCGACGCGCCGGGCGCCTTCACGGCGAGCGCGTCGGCGAGCAGCCGGGTGCAGGCGGCGAGGGCCTGGCGGTCGAGGGGGATGTCGGTGCCGGCGGCGCGGTTCAGGTCGTCCGTGTGCACGACGAGTTCGACCGTGCGGGTGACGAGATAGTCGGCGAGGGTCATCGCGCCGGTGCGCGCGGCGAGCAGCCGGTCGTCCGGGGCCGTGGCCAGGCGCTCGGTGATCCGCTGTTCGACGCGCGCGTAGAGCGCGTCGAGGTCGGGGTTGTCGCGGGCGAGTTCCCGGGTGCCGTCGGCGATGTCCACGGCGCGTGCCGCCGTCGCGAACGGCCATTCCAGCAGCGTGAGTTCCTTCGCGCCGGGCTCGGGCCGGTCGAGGTTGCGGCTCACGGTCTCGACCGCCATCGTGAGGTGCGCGGCCAGCTCCCGCACACTCCAGTCCCCGAGCCGCGCGGGCCGCGCCAACTGCTCCTCGGTCAGGGTGTGGACGCCGCGCCGCACGTTCCCGAACTGCGCGAGCACGGCCACACGGATCTTGGCGGGGTCATAGGTACGGGTGCGTTTCCTGGCCGGCGGCATGGGGCGAGCCTAGGGCCTGTCCGGCGGAGGACGTGAAGAAGTCGATGTCCGTCCAGGAACGTCACGCTTGGCGCGCTCCTGCCGGCCCTGCGCCGGGTTCGGCCGGCTCGTGGGAGGCCGGTGACACGTAGGGCGCCGCGGCCCCGCCCCGGCAGACCGAGCCCGTTGCGGCATGACGACGGCCCCGACCGTCGAAACGGTCGGGGCCGTCGGCGTCGTACGACCGCTTACGCGAGCAGCGCCGGGATGGTCCCCTCGTGCGCCTCGCGCAGCTCAGCCAGGGAGAGTGCGAACTCGCCCTGGACCTCGACCGCGTCCGAGTCCACGACACCGATGCGGGTGACGGGCAGACCCCGCGCACCGCACATGTCGTTGAAGCGGAGCTCCTCCGAGCGCGGGACGGCGACGACCGCGCGGCCCGCCGACTCCGAGAAGAGGAAGGTGAAGGCGTCGAGACCGTCGGGGACGACCAGCCGGGCGCCCTTGCCGCCGAGCAGCGCCGACTCGACCACGGCCTGGATCAGACCGCCGTCGGACAGGTCGTGCGCCGAGTCGACCATGCCGTCGCGGGAGGCGGAGATGAGGATCTCGCCGAGGAGACGTTCGCGCTCCAGGTCGACCTTCGGGGGCAGGCCGCCGAGGTGGTCGTGGACGACCTGGGACCAGGCCGAACCGCCGAACTCCTCACGGGTGTCACCGAGCAGGTAGAGGAGCTGGCCCTCTTCCTGGAAGGCGACCGGCGTGCGGCGGGCGACGTCGTCGATGACACCCAGCACGGCCACGACCGGCGTCGGGTGGATGGCGGCCTCGCCCGTCTGGTTGTAGAGCGAGACGTTGCCGCCGGTCACCGGGGTGCCCAGCTGCAGGCAGGCGTCGGCGAGACCGCGGACGGCCTCGGCGAACTGCCACATGACGGCCGGGTCCTCGGGCGAGCCGAAGTTCAGGCAGTCGGAGACGGCGAGCGGCTTGGCGCCGGTCGTCGCGACGTTGCGGTAGGCCTCGGCGAGCGCCAGCTGCGCACCCGCGTACGGGTCGAGCTTCGCGTAGCGGCCGTTGCCGTCCGTGGCGATGGCGACGCCGAGTCCGGTCTCCTCGTCGATGCGGATCATGCCCGAGTCCTCGGGCTGCGCCAGCACCGTGTTGCCCTGCACGAAGTGGTCGTACTGGGAGGTGATCCAGGACTTGGAGGCCTGGTTCGGCGAGCTCACGAGCTTGAGGACCTGGTCCTTGAGCTCCTCGCTCGTCGCCGGGCGCGGCAGCTTGTTCGCGTCGTCGGCCTGGAGGGCGTCCTGCCACGCGGGGCGGGCGTAGGGGCGCTCGTAGACCGGGCCGTCGTGCGCGACCGTGCGCGGGTCGACATCGACGATCTTGCCGCCGTGCCAGAAGATCTCGAGGCGATCGCCGTCCGTCACCTCACCGATCACCGTGGCGATGACGTCCCACTTGTCGCAGATCTCCAGGAACCGGTCGACCTTCTCCGGCTCGACGACCGCGCACATGCGTTCCTGCGACTCGCTCATGAGGATTTCCTCGGGAGAGAGGGTCGAGTCCCGCAGGGGTACGTCGTCCAGGGTGACGCGCATGCCGCCGGAGCCGTTGGAGGCCAGCTCGGAGGTGGCGCAGGACAGACCGGCCGCGCCGAGGTCCTGGATGCCGACGACCAGCTTCTCGGCGAAGGCCTCGAGCGTGCACTCGATGAGCAGCTTCTCCTGGAAGGGGTCGCCGACCTGGACGGCGGGGCGCTTCGACGGCTTGGCGTCGTCGAAGGTCTCGCTCGCCAGGATGGAGGCGCCACCGATGCCGTCGCCGCCCGTGCGGGCCCCGTAGAGGATGACCTTGTTGCCCGCGCCGGACGCCTTCGCGAGGTGGATGTCCTCGTGCTTCATGACGCCGATGGCTCCGGCGTTGACGAGGGGGTTGCCCTGGTAGCAGGCGTCGAAGACGACCTCGCCGCCGATGTTGGGCAGGCCCAGGCAGTTGCCGTAGCCGCCGATGCCGGCGACGACGCCCGGCAGGACGCGCTTGGTGTCGGGGTGGTCCGCGGCGCCGAAGCGCAGCGGGTCGACGACGGCGACCGGGCGGGCACCCATCGCGATGATGTCGCGCACGATGCCGCCGACGCCGGTGGCCGCGCCCTGGTAGGGCTCGACGTACGACGGGTGGTTGTGCGACTCGACCTTGAAGGTGACGGCGTAGCCCTGGCCGACGTCGACGACACCGGCGTTCTCGCCGATGCCGACGAGGAGGGCGTCGGACTGCGGGGCCTTCTCGCCGAACTGGCGGAGGTGGACCTTCGAGGACTTGTACGAGCAGTGCTCGGACCACATGACGGAGTACATGGCGAGCTCGGCGCCGGTCGGGCGGCGGCCGAGGATCTCGACGACCCGCTCGTACTCGTCCTTCTTCAGGCCCAGTTCGGCCCAGGGCAGCTCGACGTCGGGGGTCGCGGCCGCGTTCTCGACCGTGTCCAGAGGCGTGCGGCTCATGCGGTGACCAGCTTCTTGAGGATCGAGGTGAAGAAGGGGAGGCCGTCGGTGCGGCCGGAGCCGACGAGGGGCTCGACGGCGTGCTCCGGGTGCGGCATCAGACCGACGACGTTGCCCGCCTCGTTCGTGATGCCGGCGATGTCGCGCAGCGAGCCGTTCGGGTTGACGTCCACATAGCGGAACGCGACCCGGCCCTCCGCCTCCAGCATGTCGAGCGTGTGCGCGTCGGCGACGTACCGCCCGTCCATGTTCTTCAGCGGGATGTGGATCTCCTGGCCGGACTCGTAGTCGGCCGTCCAGGACGTCTCCGCGTTCTCCACCCGCAGCTTCTGGTCGCGGCAGATGAAGTGGAGGTGGTTGTTGCCGAGCATCGCGCCGGGGAGGAGGTGCGCCTCGGTGAGGACCTGGAAGCCGTTGCAGATGCCGAGGACGGGCATTCCGGACTTCGCCTGCTCGATCACGGTCTCCATCACGGGCGAGAAGCGCGAGATGGCACCGGCCCGGAGATAGTCGCCGTACGAGAAACCGCCGGGCAGCACCACGGCGTCGACCTGCTTGAGGTCCTTGTCCTTGTGCCAGAGGGCGACGGGTTCGGCACCGGCGAGCTTGATCGCACGCTGCGTGTCCCGGTCGTCGAGGCTGCCCGGAAAGGTGACGACTCCAATACGAGCGGTCACTTTCCTGCCTCCGCGACTTCCTCGACCTTGACGGTGAAGTCCTCGATCACGGTGTTGGCGAGGAAGGATTCCGCCAGTTCATGGATGCGGGCGAGCGCGGCGTCGTCCACCGGTCCGTCCACTTCCAGTTCGAATCGCTTTCCCTGACGTACGTCGGAGACACCGTCGAAACCGAGGCGCGGCAGTGCACGCTGCACCGCCTGGCCCTGGGGGTCGAGGATCTCCGGCTTGAGCATGACGTCGACTACGACGCGTGCCACTGGCACTCCCGGTGTGTGGTGCTGAGCAGGTCGCTTCAGACTACCCGCACAAAATTTCTACTCGCGTAGATTCGTAGAATCCTACGTGAGCCCGATCACGATCCCGCATCGACGCGGGGGCACGTACGGAAAATCCTGGGAAAAATCGCAGAAGAGCGGCTGGGCCCCATTACCTTCGGACACGCGGAAGGTTTTAGTCGGGCTTCACAATGCAATGCCCGGCACTGTACAAAGGAATTGGCAATAGCCGATACTTTGCCCAATAACAGCCGGACAGTCGACATCTCCCCGACAACTCCGTGACGTCCACGCACGTCATGGGGGGCGATCGCAGAGGTGCCGCACGAAGGGACCGATATTCGTGGCGCAGCGTGTCGTAGTCACTCTCTTTGACGACATCGACGGCTCGGAAGCGGCGGAGACGATCGCCTTCGGACTCGACGGCAAGTCGTACGAGATCGACCTCAATCCAGCCAATGCCAAGAAACTGCGTAAGGTGCTCGCGCCCTACCTCGAGGCCGGCCGCAAGCAGTCGAAGTCCGGGAAGGCGTACACGCACACCGCGTTGACCCCCGACCCGGCCGCCGTCCGCGCCTGGGCCCGCTCCAACAAGCTGGACGTCCCCCCGCGCGGCCGCATCCCCAAGAAGGTCTACGAGGCGTTCGCCGAGGCGCACTGAGTCCGAGGGTCCGCCGGATGGCTCGCCGGGGTCCCGCTCCGGCCGGCCATCCGCCCCCGCGCACAACCGACTTGCGCTGACCCCCTGCTGATCAGCTAGAGTCTGGAGCACGCCGAGGGGCAAGGCCGAAAAGCCGGACCCCGAGGAGTCATGCGGGTGTAGTTCAGTAGCAGAACATCCCCCTTCCAGGGGGAAGGCGCAGTGTGCAATTCCTGTCACCCGCTCTGCAACCCTTACCGATCACTGTTGTGGATCAGGTAGGGTGGTGCTCGCACCGACCGGTGAAAGCTGGTCGGAGGCAATGCGGACGTAGCTCAGTTGGTAGAGCGCAACCTTGCCAAGGTTGAGGTCGCGAGTTCGAGCCTCGTCGTCCGCTCCAGGAAGCAAAGACCCCGGTCATCGACCGGGGTCTTTCTCGTGTGTGCGGACGAGCGTCCCCTGACATTTGTCATGCGGAGTGATGACACGGCGCACTGCTGTCGGGTCCCGTCCGCGGGGACGCTGATTTCATGAACACGAACGAGCAAGATGACGTGATCGAGGTCACTGATCTGCGGCGCGTGTACGGGGGAGACCGGGGAGCCGGCGGAGATTTCGAGGCCGTGCGCGGAGTCACCTTCTCCGTGGGCCGCGGTGAGCTCTTCGCGCTGCTGGGGACCAACGGCGCCGGCAAGACCTCCACCGTCGAGCTGCTGGAGGGCCTCGCCCCTCCGGCGGGCGGCCGGGTGCGGGTCCTCGGACACGATCCGTACGAGGAGCGCGCGGCCGTCCGGCCCCGGATCGGCGTGATGCTGCAGGAGGGCGGCTTCCCCTCCGAACTGACGGTCGCGGAGACCGTACGGATGTGGGCGGGCTGCACGAGCGGAGCCCGGCCGACCGCTCAGGCCCTGGGGATGGTCGGGCTCACCCGGCGGTCCGGGGTACGGGTGAAGCAGCTGTCCGGGGGCGAGAAACGGCGCCTGGACCTGGCCCTCGCGCTCCTCGGCCGCCCCGAGGTCCTCTTCCTCGACGAGCCGACGACCGGCCTGGACGCCGAAGGGCGCCGGGACACCTGGGACTTGGTGCGCGAGCTGCGCGACGGCGGTACGACCGTGGTGCTGACCACGCACTACCTGCAGGAGGCGGAGGAGCTGGCCGACCGGCTCGCGATCCTACACGAAGGGCACATCGCGGCCTCCGGCACGCCTGCCGAGGTGACCGCGTCCGCACCGTCCCGGATCTCCTTCGAACTGCCCGACGGCTACTTCCTCGGAGATCTGCCCCCGCTCGCCGGACTCGGCGTGACCGACCACGAGACGGCGGGCCGTGCCGTCAGGCTGCGCACCGACGAACTCCAGCGCTCCGCCACCGCACTGCTGGTGTGGGCCCACCAGAAGCAGGTCGAGCTGCGGGGGCTCGATGTGCGGTCGGCCTCACTGGAGGAGGCGTTCCTGCGGATAGCGCGGGACGCCGCGGGCCGGGGTGCGGGTGCGCGGGACGCGGATGTACGGGGCACGGATGTACGGGGCACGGATGCGCAGGGTGCGCGGGGCGCGGATACGCGGGGCTCGGGTGTGCGGGAGCAGGAGAGGGGGACGGTGGCATGAGCGCGACAGTCCCGACGACTGGGCAAACCGCTACTGATGCGGGTACGGGTACGACGACGGCCGCGGGGCGGATGGCCGCCCTGGCGCGCGCCGAACTGACCCTGCTGGGCCGCTCGAAGGCGACCCTCGCCGCCGCCTTGTTCGTGCCGCTGACCTTGCCGTTCAGCCTCCGCTCGACGGTCGACCAGATGGACCTGAAAGGCGCCGGGCTCTCGGTCGGCTCGGTCGTCCTGCCGTCCTCCATCGGCCTCGCACTCCTCTTCGCGGTCTACAGCACGCTGGTGAGCGTGTACGCGGCCCGCCGCGAGGAGCTCGTCCTCAAACGGCTGCGCACCGGGGAACTGCGGGACGCGGAGATCCTCGCGGGTGCGGCCCTGCCCTCGGTCGCGATCGGCCTGGTGCAGTGCCTGGTCCTGACGGTCGCGTGCGCCGCGCTGCTGGACGTCGGGGCGCCACCGGCACCCCACCTCGCCGTCCTGGGGCTGCTCCTGGGCCTGGCGATGTGGCCCCCGCTCGCGGCGATCACGGCGAACCTCAGCAAGAGCGTGGAGGGCGCCCAGGTCGCCGCCATGCCCTTGATACTCGTGTCGCTGCTCGGCTCCGGCAGCTTCATCCCCCTCCAGGTCATGCCGGACCAGCTGGCCTCGGCCTGCGAACTGCTGCCCCTGACCCCGGTGATCGCGCTGATACGCGGCGGCTGGACCGGCGACCTCTCCGCGCACGACACCCTGGGCGCGCTCGGGACGGCGGTGGCCTGGATCGTGCTCGCGGTGTTTGCTGTACGGCGGTGGTTCCGCTGGGAGCCGCGGCGTTGACCAGGGACGTGGTGATGGGCATGGGCGGGCGCGGTGGCTGGTGGCGCGGCAAGAGCACGCCGGCGAAGGTCGAGACGTACACACGGTGGTCGTTCCACACCCTCCCGTTCATCGAGGTCGCCACCTTCGCGCTGCCGGCCTTCGGATACGTGCCCGCCCCGGTGAACTGGATCCTGTTCCTGCTGGTGAGCGCGCACGCCGCGCTCGCCGCGGTGACCACCTCGCTGACCCTGGACTGGACCCGCGGCCGCCGCCCCCTGCCGGTACGGCTGCTCTGGGCACTGGGCACCGCCACCGTGGTCATCGCCGTCGTGAGCCTGGTGGTCGCGCTGCACGGCCCGCGCGGCGCGGACAACGGGGCGGCGGCGGGCACGGTGTTCGTCGGCGTCCTGTCGTTCGGGACCGGCACCCTGGCGCTCGCGGTGCGGGAGTGGCGACGCATGGTGTACAGGGTGCTCGGCGCCGCCCTGGGCGCCGGCGCCGTGGCCGTCCCGGCGGGTGTCTCGGCACCCGGCGCCGCCGTCGCCGCCGGTGCGGTCGTCCTCGCCGCCGGTTTCTTCACCTTCACCTCCGCCTTCTCCGTCTGGCTGCTGAACGCCGTCTACGAACTCGACGAGGCCCGCGAGACCCGGGCCCGGCTCGCCGTCGCCGAGGAACGGCTGCGCTTCGGGCGCGATCTGCACGACGTGATGGGCCGCAACCTGGCGGTGGTCGCGCTGAAGAGCGAGCTCGCCGTGCAACTGGCCCGGCGCGGACGGCCGGAGGCCGTGGAGCAGATGATCGAGGTCCAGCGGATAGCGCGGGAGACACAGCGAGAGGTCCGCGAGGTCGTACGCGGCTACCGCGAGGCCGATCTGCGGACCGAACTCGCGGGAGCCCAGGGCGTGTTGACGGCCGCCGGCATCGACTGCGAGGTCAGCGGCCCGGTGACCGGACTGCCCGCGGAGATCCAGTCCGCGCTCGGCTGGGTCGTACGGGAGGCGACGACGAACGTGCTGCGGCACGGGGACGCCGGAAGGTGCGCGGTGTCCCTGCGAGTGTCGGAGGGCCGGGTGACCCTAACCGTCGAGAACGACGGAGCGCCGGGTATCGGTACCGGTTCCCGTACCGATGCCGATACCGCCGAGCCGGGAAGGGGGTCCGGGCTCGCCGGGCTGCGGGAGCGGCTCAGGGAGGTGGACGGGGTGCTTCGGGCCGGGCCTGCCGGGGATGACCTGTTCCGCCTGACCGCCGAGGTGCCGCTGCCCCCCGACTCGGTCCCGGAACGGGCTCCGGACGCGGAACCGGGTGAGTCGCCCCGACCCGCCCCCCGCCCCGTGAGCGAGGTCACTTCATGACGTTCACTCCTCCCACCTCGTCCACCCCATCCACCTCATCTGTCCCACCCGTCCCATTCGCACCTCCCGTACGGCTGTTGCTCGCCGACGACGAGCACCTGATCAGGGGTGCGCTCGCCGCGCTGCTGGGACTGGAGGACGACCTCGTGGTGGTCGCCGAGGCCGCTACCGGGCCCGAGGCACTGGCGATGGCGCTGGCGCACGAGCCCGATGTCGCCGTTCTGGATCTGCAGATGCCGGGGGCGGACGGTGTGAGGGTCGCCACATCGCTCAGGGCCGAACTGCCCGGCTGTCAGGTGCTGATCGTGACGAGTCACGGGCGGCCCGGGCATCTGAAGCGAGCGCTTGCGGCAGGCGTGCGCGGGTTCGTCCCGAAGACGGTGAGCGCACAGCGGCTCGCGGAGATCATTCGTACCGTGCATGCGGGAAACCGTTATGTGGACCCGGAATTGGCCGCGGACGCGATCTCCGCCGGGGACTCACCGCTGACCGCGCGCGAGGCCGAAGTGCTCGAGTTCGCCGCCGACGGGGCGCCCGTCGCGGAGATCGCGGAGCGGGCGGCGCTGTCCCAGGGAACGGTACGCAACTATCTTTCGTCGGCCGTCTCGAAACTCGGGGCGGAGAACCGTCACGCGGCGGTGCGTCTCGCACGGGAGCGAGGTTGGGTATAGTTGTCCTCGCACCACAGCGCATGCGGACGTAGCTCAGTTGGTAGAGCGCAACCTTGCCAAGGTTGAGGTCGCCAGTTCGAACCTGGTCGTCCGCTCAGAGAAAGAAGCCCCCGGCCCTTCAGGGCCGGGGGCTTCTTCGTGTGCTCCTTCGCGTCCTCAGCTCCAGCTGATGCCGGTCAGGCGCTCGTACGCCTCGATGTACTTGGCGCTGGTCGCGTCCACGATGTGCTGCGGCAGCGCCGGCGGGGGCTGCTCGCTCCTGCGGTCCCAGCCCGACTCGGGAGACGTCAGCCAGTCGCGGACGAACTGCTTGTCGAAGGACGGCTGGGCGTGGCCCGGCTCCCACACGTCGGCGGGCCAGAAGCGGGAGGAGTCCGGGGTCAGCACCTCGTCGGCGAGGACGAGCGTCTCGCCCTCGTAGCCGAACTCGAACTTGGTGTCCGCGAGGATGATGCCGCGCTCGCGCGCGATGTCACGGGCACGGCCGTAGACGGCGAGAGTCGTCTGGCGCAGCTGGGCCGCCGTCTCGGCGCCGACCTGGCGGGCGACCTCCTCGTACGACACGTTCTCGTCGTGCTCGCCGACCGCGGCCTTGGTGGCGGGGGTGAAGATCGGCGCGGGGAGTTCCGAGCCGTCGACGAGGCCCTCGGGGAGGGCGAGGCCGCAGACCGTACGGGACTCGTCGTACTCCACGAGACCCGAGCCGGTGAGATAGCCGCGCGCGACGCACTCGACCGGTGTCATCCGCAGGGACTTGCAGATGAGGGTGCGGCCCTCCCAGTCGGCGGGGGCGCCCGGCGGGAGCTCGGTGCTCAGCACATGGTTGGGGACCAGGTCGGCGAGCTTGTCGAACCACCACAGCGAGAGCTGCGTGAGGACCCGGCCCTTGTCGGGGATCTCCGTGGGCAGCACCCAGTCGTAGGCGGACATACGGTCACTGGCGATCATCACGAGGTCGCCCGCCTCGTTCTGGTACAGGTCGCGCACCTTGCCGGTGTGCAGATGTACCAGACCCGGGACCTGGAGGGGCTCGGGCTTTTCGACGAATCCGGACACGGTTCCTCCCCGTGGTTGAAGAAAAAGGGACGCCCGTAGGGCCCGAATAGGGTGGTGGTGGGCGACGGGTGGGACAAGTGGCTCGATTCTCCCGTATCCGGAGAGCGGCTTCGGCCAGGGGGTTCCTCAGTCGCGTTTGCAGATGCGGTCGAGGAGGTTCGCGGTGGCTCGCTGGACACGGGCGTCGACGTGGCCGGGGCGGTCCAGGGCCGGGGACCACGCGAACGTCCCGGCCGCGAAGACCAGGGCACCGGAGGGAGCCCGGTAGAGGGAGGTCTCCTGATGGCGGGTGGCGCCCTCGCTGTCCTGGTAGGGGGAGTGGGCGAGCAGGATGCGGCCCTGGTGCTCGGGCAGCGGGGTGCGCGGGAAATAGCGGTCGGCCTCGCCCGCGACCATGCCGGCGAGTTCGTCGCCCTCGTGTGCGCCGGTCGACTCCCACAGCCAGTGGTCGGCGTTGCGCACGACCAGGGGGTGGGGTTCCGGGACCCTGCCCGCGTACTGGATGCCGATGAGCTGCTGCTCAGGACGGTCGATTTCGCGCCACAGCGCCGGCCTTCCCGGGCCTCTGCGTTTGCGGCAGGTCAGCAGGCGGTCGGCGACGCCGGACGGGGACGGGGCCAACTCCACCTGCCAGTACATGGTGTTGGCGGAGAGGAAGACCAGGGAGGTGCCGCTTTCGCGGGCGAGTTCCACGGTGCGGCGCATGGCCGACGACCAGTACTCGTCGTGCCCCGGGAAGACCAGGCCGCGGTAGCGGGTGGGGTCGACGCGGCCGGCGTGCAGGTCGCGGGCGTCGGCGTAGGCGATGTCGTAGCCGTAGCGCTCGGCCCAGCGGATGAAGTCGTAGGCGTGGCCGACGTGGAGGGGGAGGCCCGCGCCGGCGTACGGGCGGTCGAAGGAGACCGTCGTCGCGGCCTCGGACTCGCCGAGCAGACGGCCGTTCTCGTCCCAGGCGTGGTAGAGGCTGGCGCCGGTGTGCCCGTCCTCCGGGTAGAGGTTGTACGCCTGCCAGGTGATGTCCGGGAGCAGAAGGAGGAGGTCCGCCGGGTGGTTGTCGCGGACGGTGAAGGGGACGTGGGAGCGGTAGCCGTCGGCCGTGGTGAGTACGGCCACGTACGCGCCGATGTTCCAGTAGCTCGGGATCTGCAGGCGCCAGGAGAGCCACCAGTGATGACAGGAGACGGTTCTGTCGGCGGTGAGGGGCGGCGGCTGGACGATGCCCGACAGGCGGGGGCTGGTGGTGATCTTGCTCGCCCCGTCGCCTCCGTAGTGCCCGATGCGGTAGATGTCGACGCTGAATTCCTGGGGCGGGTCGACGGTGACGTGGAAGTCGATGGCCTCGCCCGGCGCGGCCGCGCCGTTGGAGGCGAAGCCCTTGATCTGGCGGTGCACGTCGTCGGCCGGGCGGGGGCCGCCGGCGCGGGGGTGGGGGATGGGGGGCTTGCGGGAGCCCTGGAGGGTGGCGGAGCCGCCGGGCCCCCCGGCCTGACCAGGCTGACCGGCCCGACCTGCCTGATCGACGTGATCAATGTGATCGATGTACCACGGGACGACATGGCCCGTGTCGTCGAAGTACTGCTCGTCGCCCCTGAGCCAGGGAACGGGGCCCTGGCCGAAGGGGTCCGTCACGGCGTGCGCGAGTGCGCCCGACTCCCAGCGGCGGATCTGCTCCGACCCCATGCCTGTTCCCCTCCCTCGTGCCCCCGTCGGTTCTGTAAGCCTCTGCCCTGCGCGCGATCGGTCCCAGCACATCACATTACGCACGCACTCCGTCACCGTTCGTCGCGAATTGACGTGAACGGAACGCGGTCCTCCGGTCGAAGAGGCGGATATCGGCGGCTGGGAGCACGGACGGTGGTGACGGCGGCGTCAGACCAGGCGGACCGGTTTCTCGGGGCGAACGCCCAGCTGGCGGAGCCAGTCCCGGAGCGGTTCCGGGTCACCGTCCTCGACGAGGGTCAGGACCCGCG
Organism: Streptomyces sp. NPDC096311; assembly: GCF_044763085.1. Taxonomy (NCBI): domain Bacteria; kingdom Bacillati; phylum Actinomycetota; class Actinomycetes; order Kitasatosporales; family Streptomycetaceae; genus Streptomyces; species Streptomyces sp. NPDC096311. Next base: position 106,160 of record NZ_JBIWFN010000027.1, read on the forward strand.
GCCCCAGATCGGCGGCCCGCACCCCGTCGACAAGAAGGGCGGGGCCATCGAGCCAGTCGAGCCCCGGCGCGGCCCCGGCGGTGTCCATCGCCGCACAACAGACCATCGCGGTGACATGGTCGGCCAACAGCTCACGCCCACTGCGCGGCGGCTGGAGCGGAAAGAGCGGCAGCATCCCGTCGTCCCAGAACGACCAGTCGGGGCCCGGCTGCTCCGCACCCCCGCCCGGCCCGGACGCGACGGCCGGCGCCGCCGCCTCCTCATGGGCCAGCTCCGCGCTGAGCCCGGCCGCGAGTGCCGCCGTCCGCTCACTCCCGAGCACGGGCTCGCCGTCCTCCCCGACCTCCTCTTCGACCTCGGTCTCGACCTCGGCTTCTGTCTCCGTCTCTGTCTCGTTCGGGCTCACGCCCGTGGCCCTCTCCCCGTACGCCTCGCGCCGATCGACGGAGAGGTCGGCGTCGTCCGTGGCCGGCGTGGCAGGTGCGGTCAGATGGTCGAGCACGCGTGCCAGCGTCGGACCGCCCTGGTCGGGCTGGGTCGGATCCGTGGGGTGGCGGACGCCCAGCGCGTCCAGCACCCGGTGCAGCCGGGCCGCTTCGGTGCGCCAAGTGCGGTCGACGACCTCGTCCGGATACTCCTGCCAGTCCACCGGCGCCCAGTCGGGCCCCGGCTCCGCGGGCCCGCCGTGGAAGAGGCGCGCGGCGAGAAGCGAGGCCGCCTCGTCCACCGAACCGGGCTCTTCGAGCAGGTCGCAGGCGGGGCGCTCGCCGAGGCGGGACGCGAAGCCCTCGGCCAGCCGGTCACGGCGCGACAGCTCGGTGAGGGCCGCGACGACACCCACGTCCAGCCGGGCCGGCCAGCGGCCCATCCGCCAGGCGGGCAACGCGACCCGGGTCAGCAGCCGGTCCCAGCCCGCGTACGCCAGGCCGACCTGTTCCTGGGCGACGATCCGCAGACCGTAGTCCACAGCCTGTGCACGCTCGGCCGCGGCGGCCGCCACTCCCCGTTCCATCTCGGCCGCATGACCCCGGCAGCTGCGCAGCAGCAGGCGGGTCACCCAGCCGACACCGGCGAGGACGGTGCGGACCAGGGGGCCGCGGGCGGGCTCGGAGGTCACGGCCACGGCCGCGTCCAGCCCCCGTACGAAACGGCGGGCCGCGGCTATGTCGGGGTGCGCCGAAGGTCCCGTACCGGCGACGACCGGGGCGAGGACCGCGCGCAGCTCCCCGACCCGCATCCACCACAGGAAGGGCGAGCCGATGACGAGGACGGGAGCCGCGGGGGCTCGGCGGGCTCGCCCGGCTCCGCCACTCAGGCCTCGTGCGCCCGCTATTTCGTCGCGGTACTCGGGCGGTGGCGGGCCGTGCGCCGGGTGGGTGCGGTCCTCCAGCCAGCTGTCGCAGTCCGGGGTCAGCGCTATCGCCGAGGGCGGCGGGACGTCGAGGCGGTCGGCCAGATCCCGGACCAGGCGGTAGAGGTCGGGAGCGGACGCCTCCGCGATCGGGACCGTGGGGCTCACGGCGGGCCGCGCGCGGGCGACGACGAGCGCGATGCCCGCGGCGGCGAGCAGCACGAGGGCGGCGAGGACCGTCACGATCCAGCGAGTGACGGGCCAGCTTCCGCCGGTGATGTGCCCGGTCGAGCCGCCGACGAGCAGCACGACGGCGACGGCCGCGGGCAGCAGGGCGACGGCCAGCGCCCTGCTGCGGATACGCAGCACGGCGAGCGCCCGGGAGCGCGCGGCCTGCGCGCCCACCTCCACACCCATACCGGTCACGACCGGATGTCACCCCCTGCTGTCGGCCCGGCCCGGGCTGTCTCGCAGCCCGCGCCGAAGGATGCCCTGGTGTTGCTCACTCCCCCACTGTGGCACCCGCCACCGACATCGCAATGCCGGTGGGCCAAGTGCCGGAACGCTTTCGCCGCACCCTAGTTGGGGCCTCGGCCCCCGTCAGCCGGATGGGGCATCGCTCACTCGATGGAATGGCTTTGGGGAAAGGTGGATGACCGTGGGCAAGGATCAGGCCCCGGATTCCGTACAGAATCCGGGGCCCAGTGGTGCGTGCGGGGGTGGGGGCTACGCCTCCGTCAGGGGCTCTACGCCTCGGTCGTGGCGTCCGCCGCCGCCTTCGCCGCGATGTCCGTACGGTGCTGCGAACCGTCGAGGCCGATGCGGGTGACCGCCGCGTAGGCGCGGGCGCGTGCCTCGGTGAGGTCGGTGCCGGTCGCCGTGACGGAGAGCACCCGGCCGCCCGCGCTGACGACCGCGTCGCCGTCGTGCTTCGTCCCGGCGTGCAGGACGTACGCGTACGGGGCGTCCAGCGCCGCCACCTTGTCGAGCCCGGTGATCGGGTCGCCGGTGCGCGGGGTGTCGGGGTAGTTGTGGGAGGCCACGACCACGGTGACCGCCGCGTCGTCGCTCCAGCGCAGTGGCGCGAGATCGGCGAGGGTGCCTTCGGCGGCGGCGAGCAGGACGCCCCCGAGCGGGGTCTTCAGCCGGGCCAGGACCACCTGGGTCTCCGGGTCGCCGAAACGGGCGTTGAACTCGATCACCCGTACGCCGCGGCTCGTGATCGCCAGACCCGCGTAGAGAAGGCCGGAGAACGGGGTGCCGCGGCGGCGCAGCTCGTCGACGGTCGGCTGGAGGACGGTCTCCCTGACCTCCTCGACCAGCTTCGGGTCCGCCCACGGGAGGGGCGAGTACGCGCCCATGCCGCCGGTGTTCGGGCCCTCGTCGCCGTCCAGCGCGCGCTTGAAGTCCTGGGCGGGCTGGAGCGGGACGACCGTCTCGCCGTCGGTGATCGCGAAGAGGGAGACCTCGGGGCCGTCGAGGAACTCCTCGATGACGACGCGGTCGCAGGCGATGGCGTGCGCGCGGGCCTTCTCGAGGTCGTCGGTCACGACGACACCCTTGCCGGCCGCGAGTCCGTCGTCCTTCACGACGTACGGGGCGCCGAAGGCGTCGAGCGCCTCGTCGACCTCCTCGGGCGTCGTGCAGACATACGAACGTGCCGTGGGGACGCCCGCCCCTGCCATCACATCCTTGGCGAAGGCCTTGGAGCCCTCCAGCTGCGCGGCCTCCTCGGAGGGGCCGAAGCAGGGGATGCCCGCCGCGCGCACGGCGTCGGCGACCCCGGCGACGAGCGGCGCCTCCGGGCCCACGATCACCAGCTCGGCGCCGAGCTCCGTGGCCAGCGCGGCCACGGCGGCGCCGTCGAGGGCGTCGACCGGGTGCAGCTCGGCCGTCTCCGCGATGCCTGCGTTCCCGGGGGCGCAGTGCAGGGCGGTGACGTCGGGGTCGAGGGACAGGGAACGGCACAGGGCGTGTTCGCGGGCGCCGCTACCGATGACGAGGACCTTCACGGGGTCAGCCTAACCGCCGGGGCCGGGTGCCTTTGTGGGGGCTTCCGAAGCGAGGGGTGGGGAGAGTTGGTGCGATCCTCCGAGAGGGGCCCGGGTGTTCACTCGTTGGAGAACTCCTCCACCACCGTCGCGCCCAGTTCACGGACGATCAGGTCGTGGCCCGAGAGGGCGGACTCGTCGAGGTCGGGGTCGTCGTCCTCGGGGATGTCGTCCTCGGGGGCCACCGGAGGCGGCTCGTAGGCGACCGGGGCTGGCGGGGCGGGCGCGGCCGAAGCCTGGCCCGCGGGCGAGCCCTGCGAGGCGGCGGGGCGCGGAGCCGGGGCCGGGGGCTGCTGGGGGGCGGGGCGCGAACCGGCCGGAGCTCCGCCGTAACCGCCACCACCAGCGCCGTAGCCACCGCCGCCGCCGCTGCTGCCGCCACCACCGAACCCGGGACCAGGGCCGGAGGCCGACATCGGTGGCGGTGCCGAGCCACCGGAGGTGTCGACGATCGCCTCGATCTTCCACTGCACATTGAACTGTTCGGTCAGCGCCTGCCTCAGGACTTCCTCGCTGCCGCTGCTCGCGAAGTTGTCGCGCGCGCCCGCGTTGACGAAGCCGATCTGCAGGGTCGTGCCGTCGTAACCGGTGACCTGCGCGTTCTGGCTGAGCAGGATCCAGGTGAAGCGGCGGCGGTTCTTCACGGCCTCCAGGATGTTCGGCCAGAGCATACGGGGGTCGACGCCACCGGCGGCGGGGGCCGGTGCGGAGGCGGGGCCGGGGCCTGGGCCGGGGGTGGACGCCGTCGGCGCAGCAGCGGGTGCGGGGGCGGCGGGGGCCTGTCCCCCGCCCGCGGGTGTCGCGGTCGGCCAGCCGCCCGGACGCCGACCGCTGCCCACGGCCGTCGCGGTGGGCCAGGCGCCGGGCGCCGCGCCGGACGGGGGCGCGGGCGGGGCCGTAGCGGCGGCCGGAGGAGCCGCGGGCGCGGCAGCGGCGGGACCCGGAGCGGGTGCCGGGGCCGAGGCAGGAGCAGGGGCGGCCCCCGTACCCGGCGCCGCAGCAACCCCGCCGGTAGCCCCCGCACCACCGGCCCCGTACCCCTCGTTCGCCGGTCCCTGTCCGCCGAGGCCCGGGCCCCGCACGGCGGCCCGGGCCGCGGCGACACCGCCGCCCGGCGGAACCATCGCAGCGGCCGCGGCCTGCGCTCCTCCATGTACTTCGGGGCCGGGTACGTACCCCATGGCGGGGGCGCCCGCGCCGGCACCGGAGAAGTTCACCCCGCGCTCGATGCGGTCCAGGCGGGCCATGACGGATCGCTCGTCCCCGTACGCCGCGGGCAGGAGCACGCGCGCGCAGATGAGCTCGAGCTGGAGTCGCGGCGAGGTGGCGCCACGCATCTCCGTCAGTCCCTCGTTGACGAGATCGGCGGCGCGGCTCAGCTCGGCGGCGCCGAAGACCCCGGCCTGGGCCTGCATGCGCTCGACGACATCCGACGGGGCGTCGATGAGCCCCTTCTCGGCGGCGTCGGGAACCGCGGCCAGGATCACCAGATCGCGCAGTCGCTCCAGCAGGTCCGCGACGAACCTCCGGGGATCGTTGCCCCCCTCGATGACGCGGTCCACGATCTCGAAGGCCGCGGCGCCGTCGCCCGCGGCGAACGCCTCGACCACGGAGTCGAGCAACGACCCGTCCGTGTACCCCAGCAGCGAGGTGGCCATGGTGTACGTCACACCGTCGGTGCTCGCCCCCGCGAGGAGCTGATCCATGACGGACATGGAGTCACGCACGGAACCGGCGCCGGCCCGCACGACCAGCGGCAGCACGCCGTCCTCGACGGGAATGCCCTCGCGCCCGCAGACCTCGCCCAGGTACCCCCGCAGGGTCCCCGGCGGCACGAGCCGGAACGGATAGTGGTGGGTCCGCGACCGAATCGTCCCGATGACCTTCTCGGGCTCGGTCGTGGCGAAGATGAACTTGAGGTGCTCGGGCGGCTCCTCGACCACCTTCAGCAGGGCGTTGAAGCCCGCCGGGGTGACCATGTGGGCCTCGTCGATGATGTAGATCTTGTACCGACTGCTCGCAGGCCCGAAGAAGGCCTTTTCCCGCAGGTCACGAGCGTCGTCGACACCACCGTGCGAGGCGGCGTCGATCTCGATGACGTCGATCGACCCCGGCCCGTTGCGCGCGAGGTCCCTGCACGACTGGCACTCCCCGCAGGGAGTCGGCGTCGGCCCCTGCTCGCAGTTCAGACACCGGGCCAGAATCCGCGCGCTGGTCGTCTTCCCGCATCCGCGCGGCCCGCTGAACAGGTACGCGTGATTGACCCGGTTGTTCCGCAGCGCCTGCTGCAACGGGTCGGTGACATGCTCCTGCCCGATGACCTCGGCGAACGACTCCGGGCGATAGCGGCGGTACAGCGCGAGAGACGACACACATACGAGGTTATAGGCGCCCACTGACAACAGGGACCGCTCACCGGCCCCCAGGCCCAGGCTCCGGGCCCCGGCGGCCGGACCCCCGTGCCGCACCCCGCCCCGAGAACGCAAGCGCCCCCCACGCACCCGCCAGAGCCAACCTACCCTTGCTGCCTTCCGGCCCTGGGGGAGTTCAGTCAGATAGCGCCACGTGAGGGGCTCCGCACAGAGTACCTGATCCGGGAGGGGGGAACGAGTTCGCGAGCACTCCTCAACGTCTTGTATTGTTTGCCGCGGAGGATTCGCCTAGAGGCCTAGGGCGCACGCTTGGAAAGCGTGTTGGGGGCAACCCCTCACGAGTTCGAATCTCGTATCCTCCGCCAGTGCCTCACCGGGCACGATGTCGAAGGGCCCCACCGCTTGCGGTGGGGCCCTTCGACGTTGTCCGCCTCGGTCGTAGGCGTGTGGCGGGCGTCAGAAGTCGCCCGTGATCGGGCAGACCGATCGTGCGGCGCCGCGGCCGTGCGCGTGCTGGGGCCGACGTCGGTTCTCCCGGATGCGGACGTGTCCCGCGTCGAGGTCGATGTCCTCCCAGGGGAACCCGAGCGCCTCCCCTTGCCGAAGCCCAAGCCCGAGCCCGAGGGCGACCACCCAGTGCACTGTTGCCGAGCTCGGCCGCCTCGAGCCGCCTTCAACGTCGTCGGCCGGTGGCCGCAGACCCGGGCCGCGCCGCCGGTCCGGAAGAAGCTGTGGAGCCTCGTCTCCGCGGACGTCCGGAGCATGAAGGCGCGGCGAGCCCCGGCGAACTTCGCCGCGTTCGAGACCGGCACCGTCGTACCGTCCGGATCCACCACCAGCGCGCCCATGGCGACCTGGCAGATCGCCTCCACCATCCCCGGTATCCGTAACTGGATCACGCGCCAGTCCCGCTGAGCCCCGCCGGGCCTGCGCGTCGCGGACGTCTCGGTCATGCTCGGTGAGCGCTGTGCCGGCTTCCTCCTGGGGGGAGCCGATGCCCTGTCGCCTCGTCAACTCCCTGCGCCTACAGTCTCGTCGGAGTGACGGGCGAGCGGGGTGGGACGGGTGGGTATGGAGTCGGCGCAGCGTGTGATCCATCGGAGTGGGCTGTTCTCACGGCTGCTGGTCGCGCTGGTGGGCGTGGCGGTCCTGCTGCTCGGCTACAGCCTCTTCAGGGAGAACCTGCCGGCACGGCTGACCCATGACTGGCCCTGGAAGCTCAAACTGCTGGACATACAGAGCGCCGTCACGGCGGTGCTCGGTACGGGAGGAGCCGCGCTGGCCCGGGCCCAGTACGCGCGGACGGTGCGGCCCGCCATCGGATACGGGGCCCGCGTCGTCGCGAACACGGCTCCGCACGAGCGGCTGGCCTGGCTGTGCAAGCTCCTCAACGGCGGGCAGGAGGTGGCGATCACCGCGGACACCAGCTACTGGATCGAGTACACCTCCGCGGGACGCGCCGCCGGCGCCGTCGACTCGTCGGAGTGGACGGGCCAGCCGGAGGCGACAGCGGCGATGGTGAGTCGTGGGCTGGCGGAGCGCCAGGACTTCCAGCTGAACCTTGTCGGACGCGGATACCCCATCCCCGGGCAGGGGCAGGGGCAGCTGTTTCTGGGCTGGTTCACCGAGAAGGCCATGCGCGAGCTGGAGAGCGTGTACGTGCGGGTGCGGGTGGTGGACCGGGTCGGCGATGTCCACGAGCGCGTCGTCAACTTGCTGAAGGGCGCCGATCGTTCACCCACCCATCCGGACGCTTCCCCCTTCTGAGTACCCCGCTCTCCCCCGGGGCGGGGTAGAGCTAGCTACACCCCCGGTTCGGGAGTGCACCTCATCGTTTCGGCGCACGGACGACGGCATCGTTGAACCCAGCTGGTCCCAGAGGTTCACAGCTCCCCCGTCCGGAAGGAAAGCCCATGAACGCGCTGCTCTCGTCCAAGCCGGAGACGGAGACGGGCACGAAGACGGGCACGAAGACGGGCACGAAGACGGGCATGGAGACGGGCACGACGAGGGGCACGGAGACGGAGCCCGCGGTGCGGGGTGCGGAGCCGACCGGGACCGGCGCCTACGACGCCCGCCGGATACCGGCGGCCCCGGCCGCCGCCCTCGGTCCGCTCGCCTCCTTCGCCCGGTTCGTCCTCTGCGGCGGCGGCATCGGCGTCCTCTCCAGCTTCGCCGTCCCCCTCGTCGCCGGTCTGATGCCCTGGGCGGTGGCCAACGCGGTCATCACCGTCGCGTCGACCATCCTCTGCACCGAGCTGCACGCACGCTTCACCTTCGGCAGCGGGAAGCACGCCGGATGGCGCCAGCACGGGCAGTCCGCGGGATCGGCCGCGGCCGCCTACGCCGTCACCTCCGCCGCGATCCTCATCCTGCACACCCTCCAGACCTCCCCGGGCATGCTCACCGAACAGATCGTCTACCTCAGCGCCTCCGGCCTCGCCGGCATCGGACGCTTCCTCCTCCTGCGTCTCTACGTCTTCGCCGGCGGACGGACCAGGGCCACGGAGCCGGTACGGGTGAACAGCCCGGCACGCCGCTCGCACCGGGCCCTGGCATGGGCCTAGGCCAACCCGTCCGCCCTTCCCATCAAGCCACCAGTCCGATCACCCGACCGCACCCGTACGATCACCCGTCATGGAGGACTGGCTGGAGCGCGCGGCGAAGCTGAGGCAGTGGACCGGCAACGGGGTCCGCGCCCCGCACAAGCCCCTGCTCCTCCTCTACGCCCTCGGCCGGTTCCAGCGGGACGCCGGCGGCGAGTTGCGCTACAGCGCGGTCGAGGACGATCTCAAGCGGCTGCTGGCCGAGTACGGTCCGGCCCACCGGACGACACCGGCGTACCCCTTCCACCATCTGGTCGGCGACGGGGTGTGGGAGGTGCGGACCGATCGCGGACCCGGCAGCCCCGGCAGCGGGGTGCGGGAACTGCGGTCGACGGGCGCGGCGGGACGGCTGGCGCCGGACCTGCGGGCGGCGCTGCGACGCGATCCCGCGCTCCTCGGCCGGATGGCCCGGATCCTGCTCGACCTGCACTTCCCGCCCTCGCTCCACGACGAACTGTGCGAGGCCGTGGGCCTGGAGTGGGAGTGGGAGCCGGAGGGGTCGGTGCACCTGCCGGGCGCGGGGCCGCGGGACCGGCGCCGGCGCGACGGGCGGATGCGGGAGCTGGTCCTGACGGCGTACGAGTACCAGTGCGCGTTCTGCGGGTACGACGGCCGGATCGGGGCGGTGCCGGTCGGGCTGGAGGCCGCGCATGTGCGCTGGTGGGCGTTCGACGGGCCGGACGACATCGACAACGGTCTGTGCCTGTGCTCGCTGCACCACAAGCTGTTCGACAAGGGCGTCCTCGGTATCGGGGACGGGCACCGCGTCCTGGTGTCGCAGCGCTTCGTCGGACGGAGCCTGGTGGCCCGCGACCATGTCATCGCGCTGGCGGGCCGTCCGCTGACCGGTCCCCAGCCGGGCACCGCGCCCGTCGCCGCGCACCACCGGACCTGGCACACCCGGCAGGTGTTCCACGGAGCTCCGCGCCCTGCCGCGCCGGTCCCCACCGCACACGGAGAGGTGTGACGCAGGTCACGGGAAGTCGGTGCCGGGTGCCGGACAGCTCATAGGGGTGAGCATTGATATGCGTACCCGGGTACGGGCCGGGGAATCGAGCGCCTTCGCGGAGCTCTTCGACAGTTATGCGCGCGCGGTCTACAACCATGCCTTCCGGCTGACCGCCGACTGGTCGACGGCCGAGGACGTGATGGCCGCGACCTTCCTGGAGGCATGGCGGCTGCGTGACCGGGTCGATCCCGAGGGCGGCTCGCTGCGGCCCTGGCTGCTGGGCATCGCCACCAACACCGCGCGCAACCAGTACCGGAGCAACCGGCGTTACCGGCAGGCGGCCCAGGCCGCCGCCGCGGCCGAGCTGTCGGTGCCCGACCACGCCGAGGACGTGGCAGGGCGGGTCGACGACCGGGGCCGCCTGGCGACCGCCCTCGCCGCCCTCGCGACGCTGCGTCCCCCGGAGCGCGAGGTCATCGCGCTCTGCCTTGGGGAGGGCCTGGACTACGAGGCCGCGGCCGAGGCGCTGGGGATTCCGGTCGGCACGGTCGCCTCCCGGCTCTCCCGCGCCCGCAAGAAGCTGCGCACCCTCACCGACCCCGGACCGGCGCGCCAAGAACCCGAACCGCCGCTGAAAAAAGTTCGCGGAAGACGGGAAGGCAGCCGCCGCGCCCGACAGATAACAGGCGATCGCACCCAAGTGATCCGGCCCGCGCAGGAAGGAAACCGATGAACGCGAACACGCCCCGGCAGAGTCCGGCCGAGCAGGACGAGAGCGCCCAGCAGCTCCTGTCCCGCACGGCGCGCGACCTCCCGGCGGGCCGTCACCAGTTCCACAAGGAGCGCCTGATGGCCCAGATTCACCAGATCCAGCAGGAAGAGCGCACGGCGGCCGCGGAGGCGGTGGCCCCGGCGCGGACCCGGCGCTTCCGGCTGCCGCGTCCGGCAATCATGCTGCCCGCGCTGGCCGCCGCCCTGGCCGGTACGGTCGTCGCCGTAGTGGCGATGAACGACGGCGGCGGGGTCCGGGACGGCGGCGTCGCCACCGGACCCGCCCTCACCACCCACATCGGTGCCGCGACCACCAAGGACGTCCCCCAGTTGCTGGGCCAGATCTCACTGGCGGCGGCCGAGACCGAGGGAAGCCACCCGGCCGTCAAGCCCGGCCAGTACGTCTACATAGAGTCCAAGACGGCCGACACCTTCGTGAAGACCGTCGACGACAAGAGCAGCCTCGCCAGCCACGCGCTGCACACCCGCAAATTCTGGCAGTCCCCCGACGGCACCAAGGGCTGGCTGATCGACCCGGCCTCCAGCGACGACCCCGCGGGGGAGACCCTGAGCCTGCCCGACGAGCAGGGGAACACCCTGGTCGGCAGCCTGAACCACCCCACGTACGACTACCTGGCCAAGCTGACCGCCGACCCCGACCGGCTCCTGGCCGCGATCTACAAGGAGACCAAGGGCCACGGCAACTCACCCGACCAGGAGGCGTTCACCACCATCGGCGACCTGCTCGGCGAGAGCTATCCCCCGGCGCATCTCTACCCGGTGCTGTTCAAGGCCGCAGCGAAGATCCCCGGTGTCGTCGTCGTCGACGACGCGGTGGACGCGGTGGGCCGGCAGGGGGTCGCGGTGGCGCGCCTGGACGAGACCAGTGGTCGGCGCGAGGAGTGGATCTTCGACAAGAAGACCCATGTCTTCCTGGGCGAGCGCTCGGTCCAGGTGAAGCAGGGCACCGGCGAGGACGCCCTGATGACGCCCGGCACCGTGACCTTCACCAGCGCGATCCTCAAGCGGGCCGTCGTCGACGGCATGAAGCAGACCCCGTGAGCCGATACAGACCCCTTGAGCCGATGCGGTCGTCCCGTCAGCCGATCTTCACGGTCTTCGACACCGTGACCTGGTCGATGTCGGTGGTGCGGACGGTGGCCTTCATGGTCCAGGTGCCGGCCACCGGGAGGGTGACGCCGTCCGCGGTCCAGTAGCCGCCCTTGTCCGTCAGGCCGGCGTCGATCGGGCCGATCTGCTGGGATTCCAGAGTGAAGGTGAGGCGCAGTTCGGGCACGGTGGCGAAGCCGCCGTCGGAGCCGTAGATCACGGCCTGCACGGAGTTCTCGCCCACCCGGCTCGGTGTCAGTTGGATCTGCACCTTGCCGTGTCCGCCCTGCGTGCCGATGTCGAACGGAATCGTCGTCGTCGAGGCCGTGGTCTCTCCGGCGGCCGCGGCGGCGGAGGCCGCCGCGGCCTCGGTGGCCGCGCGGCCCGGCTGGGTACCGGTGAGCAGGGTGGTGATCACCAGCACGACGATGCCGACGACGACCTCGACCAGCACCGAACGGCGCAACGCCCGCCGGTACCGGTCGGCCTCGTCGGAGGCCGTGCCCGAGGCCTTGTCGGAGATCTTGCCCGAGCGCTTGTCGCAAGCCTTGTCCGAGGGCGCGTGATCCGGATCCGGTGCGCCGTCGTCCGATTCACCGTCGTCCGATTCACCCTCGTCCGAGGGGCCGCCGTCCGAGGGAGCACCGTCCGACGGGCCGTCCGCCCTCCCGACCCGTACGTCGGTGGGGGCGGCCGAGGCCCCCACCGTCTGCGGCACCCGCTCCTCCACCAGCACCGCCGCCGCTGTCCGTGCCTCCTCCGCCGCGAGCATCAGCCGCCCGGTCCAGCGCCGTGAGGCCCCCGCCCCCGCCAGCAGCACCAGCACCGCCACCAGCTTGGCGAGGAGGAGCCTGCCGTACGAGGTGGAGGTCAGCGCGTCCCAGGAGCCGAGGCCGCGCCAGGACTGGTAGACGCCGGTGACGACCAGGACGCTGACCGAGGCGAGGGCGAGGCGCGAGAAGCGGTTGACGACGGCCGCGGGGAGCGGCTCGGCCGACCGGTACAGCGCGGTGAGCAGGGCAGCGAGGCCGCCCAGCCAGACCGCCATCGACAGCAGGTGCAGTACGGAGGAGACCATCGCCACGGGGACCTGGATCCCGGCGGACGCGTGCTCGGCGACGGCCCAGGTGACGGCGAGGGAGACGGTGAGCAGCCCGCCGAGCGCGAGGACGAGCCGTCCCCGCGTCTGCTCGCGTACCGGATAGAACACCGCCGCCCCGAGCAGCACCAGCCGTGCCAGCAGGGCCAGTCCCGGCCTGCTGGTCAGGGTCTCGCTGAGGACGGACGGGTCGAAGGCGTCCGCCGGTCCGCTGCCGCGCTCGTAGGGTCCGCGCAGGAGCAGCAGCGCGACGGTGGACCCGGCCAGGATCCACCAGCCGGTGAGGAGCAGCCGCCGCACCGGGCCCGGGAACCCGCAGACCAGGACGAAGGTGGCCGCGCCGATGAGGAGGGCCAGACCGCCGTACGCCAAGTAGCGGGCGGCGTCGTAGAGCGTGCCCGCGACGGTGTTCCCGGAGGAGTCCACGGGAACGGGCGGGGCGGTCGCGGAGGGTTTGCCGATGGAGAAGGTGAAGGCGCCGGAGACCGGGTGGCTGTCGGCCGAGACGACCCGCCAGGCCACCGTGAAGGTGCCGGTACCCAGGCCCTTGGGCAGGGTCACACGGGCGGTGTCGGAACGGTCGCCCGCGTGCCCCGGATCACCGGTGTGCACGCGTCGGTTGTCCGGGTCGAGCACGCGGAAGGAGTCGTCGAGGAGCCCGATGGACTCGCTGAAGGACAGCGTCACCTCGGTGGGCGCCGTCTTCAGCACGCTGCCGTCCTGCGGATCGGTGCCGGTCAGCGCGGCGTGGGCGGACGCGCCGCCGACACCGCCGAACAGCACCAGGACCAGCACGGTGCCCAGCAGTGCCAGCCCCTGGGCGATCCGCCGTCGCTCCCGCTGTCCGCCTCCACGTCCGCTCACACGCCGTCTCCGTCGTCTCCGTCGTCTCTGCGGTCTCCGCATTCCGGTCCGCACTTCCAGAGTCACGGATACGTACGGCCGAATCCGGCGCCGTGCTCACTCCCCCGGCGAGGAACCCACCGATCAGCCCACTGGGGAACCCGGCGAGGAAGTCTCTGGGAGGGCCGTCGCCCGCGTCAGAAAGGCCAGCCGGGCCCGCTTCTCGGGCAAGTAGACCCCGGGAAGGTCGATTTCGGGAAGCACGATCTCCGGGCCGGCTACGAAGCCCTGTCGGACCAGACGCGCGATCGCCTTCTCGTTGCGCGCGTCGGGTTCGGCCACGACCCGCTGCCGGTCGAGGCCGACCAGCACGTACCGGGTGAACGCGGTCAGCAGCGCGGACGACCAGCCCGGCCGGCCACCCCCGGACCCCGCGGGGCCGATCAGCAGGTGGACGCCGATGTCGCCGGGTTCGACGGCGTAGCACTCGCTGACCCGGTCGGCCTCGGGCTCGTACGTCTGGAAGAGCGCGGCGGGCTCGCCGTCCTTGACCGCGAGGAAGGCGTGGTGGGTGTCGAGGGAGTCCAGATGGACGTACGTCTCCAGCACCTCCTGTTTCGTGAGTCCGTTCATGCCCCAGAACACGGCACGCTCCTCGCTCACCCAGCGGTGGATGACATCCAGGTCGGCGTGCGGGTCGACGGGCAGGAGGCGCACGGTCCCGAAGCCGTCGATGTTCTGCTCGTGCACGGCCTCGCGGTCGGCGGCGTACGGCTCACTGCTCATGGTGTCCTCAACCTTCTCTGTCTCCTGCTCCGGTGTCAGCCGGCTCCAGTCGGTGCTGACCGGGACCAGTTCTCCCTTGAGCCACAAGGGGAGTTGGTCGCGGTGGTGGGCCGAGCCCGGGACGCCCGAGGCGCCGAAGGGGACCACCCAGAGGCTCTGGTCGCGGTCGGCGAGGTCCCAGACGTAACGGGCCGCCGGGCCGCGCGCGCTCAGGTCGGTCAGGCCGGGGACCGCCGAGGTGCACAGCACGCAGTCGTGGTCTCCGGAGAGACCCGGTTCGTCGTACGAGGTGGTCGGGAGCGCGCGCCAGGGCGCGAGCCGGTGGGTGTCGCCCCAGACGCCGAGCGGCCCGGCGGCCGCCTCCTCGACGGCCTCGCGGACGAGGGCGGCGCGATCGATGCCGTACAGCTCCTCGGTCTTCAGCAGGTGTTCGAGGGCGAAGGCGACACGGGGGAGGAGGGCGAGCCAGGGGCGGAAGACCTCGGGGTACGCGGGCGGGTCGGCCAGCGCGGCGAAGGCGGGGTGCGCGGCGAGCCGCCGTACGACCGCGCCGCGCACCGCGGAGTAGGCGGCCGCCGCCATGCCGTCGGCCGTCATCCGGCGGTCCCAGCCGAGCAGCCGGTCGCGCAGGGCGGTCGCCTCGATGCTGAGTCCGCCGAGCGCGGCGAGGTGGTCCAACAGGGGCGCGGCGGAGGCGAGATGGGTGTCCATGTGGATGTCCGCCATGTCCTGGGCCGACCACTTCGACCGTTCGTCGAGGAGCTGCCGGATCCGGGCGGCCCGGTGGATCGCGGCGAACTCGACACCGAGCGGGCCGGCGGGGCCGCGCTGGTTCGCCATCACGGCGACGCCGTCCTCGACCGTGCCGTACGGCATCTCGTGCCAGCCCCGCCATTCGTGCCCAGGCTCCCAGGCGGCGACGATCCGGGTGCGGTTGTCCGCGCCGCGGAGCGGGACCCGGCCGGCGACCCGGTGCAGTACGCCGCCCTCGGTGTCGGCGGCCTGGACGACGTTCACGGGCTCGGCCCAGTGGTCGAACGCCCGGTCGACGTCGGCGACTTCGCGGGCCCGGAGGAGCGGGAGGAGCGCGCTGAAGCCGAGGTCTTCGGTGACGCGGGGCGGGTAGCGGAGGCTGATGGCTTCGACGCCCTCGGTCTGTTCCGCTCCGCCGATCACGACCGGTCCGCGCGGGGTCTCGACGACCTCGACCTCGACGGGTTCACCGCCCGCCACCTCGACCGTCTCCACGTGCCGGGCGACGGCCCGCCACTCCCCGTCGGGGTCGAGCGCCTCCCATTCCTCCGGTCGCTCCGGTCCTTCCGGTCCCTGGGGCCCGACGCGTCGCAGTCGTTCCCGGTACAGGTCCTGGTAGTCGGCCATCGCGTTGGTGATGGCCCAGGCGACCGTGCCGGTGTGGGCGAAGTGGGCGATGCCCGGGACGCCGGGGACGGCGAGGCCGACGACGTCGAACTCGGGGCAGGAGAGGTGGATCTGCTGGTAGACGCCGGGGTCCTCGATGAAGCGGTGGGGGTCGCCCGCGATGACCGGGCGACCGGTGCCGGTCCGCTCGCCCGTGACGAGCCAGCCGTTGCTGCCGGAGGTGCCGGGACCGTCGGCGGCGAAGAGGTCCACGGCCTCCGGTCCGATCCGGCGGACGACCTCCTCCCTCCACAGCTTGGCGGGGAAACCGGCGAAGAGGATGTGCGCGCCGAGCCAGACGCCGAGCGGGGTCCAGGGCTCCCAGCGCCCCGGGGCGAGCCCGGTCTCCGCGAACTCCGGTGTGCGCCGGCCGCCTTCGGCCAGCCCCTCGTTGACCCCGACGACGTACGCCACGACCCAGTCGGCGGTCTCCGGATCCCGTCCCTCCAGCGCCGCGAAGCAACGTCTCGCGGTGTCGTCGAGCCGGGCCCGGCGTGCGAACCGGTCCCAGTCGACGGCCTCGGCTCCGAGGAACGCGGCGGAGGTGCCCTGCGCGCGGTGCCGTTCGACCTCCAGTTGCCAGGCACGGTCGAGGGCGGTGACACGGCCCTGGGCGCGGGCGAGGGCGCGGGCGTCGGTGGCGCGCAGGTGGGGGATCCCCCAAGGGTCACGGTAGAGCTCGGCGGTCACAATCCATCCCCACTTTTGTCAGGTTAGGCTAACCTAACTTTCGCTGTGGCGAAATCGTACGCGAGGGGCGGAGGGCCGATGGGCCAGGGGCACGGCTGGGAAGGCGCGGTACTCAAGCTGCTGCGCGGCAAGGACTTCGAGTTCACGGTGACCGGAGCCGAAGACATCACCCCGCGCTACCGGCGCCTGCGCCTGACCGACGGCGGCATGCTCGCGGCGACCGGGGTGCACCCGACCATGTGGGTCCGACTGTGGTTCGACAACGCGGTCAAGCCGCACCAGCGGGCATACACCCTGGTCGACCCCGACCCCGCGAACGGCACCTTCGGGCTGGAGTTCGCGCTGCACGAGGGGCGCGCGAGCGACTGGGCGCGGGCGGCGCAGCCCGGGGACACCATCGCGGCCACGGTCCACGGCACCGCGTTCACGGACCCGGACCCGGACCCGGCCCCGTCCCACGTCTTCGCCGTCGCCGACTCGGCCTCCCTCCCCGCCCTCAACTCCCTCCTGGGCGCGATGGGTACGGCCCCGGCGACGATCTGGTTCGAGACGGACCACGGCACGGACGGGCTCCCGCTGCGCACCCGCCCCTCACTTCACGACCTGCGCCCGGTCCCGCGCCGGGGCGCCCCGCTCGTCACCTGGGTCAAGGAGTCCCTCCCCGACCTCCTCAAGGACCAGCCCGCCCCCTACGTCTGGATCGCCTGCGACACCACCACGACCCGCGCCCTGACGACGTACGTCCGCAAGGAACTCTCCGTCCCGAGGCAACGGGTGAACGCGATGGGCTACTGGCGCACGGCGGCCTGAGAGGCGTTCCGCACCCTCACGCGGGATCATCGAGGCATGGACGTCAGCCTTCACATCGCCCAGGATCCCGAAGCGGACGCGTTGCTCAGCCGCAGTCCCCTCGCCGCCCTGACCGGGATGCTGCTGGACCAGCAGGTGCCGATGGAGTGGGCGTTCAAGGGACCGCGCACGATCGCCTCGCGCATGGCGGCGGACGAGTTGGACGCACACGAGATCGCCGCGTACGACCCGGAGAAGTTCGCCGCGCTGCTCACGGCGAAGCCGGCCGTGCATCGCTATCCCGGGTCCATGGCCAAGCGGATCCAGCAGCTGTGCCAGTACCTCGTGGAGCACTACGACGGGGACGCGGCCAAGGTCTGGGACGGCGTCAAGAGCGGCGAGGAGCTGCTGCGGCGGCTCAAGGAACTGCCCGGGTTCGGCGCCCAGAAGGCCCAGATCTTCCTGGCCCTGCTCGGCAAGCAGTTCGGTGTGCGGCCCAAGGGCTGGCGCGAGGCGGCGGGGGCGTACGGCGAGCCGGACTCCTTCCGCTCCGTCGCCGACATCACCGGGCCGGAGTCCCTGGCGAAGGTCCGCGCCCACAAACAGGAAATGAAGGCCCAGGCGAAGGCCTCCGGCAAGTAGCGCACCACTACCCGCGCCCCGCCGCGGCGCTCCTGAGGGGCACGGGGAACTGCGCGGGGGGCAGGCGCGGCGGGGGCGTGGGTCCGTCGGATGGGTCACCGCGGTGGCAGAGCGGCCCCACGCGGCCAAAGCATGAAACATGAGCGAGGTACCGAACGCCCCCCACCAAGGCCCGCAGTACGACGACCGCCACGTCCACGACCGCGAGCCACGCGTCACCCCCGAAGGACCCCTGCACTTCATCGCCCGCAGCGCCTGGCAAGCCGTCCTGCTCGCCGGCATCGCGGCCTTCGTCCTGGGCGTGCTGGTGCTGGTCTGGCCGGGCGCCTCCCTGCTGGCCGCAGGCGTGCTCTTCGGCCTCTACCTGCTCTTCAGCGGCGTACTCCAGCTCGTCGCCGCGTTCGGCACCCACGTCGCGACCTCGCTGCGCGTCATGGCCTTCATCAGCGGCGCCCTCTCGATCCTGCTCGGCCTGTTCTGCTTCCGCGGCCCGATGCAGTCGACCCTCCTGCTCGCCCTGTGGATCGGCATCGGCTGGCTGTTCCGCGGCATCACCCAGACCCTGGCCGCCGCGTCCGACCCGACCGTGCCGGCCCGCGGCTGGCAGATCTTCCTCGGGATCGTCAGTTTCCTCGCGGGGATCGTCCTCATCGTGTCCCCGTTCACCTCGGTCGCCGTCCTCACCCTCGTCGGCGGCTGCTGGCTCATCGCGGTCGGCGTCACGGAAATCGTCACGTCGTTCGTGATCCGCGGCCGGGTCAAGCACATCCCCGCCGTCGTCTGACCGCACGCCGAGTCCACGCCGTACGTCAACTCCGCGCCTCTCCCGTAGCCCATGAGGGCGGATCTCGGCGCCGACCCGATGAACCACCCACTCCGGATGGGGACACGACCTCCTATGAGCTCCTCTCCGCACCGCCGGCCGCGCCCGCCGCACCGGCACGCGTGGATGCGGGTTCTCACGCTCCTCGTCGTCACGATCCTCGCGGCGGGCGCCCACGTCGACGCCCTCGCCCCGACCGCCGTCGTGGCCTCCGCCGAAGCGGGCTGCGGCGCCGAACACGACGTACTCGACACGGCCCTTCGCCCGCCCGCCCGGCAGGACCACCGCCCCCTCGCCCCGCTGCACCCCGCGCCGACCGCTCCCGACTGCCCGGAGCCGGCGCCCCGCCCCCGTCACGTACCGCCGTCGCACTCCCGCACGCTGCACGCCCTGCGCTCCGTGGTCCTGCGCTGCTGACAGGCCCGGCCCGGCCTCCGGACCGTCCCCACCAGCCAGTCAGTGAACCAAGCGAACGCAAGGACACAGCCATGCCCACCGACCCGTACGCGGTCCTGCGCGCCCTCCTGCGCGCGGAAGCCGTCCGCAACACGCCCAAGCCGCAGCCCGAGCCCAGGCCCGCACCGGACGCCCGGCAGATGCAGGCGCCCCCGCCCAAGGAGCACGGAAACAGCTAGGGGAACGGTGAGGCGACCGTCCCGCCCGTGGGCGGGGCGGTCGCCTCACCGCCTGACGGATGACAACTGACAACTGACAACTGACAGACATCAAAAACTGACCACCAACCACCGGCTACCGGCTACCGGCTACCGGCTACCGCCTGCGCCGAGCCGTCCCGAAGAGGGAGCGGGTGATCTCCCTGCCGATCTGCGTGCCCATCGACCGTGCCAGGGACTTGAAGATCCCGCTGCCGACGACCTGTTCGACGACCGAGGGTTCCTCCTTCGCCCGGCCACCGCCCTTCGCGGGCGCCCGCCCGGCCTCCGCGGCCCCCTGGGCGGCGGCCTGCGCGGCTGCCGCGTCCCGCGCCGCGAGCTTCTCGTACGCGGACTCGCGGTCGACCGCCTGCGCGTAACGCCCGTACAGCGGGGACGCCTGCACCGCCCGGTCCAGCGCGGCCGGATCGACAGGGCCCATCAGGGACTGCGGGGCCCGCAGCCGGGTCGCCGCGACCGGCGTCGGCGCGCCCTTCTCGCTCAGCACGGTCACCACGGCCTCACCGGTGCCGATGCCGGTGAGGACCTCCTCCAGGTCGTACGCGGAGTTGGGGAAGGTCTTCACCGTGGCCTTCAGCGCTTTCTGGTCGTCCGGGGTGAACGCGCGCAACGCGTGCTGGACGCGGTTGCCGAGCTGCGCGAGGACGTCGGACGGCACGTCCTTCGGGGTCTGCGTCACGAAGAAGACACCGACCCCCTTCGAACGAATGAGCCGCACGGTCTGGGTGATCGACTCCAGGAAGGCCTTCGACGCGCCGGTGAAGAGCAGGTGCGCCTCGTCGAAGAAGAAGACCAGTTTCGGCTTGTCGATGTCGCCGACCTCCGGCAGGTCGTGGAAGAGATCGGCGAGCATCCACATCAGGAAGGTCGAAAAGAGCTGCGGTTTGTCCTGGACCTCGGGGAGTTCGAGGACGGACACCGTCCCGCGCCCGTCCGACGCCGTCCGCAGCAGCTCGCTCGTGTCGAACTCCGGCTCCCCGAAGAACGGGCTCATGCCCTGCGCCTCGAAGGCGGTCAGGGAGCGCAGGATCACACCCGCCGTCGCGGGCGACAGTCCACCGATGCCCTTCAGCTCCGCCTTGCCCTCGTCCGAGGTCAAGAAGGTGACGACGGCCCGCAGGTCCTTGAGGTCGAACAGTTCAAGACCCTTCTGGTCGGCGTAGTGGAAGATCAGGCCGAGCGACTGCTCCTGGGTCTGGTTCAGCTGGAGCACCTTGGAGAGCAGCACCGGGCCGAAGCTGGTGACGGTCGCCCGTACGGGGATGCCCTTGCCCATGCCGCCGAGCGCGTAGAACTCGGCCGGGCAGGCGGTCGGCGTCCACTCCTGGTGCACCTCCTGGGCACGTGCCAGCACCTTGTCGTTCGACACGCCCGGCGCCGAGATCCCGGAGACATCACCCTTGATGTCGGCGAGGAACACCGGCACGCCCTGCGCGGACAACTGTTCGGCAATCAGCTGCAGCGTCTTGGTCTTGCCGGTGCCGGTGGCTCCGGCGACCAGCCCGTGCCGGTTGAGCACGGGCAGCGGAATGCGGATCCGGGCGTCCGGCAGACACCTCCCGTCCCAGATCAGGGCACCCAGGTCGAGCGCGGGTCCGGCGAACGCGTAACCGGAGGCGATCTCCAGGGCCTCCTGGGGGAGCCCGCGGGCGCCGCTCACACCTTCGGGTGCCACCACGGGAGGTGCTTCGCTGTCGCTCATATCAGGCCCCTGTTCCCGATTTGCACTGATTTACGGCGTCTTTTCCAGCGTCGCACTACGTCGCCATGGCTGCGCCCGGAAGGTCTGGGCCGGTAGGCTTTCCGTGTGATCTTCAAGCGCATCGGAAACGGACGGCCGTACCCCGACCACGGCCGGGAAAGCACCCGGCAGTGGGCGGATGTCGCGCCGCGCCCGGTCCGCCTCGATCAGCTCGTGACGACCAAGGGCCAGTTGGACCTGGAGACCCTCCTCGCCGAGGACTCCACGTTCTACGGAGACCTGTTCGCGCACGTAGTGAAGTGGCAGGGCGACCTGTACCTCGAGGACGGCCTGCACCGCGCCGTACGCGCCGCGCTGCAACAGCGCCAGGTGCTCCACGCACGCGTGCTCGAACTCGACTGACTCGATCGAGATGAACTCGGCCGGGACCGGGCGCCTGGGACGCGAGGGCCTCCTTGAGGCCCAAGATCCTCGCTCGTTGACCCTTTTGGGTTGGACTGAACCTCGTCCGATGATCATTTAGTAGGAATCACCGCCGCGGCACACTACGCTGCGCCCATGAGCATGCTCACTCCCCCTGGCATGGGCGGCCAGTACCGGATCACGGGGGACAAATACCCACGGATGCGCCGACCCCGGGGGCGTCGCAGGCTCGTGTTCCTGGTCATCGCCTCCGTCACCGCGCTCGGGCTGATCGGGTGGGGAACCCTGCAGCTCATCGACGTCTTCACGGGCAAGGGCGACAAGGCCACAGCCGCCGGTACGAAGGGCGACTGCACGTCCAAGACCGGCCCGTCGACCAAGGCGAGCACGGCGTCCACGACGTCCACCGCCGCCGGGACACTGCCCAGGCCCGGGCAGATCACCGTCAACGTCCTCAACGCCACGCCGCGCAGCGGGCTCGCCAAGCAGACGGCGGACGAGCTGAAGAAGCGCGGGTTCCGCATCGGCGACGTGGGCAACGCGACGGCCGCGTACGACAAGAAGGTCAACGGCGCCGGGATACTGCTCGGCGCCAAGGGGGCCGCACAGGCGGCGCTGCCGGTGCTGGGCACGCAGTTGTCCGGCGCCGAGGTGAAGACGGACGGCCGCGCCCAGGCCGACCGGGTCGACCTGATCATCGGCAACGCCTTCAAGAGCCTCACGAAGAAGGAGGACGCCGACAAGGCCCTGGCCACCCTGTCCGGGCCCCGGCCGGCCGCGTCCGCCTCTCCGAAGAGCTGCTGAACGGCGAAGGCTGTCGGCAGCCCCGTAGGGACCGCAGACAGCCTTCGTGAGACCGCTGATCGTTCGGAGCCGACCGCTACCCCGGAACCCCTGGACGGCCCCGGCAAGGCCGCTGAGGGCCCGAGGGGCGATCGCAGGCCCCGTAGGGCCGCGACGGTCCCGTAGGGCCGTGGCAGGTCCCGCGCAGATGCGGGAACCAGGTCCCGCGCAGGTGCCGGACCCTACTCGGCCGCCCCGTACATCCGGTCCCCCGCGTCGCCCAGCCCCGGCACGATGTAACCGTGCTCGTTGAGCCGTTCGTCGACCGACGCGGTCACGACCGTCACCGGCGTGCCCGCCAGCTCGCGCTCCATGACCTCGACGCCCTCCGGGGCGGCGAGCAGCACCACGGCGGTGACGTCGTCGGCGCCGCGCTTGATCAGCTCCTGGATCGCCGCGACGAGCGTGCCGCCGGTTGCCAGCATCGGGTCGAGGACGTACACCTGGCGCCCTGAGAGGTCGTCCGGCATCCGGGTCGCGTACGTGGACGCCTGGAGCGTCTCCTCGTCGCGCACCATGCCCAGGAAGCCCACCTCGGCGGTCGGCAGCAGCCGCACCATGCCGTCGAGCATGCCGAGGCCCGCGCGCAGGATCGGCACGACCAGCGGGCGCGGGTAGGACAGCTTGACGCCCGTGGTGGGGGCGACCGGGGTCACGATGTCGACCTGCTCGGTGCGCACGTCGCGGGTGGCCTCGTAGGCGAGCAGGGTGACCAGCTCGTCGGCGAGCCGCCGGAAGGTCGCGGAGTCGGTGCGCCGGTCGCGCAGGGTGGTGAGCTTATGGGCGACCAGGGGGTGGTCGACGACGTGGAGACGCATGCCCATAACAGTAGCCGTGCCCCCGTGTCCCTCGCGCTGGCATCAAACCGCCCGTCAGAGGGAAGGCGGTAGGGACGTACCTGGGGTGGTGGGCCTATGCCGGACCGGGAAAAGGAGTCCCCGGAGCAGCTGGACCGACGCGGACGAGCCGAGGGGGCCGAACGGGCGGATGGGGCCGATGGGGCCGAACGGACGGGACGACTTCGCCGCGTCGAACCATCCGAACGGGCCGAACAATCCGCACGGTCCGAACGGATCGGGCAGCCGGAGACGGACGCCGAGCGCCGGCGGCGCCGGGCCCAGTTCCTCCGGGATCTCACCGAGGCGCGCGAGCTGCGCGACCGCGTCCAGCCCCGCCGCGCCAAGGTCGCCCGCACCTTCCGTTGGTAGCTCCTTTGGCAGCTCCTCCAGTGGCTCCTTTGGTAGTCCTTTGGTAGTCCTTCAGTAGCTCCTTGGTGTCCCGCCCACGCCGTGAGGGCGGGGACATGCACACACGACGCCGAGGGCCGCGTACGATCCGCTGTTAGCGATCAAAAGAGGCAGACACAGCAGGCCGAAGACGTCCCCTGAACGCTCTGTTTCTGCCACGATTCCGAGTGGGTGGGGTCTCGGAGCAGCACTCCCCGCCCAATCGACCTCCGCCGGGGGGACCCCCAACCGGCACGCCTATGACCAGTGGGAGAGTCACGGTGTACTTCGCCGCACTGCTCGCGCGCACCGAAGACGGGTGGGAAGCGAGCGACACAGAGCTCGACGATGTGGAGACCCTGTCGGATCTGACCGATCTGGCCCGTGAAGCCTCGGAGGAGGACACGGTGCTCGTACTCATCGAGCAGGAGGACGCGTGGTTCGGCGTCGTCCGCGTGGACGGTGAGGAGGACCCTCGCATCTACGTCTCGGACGCCGCAGCCGCTGCCCGCAGCTCGTACGGCGAGATCCTGCTCACGGACGAACTACTAGGACGGGATCCCGGCGACGACGACGCCGACCTGGATTCCCTCGACCTGGACGGCACCGAGGACGGTGAACCCGACGACGCAGACGACTCCGAGGACGACGAGGAGGAGGAGAGCGTCTCCGGCGAGATCGTCTCGCACAGCCCCGTCGGGGACCGCGAGATCCTCGCCGACCTCGGTGTGAGCGAGAAGGAACTGCTCGCCCTGGACGAAGGCGACGCGCTCAGCACGATCGCCGAAGCCCTGGGAGCGGCAGAGGTCCTGGAGACCGTCCGCTAGGGCCTGATCCGCCGGACGGGCCCCAGGACCCGATCCGGAAGGCAGGGCCCGGCTCCCGCGGTTCCGGGGGAGGCGGTTTCCCTGGCGAGCCCGATAGATTTCCCGGGTGAGCCCGACAAAAGAGACCTTTCCAGCAGATCCGGCAGATCCGGTACGCGACCGCTGGCGGGCCGCGATGCGGCTCGCCCTGGACGAGGCCCACCGGGCCGTCCAGGGCGGGGATGTTCCCGTCGGCGCCGTCGTGCTGTCCACGGACGGTACGACGGTGCTCGCGACCGCACACAACGAGCGCGAGGCCACGGGCGATCCGACGGCGCACGCCGAGGTGCTCGCGATCCGCGGGGCCGCCCAGCGGCTCGGCGAGTGGCGGCTGGCCGGCTGCACGCTCGTCGTCACTCTGGAGCCCTGCACGATGTGCGCGGGCGCGCTCGTCCAGTCCCGGGTGGACCGGGTCGTCTACGGCGCCCGCGACGAGAAGGCGGGCGCGGTCGGTTCCGTCTGGGACCTCGTACGCGACCGCCGGCTCAACCACCGCCCCGAGGTGATCGGGGGCGTACTCGAGGACGAGTGCGCGAGTCTGCTCACGCGTTTCTTCCGCGACCGCTGACTCCATGGGGCGGCGGGAAACGGATTTCAGACCACGGCCCACCTTGGGGTAGGGTCTCCCTCGGTAGCGTGTCCGAGCGGCCGAAGGAGCTCGCCTCGAAAGCGAGTGTGGCGCAAGTCACCGAGGGTTCAAATCCCTCCGCTACCGCTTGAGAAGGGCCCCGTCGCAAGACGGGGCCCTTCGTGCGTACGGCAAAGGACCTCGGCCAGCGGGCCGTTGGTCCAAAAAAGTGGGGTGAAGGTTACACTCGCCGCCGGCACACGGGGCCCAGTGGGCGCAGCAGTCACAGGGGAGGCCGCGATGGCGGTGAATTCGAAGAAGATCGCCGTCTACATACTCGTGGTCTTCGCGCTCTACGTGATCATCACGGATCCGGCGAAGGCGGCCGATTACGTCCAGATAGGGTTCGAGGGCATTTCGACCGCCGCCCGGTCCATCGGCGACTTCATGACGTGGATCGCCGACGGGGCCAAGAACTGATCGGCCGCCCCCGCACGGCCCGTACCACCAGGGAGTACCCGTGATCCGCCATCTGGTCCTCTTCAAGCTCAACGAAGGCGTCGAGCGTGACGACCCCCGCGTCGTCGCGGGCGTGGCCGCCTTCCGCCCGCTCGGCGACCAGATCCCCGAGCTGCGGTTCTGGGAGTGCGGCTGGAACATCACCGACCGGCCCGTCGCGTACGACTTCGCGATCAACTCCGCGGTCGACGACACCGACGCCCTGAAGCGGTACTTGGAGCATCCGGCGCACCAGGCGGGCGTCGCGCTGTGGCGCGAGTTCGCGACCTGGGTGATCGCCGACTATCCGTTCTGAACCGATCCGAGCCGACACGCTCTGGGCCCCTCGCCGGAATCCGGCGGGGGCTTTTGCGTTTCGTATGCCCCAACTCTCCCTAAATCCTGTTCAACACGGGGTTATACGGTGCTTGCACACAGTGCACATGTCTTGTGATGCTATGACCGCTTTTGACGGATGAGTTGATGGATCTGACGGATCATAGAGGTGGAGTTGACCGTGCCGGCCAGTACTGCGCCTCAAGCACCGCCACAGGAAATCCCCAAGGAACACATCGCCACGGAACCCCTCGCCCAGGAACGTGTCACCTCGGAACGTGTCACCTCGGAACGCGCCGCCACGGAACCCCTCACCCCGGAGCACATCGCCCACGAACGCGTCACCCCCGAGCAGGCCACCCCTGAGCGACGCCGCGGCGCCGACACCCGGGCCCTCACCCAGCTGCTCTTCGGCCAGCTCAAGACGCTGGAGCCGGGCACCACGGAGCACGACCGCGTACGCGGGGCGCTCATCGAGGCGAACCTGCCGCTCGTGCGGTACGCGGCCGCCCGCTTCCGCTCCCGCAACGAGCCGATGGAGGACGTGGTCCAGGTCGGCACCATCGGCCTGATCAACGCGATCGACCGCTTCGACCCCGACCGGGGCGTGCAGTTCCCGACCTTCGCGATGCCGACCGTCGTCGGCGAGATCAAGCGGTACTTCCGCGACAACGTCCGCACCGTCCACGTACCCCGCCGGCTGCACGAGCTGTGGGTGCAGGTGAACAGCGCGACGGAGGACCTGACGACGGCCTTCGGGCGCTCCCCGTCGACCGCGGAGATCGCCGAGCGGCTGCGCATCACCGAGGAGGAGGTGCTGTCCTGCATCGAGGCCGGACGCTCGTACCACGCGACCTCCCTCGAAGCCGCCCAGGAGGGTGACGGGCTGCCCGGACTGCTCGACCGGCTCGGCTACGAGGACCCGGCCCTCGACGGGGTCGAACACCGCGACCTCGTCCGCCATCTCCTCGTACAACTGCCCGAGCGCGAGCAGCGGATCCTTCTCCTTCGCTACTACAGCAATCTGACGCAGTCGCAGATCAGTGCCGAGCTGGGAGTCTCCCAGATGCATGTGTCAAGGCTACTCGCCCGGAGCTTCGCACGACTTCGATCCGCAAACAGGATCGAGGCGTAACCGGCAAGAGCGAATCGCTCAACGTCCCCTTTTCCGACAGTTCAGCGTCGAAAAACTGCCAGACCCCCCTTTTCCAGGGCCGATTCACCCCCTCCATGTCGACATGTCACTACAGCGTGTTGCCGACATGTGACATTCTGCCGGAAGAGCGTTTGGCGCAGCCCCGCCTCCGGTATTCAGGTGGAGGCTGCGTTCCTCCGACGGGAGCGTCCGCCGCTACCGTCCGCGACCCAAAGGGGGTGGCATGTCCGCAGACCAGGGCAGCTCGAAGGTGCTCACGCTCACGAAGAGCGAATCCGCGCCCGACGCGCTTCACGATGTCCCGGCCCTCCCGGCCCCCGATGCCGCTCCGGCCCTCGAAGCCGTCCCGGCGGCCCCCGAGACATCGGGAGCCATCGACACCCGCACCCTGTCCCGCTCCCTGTTCCTGCGGCTCGCCGCACTCGGCGAGAACAGCCCCGAGCGTGCCTACGTCCGGGACACTCTCATCGAGCTCAACCTCCCGCTCGTGCGGTACGCGGCGGCCCGCTTCCGCTCCCGCAACGAGCCGATGGAGGACATCGTCCAGGTCGGCACCATCGGCCTGATCAAGGCGATCGACCGCTTCGACTGCGAACGCGGTGTGGAGTTCCCGACGTTCGCGATGCCGACGGTCGTGGGCGAGATCAAGCGGTTCTTCCGTGACACCTCGTGGTCCGTCCGCGTCCCGCGGCGCCTCCAGGAGCTGCGCCTGGCCCTCACCAAGGCCAGCGACGAGCTCTCCCAGAAGCTCGACCGCTCGCCGACCGTCGCCGAGCTCGCCGCGGTCCTGGGCGTGTCGGAGGAGGACGTCGTCGACGGCCTCGCGGTCGGCAACGCCTACACGGCCTCCTCCCTCGACTCCCCGGCCCCCGAGGACGACGGCGGCGAGGGCTCCCTCGCGGACCGCCTCGGCTACGAGGACACGGCCCTGGAGGGCGTCGAGTACCGCGAGTCGCTGAAGCCGCTGCTCGCCAAACTCCCGCCTCGCGAGCGCCGGATCATCATGCTGCGCTTCTTCGCCAACATGACCCAGTCGCAGATCGGCGAGGAGGTCGGCATCTCGCAGATGCACGTCTCCCGCCTCCTCACCCGCACCCTGGCCCAGCTCCGCGAGGGCCTGATCTCCGACTGAGACCTCCCGCGCTCACCCCTTCATAATTGACGGATCGTCAGCCACACTGGCGCGATGCGTCGAGCGACTTGGCTCCATGGCCGTGGGGGGGGGCGGGGGGGGGGGCGCCCCCCGGGGGGGGGGGGGGGGGGGGGGGGGGGGCGCGCCCGCGCGGGGGGGGGGGGGGGGGGGGGGGGGGGGGGGGGGGGGGCCCGCCCCCCCCCCCCCGGGCCCCGGGAGGGAACCGGCGGACGGTGGGTGCTGGAGCGGGCCTTCTAGAGCAGGCCCA
>NZ_JBIWFN010000028.1:0-130079 GCF_044763085.1 Streptomyces sp. NPDC096311
CCCAGGTAAGCCAGTCTCAGCAGCACGCCCCACCATCGTGCCGCGACGGCCGCGCTCCCATGAGCGCATCCGCGCGTCCGTACGGCAGTTGACGCTGTGACAGCCTGATAGCGCCTCCCATCTGCGCGGATGAGGTATTCGGCAAGGGCAACGCTGGTCGACCGCGCGACGCGCTTCGTCCGCCTGATGCACCTGCCGGACGGGTGGAAAGCCCAGCAGATGCGCGATGCACTGACCGGACAGACCGCCGACCTGCCTCCCGCGGCCCACAGAAAGCTCACCTGGGATCAGGGGCGCGAGCTCGTCTTGCACGAGGAGATAGCGGGTCCGCCACGCCGGCCGAGGAGCAGGTCGGCCGCCAGGTGGGTGAGCAGATGGCCGTCGCAGGGTCTGCGGGCAGCGGTATCCGGCGTGTGAGCGGCCGGTTGAGGGCCGCGGACGCGCAGGAGGCGATCTTCCGGCCGATGGCCGATGGCCCGCGCGCCCGGTTCGCGGGCTGCCGAGGCGCTGTGGGCGGCGATGGCCGGCGGCACGGAGGTCTCTCGGGTGCCAAGGCCGAGCGTCGCGTGGGTCCGCGCCTCCAGCACGTCACTGTCGACGCTCTGCAGGCCGTCGATGATCTGAACGAGCGGAGAGCCTGGCGTGGCCGGCCGCTGCGAGCAGGGGCCGGCTGCCTGCTTGACCAGGAGAGGAATCAGGAGACGATCCAGCGCTCCGCGGAGGTCGCTGTGTCGCCGCAGGTCGTCACCCGGATCGAGGCGTTCTTTCCGGCGGACGAGCCGCCTCTCACGCTCAGGCACAGGTTGCTCATGAGGTTGCGGACCCAGTAGGTGCTGTTCGGCCGCGGGTCCAGATACCAGAGCTGGTTGTCCGCGGTCGTGTTGTTGCAGAGGCCCTCGCGGACCAACGTCCCGGGCGCGACAGTGCCGTTGTAGGGCAGGTTCACGCACAGCCCGTCCGTGGTGCTCCTGATGACGAACAGGCTCGCTCCCGCCGGCCCGCCGTCCTTGTCGGCCACCACCAGGTCCCAGAGCATGTTGTCTGTGCGGGAGCAGGCGGGGTGCTGGTTCACCGCGCCGTCGACCTTGCCCTGTCCGCCGCCGGGGATGTCCGCGCACTGGCCGGTCGCGGCGTTCTTCAGCAGGACGTTCGACCGGTTCGAGGCGGCGTTGGCCCGTTGCCGGGGGGTGGGCGCGGGGGCCTTCGTCGCCTTCGCGTCCTGCGCGGCCTTCGTTGCTTTCGGGGCGGGCGTCTCCTTGGCGACGGGCTGGGGCGTGACCTTGGCCGTGGTGGGCGCCGCGGACTTGGTGGCGGGCGCGGACTTGGACGTGCTCGGTGATGCCGAGGGTGACGGGGACTCGGCTGAGTAGTCGGCGCGCAGGTCGTTGTCGGACATGCCGGGGTCGAGCGTCGTACCGCCGATGGGTGCCGTGCTGACCGTGCGGTCCCTGTCCTCTCCGCTCAGGCCGAGGATCAGGAACGGTATGGCGATCAGCACCGCCCCCGCGATGCCGGCCGCGGCCAGCACGGGGCCGCGCGGCCGTCCCGGCGGTGCCTCGGCAGGCCCGGCCTCGTCCGCGCCGTTCGCGCCGTTCGTGCCGTCGTCGTTCCCGGCGAGGAGTGTGCCGACGCCGGCCTCGGGTTCCGGCTCGGCGGACGCCGTCTCCCGCTGCCGTCGCGCCTGTTGCCGCTCCTGCTCTGCGGATGCCGGCTCCTGCTGCTCCGCGGCGGTGGACCGGGCGTGCCCCCGGAGCCGCCCGGGGTCCGGCGCGGGGGGTAACGGTATCGGCACCGGGGCGGCGGGGCCGGGGACGCGCGGGCCGAGGTCGGCACCGGGGTCTCCGTCCGGCGCCGGCACGGCCACCGTACGGCGGACGGCGACGGATGACGCCGGTCCGTGGGCCGGGGGTTCGTGCTGACGTGGCATGAGCACTGCTCCTTGTCGATGGGCGGGGTCCGGGAGCGGACGGTGTGGGGGCGGGGGGTGCGGTATCAGCGGTCGCCGATGGGGCCGGCGCAGCGGCCCGGCCAGTCGCCCGTGCCGGGCGCCATACGGTCGATCAGGGCATGGTCCAGCCGTGCGAGCGCGCTCTCGTCCGCGCCCTCCAGGACGTTGGATGCCGCGTGCGACTCGGGCAGCTGGCGCAGCAGAACGAGGGGGACCGCGCCGTTGGTACGCACGTCGAGGACCCTGAAGGTGGTGCCCGGGGCGAATACGATCTCGTCGTCACCGTCCAGCAGCTGCCGTACCCGGCAGCCGGTGATGGACCAGATCGCGAAGCCCACGCCGGCGACCCGGGCCTTTCTCGCCGGGTCGAGCGGCAGCCCGCTCAACGGTGCCGGATCCCGCAGCACCGCCCCGGGCCGAAGCTTGCCGTGGCCGTCTGCGCCGCCCCAGCCGCGCAGGACCGCTCCGCGATACGACGGCAGCCGCCCGAGCCCCGACGCCAGGCATCCGGCGTACGGCACGAGACGCTGCTCGCCGGCCCGCAGCGAACTCGTCAACTCCTCGTGGCTCAGCGGGCCTTCGCCGTTCCGGAGATACATCCGCAACGCGATCAGGTCGATCCGGGCCGCCTCCTGCTCCTCCCCGCGCAGCGCGGGCATTCCGGCCAGTGCCCGGTTCACCGCCGCGCTGTGCCGCTCCCACACCGGCTCCGCGAGGGTCCGGAAGGAGTTCCGCTCCGGGGCCGTACTGCGGTGCGAAGGCGACACCGGCACGACGGGCAGCGGCCGACTGCCGCCGGACTCGCCCGGTACCTCTGCCAGGGGCCGGGCTCCGGGGGCGCGGATTGTGTCGGGGGCGGTGTCGGGCACGGCAGGGCCGTCGGCCCGCGTCCGCGGGGCCTCCTCGCCTGCCGGGGATGACGGCTGCGGCGCAGCGCCCCCGGCGGTCGGCACCCGGCGGGCGGGGGCGACGGGGGCGACGAGGGCAGCGGGGACAGCGGGAGTGACCGGGGCGGCAGGTGCGCCGGTGGCGACCGGGTCGGGACGGGGCGCCTCCGGCGCGGAGGCGGGTCCGGAGGCCGACTCGGAAACCGCCGGCCCGGATGCCGCCGGCTCAGTAGCCTCCGCCGGGGAGAGCGGCCCGGAGAGCGCCCCCGAGAGCGGCCCCGAGACCAAGCCGGTGACGGGCGGCACTGAGACCAAGCCGGTGACGGGCTCGGCGGTCGGCTCGGCGAGTGACGCGGCAGGTGACGACAGTGGCTCCGACGGTCCAGGTCCTCCGGCCGGGGCGGGCCCGGACCCGGCAGCCGGGGTCGCCGGACCCGGCCGGGCTGCGCCGCTTGCCGTGATCCGCGTCCGACGTGGCGCCGGCGGATCGGGGAGAGCCGGAGCGGCCGGAGTGGTCCCCGCCGGCGGTGCGGAGACGGCTGCCGCGGTCTGTTCGGCGGCGCCGACCACCGCCATCGGGTGCGGGACAGCCACGGTGGCCGTCCCGCCCACCGCACCGCTCGCCCGTACGACCGCCCCGCCCCGAGGCAGCGGACGTGGCGTCCGCGAGGGCGGCGCGAAGCGGATGACGCGGAGGGCGTGGTCGGCCGTCAGGGTGCGCAGCGCATGGCCGCCGTCGGGCGGGACGGCGTGCACGTGGAGAGCGGTGCGGGCGCGGACGTCGGGGGCGAGGCGGTCGAGGAGGCGGGAGAGGACGGGCCAGAGGGAGGCGTCCAGGCGGTCGCCGGTGCGGCCGACCTCGACGATCGGGCCCTCGATGCTCACGGGGTGCAGGCTCCTCGGCAGCGGAGTGCCGTCACGGGGGCCCACCCACAGCCCGGCCCTGGTGACCGTGGCCTGCCACTCGTCGGAGAGGCGGACCACGCCGTTGTCCGCACCGCCGGGGTCCGGCACCGGCGAGGACCAGCGCAGCAGCCGGGGGGCGGGGACGCGGCCGGGAGCGGAGGAGTTGTCCGGCTCGGGAACCGGCTGCGAATCCGGCCCGGGCCTGGTCGGCGGCAGGCACATCACGGCGTCCACGTAGGGCAGCCAGCGCGGATCGCCGTCCGGGCCGACCACCACGGACCGTACCCCGTACGTTCCCAGCGGGCCGTCGGCGGCGAAGAGCGGAAGCCCGGTGGTGACTTCGACCTCGGAGTTCAGCAGACCGGCCACCGACTGGCCCAGCGGCAGCACGTCCCGCCGTCCGCCGGGGACGAGCCGGACGCCGGGGCGGACGGCAGCCGGCAGGGCGCCGAGGAGTTCGGCGACGTCGGTCGCGACGACGTCCTCGCCCCATGGCACACCGACGACCACGGCGGGACGCCTGGGGTCGACCGGTATGGCGTGGAACAGGTCGCCGGGCCGGGGCGCGGCCGCCTCGACCGGGCGGATCAGCAGGCCCGCCGGGATCTGGTCCACCACGCAGCCGTCCGCAGTGCGGACCGGCGCCCGGCGTATCGCGGACTCCCAGTCGGGCGAGGGGACGCGCGGCCCGAGCTTCTCGGGCTTCCGCTCCGGGGCGAACCGCCACCAGCCGCCGTCCGCGGGAGCCACGAACACCGAGCCGCCCGGCACCACGAGCGCCGGCCCGTCGGGGGCCTCGACCGTCAGGTCCCATGCCTCGGAGATCCGGCGGGCGAGGGCGGGCCGGTCCGGGTGGTCGCGTCCGGCGCCGGACATCACCAGCCGTACGGACCGGGTGCCGGCCTCCCGCAGCGAGTCGAGCGACTCGCTCAGCCGGGGCCAGAGTGCCGTCGCGTAGCCCTCGGCGACGGCGACGATCGTGACGGTGCCGCCGTCCTCGGCGCGCAGCACGCGGGCGAGGTCGGCGAGGTCGGCCGGGCGCAGGGTGTCGTCCGTGGACGGGCGGATCAGGAGCAGTCCGTCGTGGTCCTCGACCAGTACCCGAGGCCCTTGCGCGGCTCCGGGCGCCGGTCTCTGCCCTGGCCCCCGTCCCGGCCCGGTGCGGGCGGACCGCTCCCGGTCCTCGTCCCGTTCGGTGCGCGACGACGCGGCGACGGCACGGCGTCGGGCCAGAGGGCCGTTCCAGCGGCTCATCCGGCCTCCTCCGTCGGCGTACTCACTTCACCCACCCGTAGGCCCTCTCCCGACACACATGGCCTTCATGCCAGTCCCATTAGTCACAAGCTCTTTCCAGTGCTCGAACCTCAGCTCATTACTCAACCAACTTTGGGTTACTCCTGGTTGCTTCCAAACCTCTCGTCGGTAAACGCCGGGCGACGCGGACTCGCTCGGGCTCCTACTCGGGCTCCGCCTCGGGCCCCTCCAGCGTTCCGGGCTCCAGGACCGCGCCCGCGGGACTGGACGGATTGACGTACAGCCGGTGTCCGGGCGGCAGTTGGGGCAACAGCTCGGCCGTGGTCCGGCGCGCGAAGGCGAAGCCGCCGACGAGGTCGAGGTGGACGGTGGAGGTGAAGACGGGAACCACGGGGGTGCCGTCCATCGCCGTGGCGGTCACCGGCGATCCGTCGGGCAGCGTGAGCACCGAGACTTCCGCGGCGGCCAGAGCGTCGGCCACGTCCTCGGGCGGTCCGTAACCGGTGACGGCGAGTTGGAGGGCGGCGTCGACGGCGTCCGTGGGCTCCGGCCAGCCGAGGGTCTCCGGGGAGGGGCGGTAGGCGTCGTTGTCCTCCCACTCCTCGATCTCCCCGCCGACTCCGGAACGCCAACGGCCGGCCACGGCGAAGTCCGGCGGCACGCCCTCACCCCGCCAGCCCGGATCGACCGCGCTGATCCAGTGGTCCGGGGCGAGCCGGGCGGCCTTCACGACCTCCTCGGGCGGCTCGGGCGGGGCGTCGCGGAGGGGCGGCGGTCCGGTGCTGGTGTCGGCGCCGGTGTCATGCGATGCGGTGGGCACGGGCGAGGCCGCCGTGGGCTGAGGTGGCATGAGGTCGTCCAGATGGTGGGAGGGTGACCAGGGGATCACGGTCGGGCCGCCGATGGTTCGCCGGCCGGGGCGGGGTCGAAGTGCCGTACGGCGCCGCCCGGTTCGACGACGGTGATGCGGATGCCCAGATCGGCCGCGGCCAGGGCGGCGACGGTCTCCGTGACGGTGGCGCCGGCCTCGCCCCACCGCCGCAGCAAGCGGTACCGCTGGGCGAGAGAGAGGGTGACCTCCCCGGGCATCAGCCCTCCCGTGAGAGTGGCGTAAGCAAGTTGATCTCTCATCAGTTCTACGCCATGAGCCCTCAGTTCATCAACGGTCAGCATGGGACGGGCACCGGCCCAGTCGTCAGCGGCGAGGCGTGGGGCACGCTCCTTGGCGTCGGGTTCGGCGAGCCGGGACTCGACCCAGCGGTGCAGCGCGTCGGCGGGGGCCGGCCCCGAAAGCGACACACCCAGGCCCGGCCGGTGCAGGCGGCCGGGGGCCAGGACCTTCAGCGCGTCCGCCAGAGCTCCTGGCAACCAGGCGCCGTCGCCGCCTGCCTGATGCAATGTCAGCTCTGTGGCTTCCGGATCCGGGTCCGTGTCCGGGGCCGTACGGGAGGGCTCGCCGGGATCAGTGTCGGTGTCGGTGTCCGGGCCGGCCGCCGGTTCCGGTTGCGGGGCTCGTGCTGGTCCTGGTCCTGGTTCCGGGGGCGGGGCGGAGGCGGCGCTGAGGGGGGTGAATCCGGTCGCCGAAGTCGCGGTGGTGGTGACCTGCGACGGCCCGCCGGCCGGTGGCGTGGGCTGGGGCTGGGCGGAGTCCCCGGGTTGCCGCGGCCGCGGCACGTCGGCGGGCCTTGTGACGCCCCAGTCGGCGGCGGAGGATCCGCCCACCGAGACCGGCCCGGAGGTCCTGCTTCCCAGGGGCGCGGTCACCCGTGAGGTCCAGACGGACCTGGCCGTGGTCCGGACGACCTCGTACCGCAGTGGGAGAGGGGCGCCGGGCCGGGGCACCGAGGCGTCGGCCGCCACGCCGGCCAGCACGATGTCGGTGTCATACAGGTCTCGGGTGAGGAGAGCGGGGTCGCGGGCGATCAGATCGGCGAGCTCCGCGTCGGGCACGGCGAACCGGCCACCCGGCAGGTTGAGCCAGGTCCGGCCGGAACCGGCGCCGACCGCCGAGACGACGTACGCGGGGGTCTTGCCCGGGGCGAGCCAGGGCGACGGGTCCTGGCCGGTGCGGCGCGGCCGGCCGTCGGGCCCTGGCGTCACGATGGTGAGGACGGACCCGTCCAGGTGCGCGCCCGCCGACAGCGGTTGCCCCCAGTTGCGGCCGACCGGACGGCCGACGGCGTCGCGCATCCCGGTCTGCGGGACGAAGGCTCCCATCGTCTCCAGGTGGAAGGTGGCCAGCTCGACCAGGTTGTACGGGTTCCGTCCGGAGGCGATCGCCATGCCGGCCAGATCGGCCAGCTGGGCGCTCTTCGAGCTGTCGGGCGCGTTCAGGTGCAGCACCGTGGCGGCGGTGGCGCCCAGGTCGGTCACCCCGCTGAGCCATTCGAGGGCGGTGACCCGGGTCCAGAACAGGCGTGTCGTCTCCCTCTCGCCGACCGTGGCCGACGGGTCCAGGCGCAGCACGCTGACAGCGGTCGCGGGGAGGTTCCTGTCGGACCGCGTCTGCTGGGCGGCCGCGACGAGCTGCGGCACACGGACGAAGTCGGTCAGCGCGCCGCCCCGGGGCGCGGCCGCCGCTCGCGCGAGCAGAGCGCGGTAGGCGGTGGCGTCCAGCAGGCCTCCGCGACCACCGTGATCCCGCCGGTCGGCGTGGGCCGCCCGCTGGAACAGCCCCATGGTGAAGGGGCCCATCCCGGTCAGCCCGGGATCCTGGTACCACATCGACTCCAGCGCGCCGATGCCCCGGAGCAGGTCGTCGTAGGAGGGGTCCTTGTCGATGCGCGGGCCGAGGGCCAGCCGCAGCGCGCGCACCAGCCGCAGGGTCCGGTCCCGGATCTCCCCCGGCGCCGGCGCCGGTCCGGTGTGCAGGCCCGCGGTGCGGGCGCGGTCGTCCAGTTCCGCGTCGAGCGGCTCGGGCCAGAACTCCAGGATCTGGCCGCCCCGCCCCTGCGCGTCGGCCATGACCGCCGTCTGCAAGCTTGAGTTCGAGCCGGGCGGGCTTGCGTGACCGCCGACGCGGTCCGGCGCCCGTACCCGTTTCCGCATGCCGTTGGCCACGGTCTGGGCCACCGATATGTCCGCGAGCGGGTCTGCGGACGGCGGCAGGGACACGGCCGGGTTCGTGGCCGCACGCACGCCCCTGCCGTCGGTGCTTCGACCGGCCCAACACGCCTCCAGGTAGATCCAGTCCTCGTCGCGGAGCCGGCGCAGACTCGGGCTCCGCCTGAGCGAGCCCGTGAACTCCTCGCCGGACGCGTGGTAGGTGGAGCCGTCCTCCTGCGGTATGGCGACGGTCCCCGGCAGGCCGTGCAGGACGAGGTGGTACACCTGCTCGCCGTGACCGGCGCCGACGCGCGGCTGGATGGTCTCGATGGTGATCTTGGAACCAGGGTGCAACCGTATTTCGGACGTGATCCGGTGGAGGTTGCGGTACGTGTGCTCCCGGCTCCCGGCCAGCTCGCTCGGCCTGAAGTACGCCCTGCCGAGCTGCGGGTTTCCCTCCGCGTCGGCGACGAGGGTGTAGCTGACCGCCCTGCGTTCCCACTCGGGGACGTCCCTGCCGTCGTCCGGCAGCACCTCGCCGGGTCTGCTGCGGATCCAGTCGCCGCGCGGCACGCCCTTTTGCTGCTCCAGGGCGATCGAGGCGGACGTCCCGTTGTCGTCCGTGTGCAGGGCGGGCTTGCCACTGGTGGACCACACCTCCTGGCCCAGCCGGTCGGCGAGCTTGCGGGGCATCCGAGGCCGCCGGCTTCCGGCGTACGGGACGACCAGTACCACGGGGACGTCCGCGGGCAGTCCCGCCAGCACCGGGTCCATGGTCAGAAGTTCGATGAACACGTCGTGCCCCACCGTGACCTCCGTGCCGTCGCGCAGCCGCACGGTGAGCACTTCGGCGTTTCCGCCCGCGAGGATGACGAACGGCCGTGGTTGCCCCGGTCGCTGCCGCCACGGTGCCGCGCGGTGATCGGTGTCCTTGGTCGTTCCGTCGTCGCCTTCGACGAGCACCGCCGTGGTGTCCAGGTTCAGGTCCAGGAGGTTGCCGGCGCCTGGGTCGTCGATCCAGTTGCGTCCGTACGAGGTGCCGTCGGAGCCGGTGAGCGCGGTCGCCCGGGACAGGGCGCCCCGGAGGGTGAGGCCGAAGGCGGCCAGCTTCACCAGATGGGGCGCCTGTTCCATGCCCGGATCGACGGCGATCCGCAACAGGTCCGAGCGATGCGCGTCGGTCACCGGAGTTCCCTGGTCCAGGAACAGCACCTCGCGGGCCACGGCGTCCAGGTCGAACTGCCCGTCGCGGAGCCCGGAGTCCTCCGCGGCCTGCCGCAGCCTGTCCAGCCGCCCGACGGCGTTGTGCAGTTGCCGGTACAGACGCTGGTTCTTGGTGATGCCGGTGCCGAAGATGCCGACGAGTGTCTGGTGGTACAGGGCATCGGTGGCGGACGG
The DNA here is from genome assembly GCF_044763085.1 of Streptomyces sp. NPDC096311. NCBI lineage: Bacteria > Bacillati > Actinomycetota > Actinomycetes > Kitasatosporales > Streptomycetaceae > Streptomyces > Streptomyces sp. NPDC096311. The sequence goes on from NZ_JBIWFN010000028.1 coordinate 9,439, forward strand.
CACGGGAGCCGGTGATCCCTCGGGCTCGGGAGTGTCCAGGTCCATGTCCGCCGAACCGAGGGAGCCTGCCGGGGTGCCCGGACCGGTGCCGTGTGGTTCTGCCGACGGTATCAGCGCGTTGAAGTCGAGGGGGCCCGTCACGTTCGCGTCGTCGGGCATCCATGCCGGGGTGGCCGGGGTGGCGGAAGGGTCGGCTTCCGACGTTCCGGCGGTCCGGGGCGCCGGGAAGTCCGGCAACGGTGCCGGAACACCGGCCGCGTGGGGGGCGCCGTCGCGTCCCCCGGGCCGCAGGCCGAGGCCGTGCCGGAGCCGGTCGGCGAGCGCCCGCGCCTCTGCCCGCGTCCCGCCCGCCGCCAGCAGACCGGCGACCTGCCGTACGGCATCCCGGAACCCGTCCCCGGCATGCCGGGAGTCTGCGAGCACGGGGTGCGACTCCACCGGCATGACCAGACCGACGGCCTGGTCCCAGGCCTGCTGGGTGGCTTCCGGGTCGGCGTCGGGCACCGTGTCCGCGAAGTTCGCGAACTCCTCGTTCCAGATCCGCCGGGTCGCCCGGGCCGCGACGGCCTGAAGCGCCTCGGGCCAGGTACCGGGCCTGACCATCAGCGCCCGGACCTGGTCCTCGGGATCCTCGACGTCGTAGATGCCGTCAGGGTCGGAGATGCCGAGGCCCGAACGATCGGCCGGGAGGTCGCCCTCCGTCACCCGCTGGGCGATCCACCGGCGTTGCACCTCGTCACGGTCCACGACCGGGAGGTCGAGCGGGGGCGAGTCCAGATCCGTGTCCAGTCCCGAGTCCCTGTCCCGTCCGTCGCCCCTCGGGTTGCCGACGGAACGCCCTTCACCATCGGTACGGCCTCCCTCGACGGGCGGCTCGTTCGTCGCCGTCGCCGTCACCACCGGTACGGGTGGCGGGGGAGTCGTCGGCTCGGGTGGGGGTGGGGGCGGGGTCGTCGGTACGGGCGGAGGTGGAGGCGGGGTCGTGGGTACGGGTGGGGGCGGAGGCGGGGTGGTCGGTACGGGCGGTGCGGGGGGCGGCGAAGTGGTCGTGGTCGTCTGCCCGTCGACGGTTGCCGTGGTGTGCCGCGCAGGGGCGGTGTCGGCGTCCGTGACGGCGGGGGGCGGGCCCGTGGGGTCGAGAGGGCGCGGCAGGGCGGCCAGGTAGGAGTCCCCCCGGCGGTACACGGTCGCCTCGTGGAGCGGTCCGGTGGCCCCCGGCTCGGCGCCGGAGTATTGCCGCGCGAAGCCGTCCTCCTCGACCACCGTCAGGTGGACGCCGAGCCTGCGCGCGGTCAGGGACGCGGCCAGGTCGGCCGTGGTGTCGTCCCAGCGGCGGGCCAGCCGCACATGGAGCCGGACCAGGAGCCGCCGTTGGAAGGGGGTGAGCCCGTCGCGTACGGCGTCGGTCAGGCGTCCCCCGTTGGCCTCGACGCCGGCGCGCAGGTCCGCGTCGCCGGCGAAACCGCCGCCGATCCTGTCGTCCAGCTCCCGGGTGTGGAACACGGCGTCCGGGTCGAGGGCCGCGTCGGCGGGCAGTTCCCGGCTGTGGGCGACCCATTCGGGCAGCAGATCGACGGGCACGGGCAGGTCGCCGAGGCCGTGGGTGACGGCGGCGAAGAAACCGTTGCCGTCCACGTCCGGCCGGTGCAGGTCGTAGCGCCGGGTCCGGCCGTCGGGGTCGGTGGTGGTCAGGGTGCGGTGGTCAGTGGCGGCGTCGAAGCGTACGCCGGGCCGCTCCGGGTCCGGCTGCCAGGGCGGCCGTGCGTATGCCGGCCGGGCGCGCTCGTCGATGACGTCGTCGTTCTCGGTCCCGCCGTTCTCGGTCCCGTTCTTCCCATCGTCTTTCCTGGTCTCGCCCTTCGGGGGGTTCGGGGGCGCGCTGTCGCTCCCGGCCGGCGGCGGAGTGAAGGTGACCTCGCCGGGTTCGCGAATGTCGCCGGGGCGCAGGCGGCCGGCGTCGGTGGCGTTCAACTGGTGCCAGCGGGTCAGCCGGTCGGCGTCCTCGCGTACCCGGGCGTACTCGTCGGCCAGTGCCTCGGCGGTGGTGCGCGCGGTCTGCAACCGGACGGTGAACTCGTCCAGCCGGGTCTGTGCGGCGTCCCGGGCCGTCGCGGCGGCGGTCACCTCCTCCGCCGCCCGCAGCGCGTCCTGCAGCCGCGCCTCGGCCCGTTCCCGCTGCCCGTCCTGCTCAGCGGCCAGCAGGTCGGCCCAGCCGTCGTGGTCGGGTTCCGCGGACTGTGTCTCGTCCTCGATGAGCCGCAGGGCCTCCCGCGCAGCCAAGACCTGCGCCCGGGCCTCGGGGGAGCGGGCGGTGAGCGTGGCCAGGTTCCGCTCGGCCTGCTCCAGCTCCGCCACCCGCTGCGGTCCCGTGTCGCGGCGCAGGCGCCAGTACTCCTTGTCGGCGGCCGTCCACGCCTTGTCGGCCTCGGTGACCGCGTCCCACGCCCTGGCTGCCTTCGGCGGGAAGCCGGTGTCGTCGATGAGGCCGAGGTCGCGGGCGATGTCCTCACGCACCCAGGCCAGGACGGTGGTGTCGGTCTCCACCGCCTGCGGCGCACGGGTGGTGTCGCCGAACGGGCTGCGCAGCGTCCGTATCGCCCCGCTGTCCTTGACGTGGTGGTGGACGGCGGCCACGCTCAGCCAGGTGGTGGGGATGGCGAAGAGGAACGAACGCGTCGCGTTCGGCTTGACGTTGACCGAGGCGAGCCGGTCACCACGGGTGGTGAAACCCTCGGAGTCGGTGGAGGAGTCGCCGGGGCCGGAGGCGCCCATCTGGTTGGAGCCGGTGCTCTGCGAGGACGTGACGGGGCCGCCGCCCAGCGAGGATTCGGTGTTGCCGACGCGGGCGGCGGACGTGCCACCGGCGTGCGTGTCCCGTCTGGGCGCCTCGTGCTTCATCCCGTCCGTGACGGTGAGCAGCCGGGCCCTGCCGAAGTCGGGCTTGGAGTACAGCGTCAGGTCGCCGTCCGCGCCGCCGAAGAAGCCGCGGTCGGTCAGGCCCGGTACCTGGTACCCCTCCGCGGTCAGTGTGCGGTCGTAGAAGCCGGTCAGCGCCCCGTTGGAGGTGCCGTCCTCCATGTTCTGCGCGGAACCGGTGCCGGCCCGGGTCAGCGGAGTGTCCAGCGCCTCGGCGAGCAGCTCGTCACTCGGGCCGCCGGCTTCCGGCACGTCGATGGAAGCGTCGTACGCGGCCGCCAGCGCCAGGGTGTTGGCGTGGTGCAGCTGGTCCAGGCCGACGACCCGGCGGACCTTGAAACCGTCCTCGGGCAGGGTGAACGGTTTCGTGGTGCGGTCGCGCGGGTGCAGCACGTCGTGCCAGCCGCTCGTCTTCATGTCGCCCGGCACGTCCACCTTGCGGGGTGCGCCGGGCGGGTCGAGAACCGGCGGGGCGAGCGGGTCGGGTTCCGGGGCACCGCCGTCGGCCGGGTCCCGGACGTCTGGATCGGGACGCATCAGACTGAGGGGGTAGTGCTCGATCAGGTCTCCCACCTCCCCCTCGGAGACGACGGACAACCGCCGTCGGCCCGTGACCTTCCGACCCCACCGCCCCGCCCGTCTCCTGAGGCCGGCACCGGTGGTGGTGGCTGTGGTGACGGCGTTGTCGGTGCCGTCGCCGTCGTCGTTCGCGTGCCCCGTGTCCGTGATCTCCAGGCTGAGGCGGAGCCGGTAGCGGGTGACGTACTCGCCGTGGGCCTGGGTGGTCGTCGCTGTGGCGATGCGTACGCCGCCGGTGGAGCGGTTCTCGGCCGCGTTCTGCTGGGTGGAGCCGACCTCGGAGTAGGTGGGACCCGCCGACTTCACCGTGCTGTCGCCGGTGGCCACGCCCTCGGTGACGACGGTGCCGACACTGGCGCCCGACACCCGGCCGCGTCCTTCCTGGACCGTCTCCACCGCCTGCCGGTGCTCCTCCAGCTCCACGCTGTGGCCCAGGCCCGCGAACCCCGGGCCGTCTCCGTCGGTGGTGACCGAGGTGCGGGGCACCCTGACCGGGATCAGTTCCGCACGTGCCCTGACCTGCCGCTCGCCGATCCACCACTGCACGGTCCCTGAGCCCCAGCGGCCGATTCCCGCGGCCACCGAGGAACCGGCGCCGATCATCTCCTTGCCGAGTGCCCGAACCACCCGGTCCGACACCAGTCGGTGGATGGTGTCCCGGTCCGCCTTGGACATTCCGAGCGGACGCAGCTTGCGGTCGAAGTCGAGCAGGACGGACGCCGCGTCGAGGGAGTTCACCTGGAAACTGCCGAAGGGGTTCGCCGGCAGCCACGGCTGAGGCGACCAGGAGCGGCGGGTGTAGAGGGGCACGGTGCCCCAGGGGTCGGTGAGCAGGCCCAGCCGGTGGGCGCTCTTCTCCGGGATGTGCCCCGTCCAGCCGTCCTGGACCAGCACGCGCCGTCCCGCGGTCCCGGCCAGCAGACGCGGCATGCCGCTCCAGCCGAGCGCCGTCCGGCCGACTGTGGAGGAGGCCGCCGCGATCTCGTGCTGGACGTCACCGGTCACCAGGACGTGGCGGTTGAAGTCCTTGCGGTTGATCTCGGCGACGGCGACCCGGGAGACGGCGACCACCCGGGAGCGGTCGAGCCGGTACGGGCTGGCGACGACACCGTAGGTGCCGGTCACTCCGGGCCCGGTGTCGTGGGAGTTCAGGTAGCCGAGCTGGCCGCCGAAGAACACGGTGCTGGTACGGGCGTTGCGGCCGGTGGCCTGGGTGATGCCGCCGATCGTGGTCTCGGTGTCCACCGTGACGGGACCCGTCAGCGCGGTGAGGGTGTGGGGCGCGATCCTGGTGCGGTGCGCGAGGACCGAGGAACGGTTCAGGTAGGGCGCCCTGTCCCACAGCCCGGAGACCCGCCAGCCGAGAGGACTGGAGGTCTGGTCGAAGTTGGCCGTGAGGTACTGGCTCTGGAAGGCCCGCATCGCGGCGTCGTGCGAGGGGGCGCCCTCCTGCGACAGCAGCCATGAACCGCCGGACGCCTCCTCCAGCGTCTCCTGGACGGCCCGGGCGAGCCCGGGATGGGTGGTGACGGTCAGGGTGAGGAAGGGGTGGTTGCGGTACTGCTGGGCGGGGTGGCGCTCGGCCTGGTTCCGGGCGGGGTGGTGCGCGGCCTGTTCGAACAGGGCGGGGGTGGCCAGCGTCAGATCGCGGGCGACCCGGTGCGAAACACCAAACGGCAGGCCGTGCCCGGGCTCCGGGGCACGGGTGGTGGCCCGGTGGCTGGGGACGTGCTCCACCGGGATGCTCAGCAGTACCGCTCCGAGCACCGGCCCGGCGACGTGCGGGGCCGTCCCGAGCAGGTCGGTCTCCGGCTCCGAGAAGACGAAGGGCTGCGTGCCCAGCAGGTTCAGGAAGAGGATGCCGCGCAGCAGGCCGCGGAACCGCTGGAAGCCGCCCCGTCTGGCGGTGATGGTGAGTAGATAACTGTAGAGGTGCGAGCCCTTGGTGCCGATGGACATGGCCTCGTGGGTGACGCTCGGGCCGTAGCCGCTGTCGGAGTCGTGCCGGACGCCGTATCGCCCGCCGAACGACGCCGTGCCCGCGCGCAGCGGCCTGCCGACGTTGTCGGTGGCGGTGTCGCGCAGCGAGAGCAGGCCCTCGGCGCCGAGGTGCAGGCCGCGCCCGCCGCTCTGCTGTCCGCCGAGGTTCTCCATTCCGGGCGCGCTGAACCGCAGTTTCAGGTCCTTCTGGGTCCCCTCGAAACGCCGCCCGGTCAGTCTGGCGTCGAGCCACACGTACCGCAGCCCCCGGGTGAGGCGACCGGAGTCGACCAGGGTGATGCGCAGCCCGGTGGTCTTCATCGTCTCCAGGTTGGTCGCCATGCCATGGCGGGTGAGTGTGTTCAGCACCTCCTGGGTGTTGGCCGCCACGATCTGGAAGTGGTCGGCGTCGCGCCAGCGCGGGTTGTCCGCGTTGAGTTCGGCGAGCGGGGCGACCAGGTCCGGGTGGACCCGGGCGACCTCTTCGACCATCCGCTCCGCGAGGTACTCGGGAAAGGTGAGCTCCCGGCCGTCGACGGTGCGGGTGAAGGCGCCGTCTTCGAAGGTGAACTCCTCCGGGCGGGCCATGCCCAGGGTCGTCGGGTCGTCCCCGGTGAGGTACGGCGGCGGGGTGGGCTCGGGGCCGCGCGGCAGGCCGCGGTCCGTACCGGCCAGCCGCCGGGCCTCCGTATGGGTCATCCGTTCCACGGCCCAGGTCTGGAAGGTCTCGCTGCGCGGCGGCAGACTCCACTCCTGCGGCCGGTTCTTGCGCAGCTTGCCCCGCCGCTGTTCCCCGTCGCCGCGTTGGTCGGGCAGCGGGGCCTTGGTGTCGGGCGGCGCGGTGACGGTGACCGTCTTCTGGACGATGTAGAGCCCGGTGCGGTCGCCCTTGGCCTGTCCCGCGACTTTGACGGCGCCGCTGCCGCCGGTCGTCGAGGTACGGCTGCGGGTGGCGGCGTAACGGGCGTTGATCCCGAACAGCAGACGCAGGTCGAACTTGCCGTGTTCCAGGCCGAAGAGCTGGAGGGACGGCCCGGCCGCGCCGTTGACCTCGTTGTTCTTCGACCGGCCCACCGTCCGTTCGTTGCTGATCGTGGACTGTGCGATGTCGCGCAGTTCGGCGGCCGTGGTGTCGCTGATGAGGACCGCGTCGCCCGAGCGGACGTCCACCGAGAAGACGCCGAGCGGCGAGAGGGCCGTCGCGTCACGGAAGAGCGACGGTGTGGTGGTCCGGCCGGCGTTCAGCACGCCGCTCATACGGTGGAAGCCGTCGGTGGAGAAGAAGTCGCTGAGCTGCGAGCCGGCGAAGCTGTCCGACTTGACCCCGGCCTGGCGCAACGCCCAGTCGCGGATGTGCGCCACGGGGCCGTACGACTCGGTGTTGACCAGGCGGTAGGGGGGTCTGCCGGTGAGGTTCAGCCGGTCGGGCGGCGGGTCGGGGAGCGGCTTGCGGTCGGTGATGCTGTCGGCCAGCCGGACCACCAGTCCGTCCCGGACGGCGAAGCCGAAGCCCACCGCCCCCGCGCTGCCCTCCGGGACGGCCTTGCCGTCGTTGTCGACGGGGCGGCCGAGCCGGTCGGTGACCGTGATGTCGTACCAGACGTCCCCCAGGTGGGGGTGGGATCCGTCGGTGGTGCGGGTCTCGGTCTGGTTGATCGTCTGGTTCTGCAGTCCGTACTGCGCCCGCTTGCCCCAGGACTTGCGGAAGGCGGCCCGGCCCCAGGCGTTCCACAGGTGTTTCGCGGGCCCGAGCGGGACGCCGGGCACCAGTGAGGTGGACGTGCTGTTGACGGCGGTCCGGCCGGTCGTGATGGTCTTCCGCCCCATGGTGTCCACCTTGACCGGGTTGGCGTAGCCGAACGCGAACCGGCTCCAGTTCCCGTACGGGCGGGCGGTCACCGTGACCACGCGGGTACGGCCGCCGGTGGTGCGGTAGGTGAACTGCTGTCCGTCGCCGGAGAAGCCGCGCGGATTCCGCGTCAGCCGCTGCCGCACGTCGTCCTGAAGGCTCCGCCGGACGATGCCCCACCGCTTCTCGTGCTTCGTGGGCGCGGCCGGGGCCAGCCGCCCTCGCAGTCGCCCGACGACCTCCGCCGTGACCTGGTCGACGCCGCGCAGCACGGGGTCGCTCTGGCCGAAGGCGTAGGAACGGCGCACGATGTCCGGGGAGATCCCGGGGAGCCGGGAGGCGATGCCGCCCATGTAGGCGGGCAGCCGGGTCCTGTCGGTGAACTGCACCGGCCCGCCGCCGTCCACGGGGGCGGCAGGCAGACTGCGGTCGATACGCGGCGGCCGCCGCCTGTCGATGTCCTGGCCGACCCATGCGGGCGGCGGCGCGGGAACGGCCGGCGGGCGCGGTGCGGGTACGGGCGGGACGGGTGCGGGTGGGGCTGGCGGTGTGCGTGTGGGTGGCGGGACGGGTGTGGGTGGGGCTGGCGGTGTGCGTGTCGGCGGCGGGACGGGGACGGGTGCGGGGGCGTCCTCCGGGATGGTGCTCAGCCGGGGGGCGAGGGAGCGGGTGGCAGGGGGCACGGTGGATCGCGAACGGACGGCGGGGGGCGCGCTGTCCGTCGTCGCCGGCGGGTCGGCCGGAGCGGAGGTCGACACACCGGAGTCGGTGGACACGTCGGTGACCGGCGGGGTGTTGACGGAGGTGATGACCGGGGGCGAGGCCGAGGCCGAAGCCGGAGCCGACTGCCGGAGTTTCCTGGGGCGGACGAAGGACCAGTCCCCGTTCCTGTTGTACGCGGTGGTGGTCATCACGAGGCCGAGTTCGTTCGTCGACGCGTTCCGCCGGAGATCCAGGGGGCGTTGGGTCGCGACCACCAGGTGGCCGAGGGCGTCACGGTTCGCGAGGACCCGGCCGAGTCCTCGCGTGTCCGGTCCGAGACCCACGGGGACGATGCGCGTGCCCCAGCTGTCGATCGCGTTCACCTGGGGGTCGTGGCGGAGCAGTTCGGCGATCTCCTCGTACGGCACGTCCCGTGAGGTCCCGCCGGGCCCCGGCATGAGGACGGTGTCCGGTTCGGTACCCGGGCTCAGGACCACGACGTGCGGCGTGCCGCGGTCGGGGCCGTTGGTCCAGGGCGTCGGGTAGTCCGGCTGCGTGCCGCCCCCGGTGGGGTCGACGACGGCGTAGGTGTCGGTGCCGAGCCGACCGGTGTACGCGCGCGGCGACCAGTTCCGTCCCACGGGTTGGCCGCCCGTCGAGAAGATGCGGTTGGCGGGGTCGAAGGCGCCGTGCCGTTGCAGGCCGTAGGCGGCGAGCGCGGTCGGGCGGTGGACGTCGCGTCCGACCGCCGCCGCCCCGGCCGCGGTCCACAGCAGCGCTTCCCGGTGCGCCGGGGTGCCGGGGTCCGCCGCCGCCGGCAGGTGCAGCACCCGCCTGGTGAGGGCATCCGCGTCGGGGTGGTTGTCCACCGCTTCGACGGCCCGGACGGTGGCCCACAGCAGCCGTTGGCGGTCGGCCGGTTCGACGCTCCGGCCGGGCGGGATGTCCAGCACCTGCCGGGCCCGCGCGTCCGGGTCGCCCATGGCCAGCAGTTCCCGGGCCCGGTCCATGCTGGGCAGGGCGACGAAGGCGGACAGGGCGGTCCCGCTGTCGGCGTCCAGGGCGGCGAGCGCCGCGTCGAGCGTGACGCGCACCTCGGCCGGGTCCAGGGCCGGGGGCCGCGGGGTACCGGGGGCGGCCCGCTGTCCGTTGTGCGCCCAGGTGATCCGCTCCAGCAGTTCGAGGGTGAACGGACCGCTGCCCGCGAGGTCCGGATCCCGCCGCCGCATCGACTCCAGGGCGCCCAGGCCGCTCAGCAGTTTCCGGTAGGTGCCGTCCGGGTCGTCCCGGTCGTCCTCCACGGAGGCGCCGAAGGTCTCGCGCAACGCGCGCACCAGCCGCAGGGCGGTGTCCCGTCGCTCCGGCTCGCCGATCCGCGGGTCGTCGAGGCCGGCGATCCGGGCGAGGTCGTCCAGAGCGCTCCCCTCGGGTTCGGGGCGTGCCTCCTGCCAGTAGGCCGCTTCCCCCGAGGCCAACATGAACACCCCCACCTTGGGATGCACCGCGTCGGGCAGGGAAACGGCCACCCGGGTGGGGGAGAAGACAGTGCGCCGCATCTCGTTGGCGAACTGCGTGGCGGCGGACGGCGCCGCTAGGCGGTCGGCGACGAAGGGGCCGGGGCCCCCGAAGCCGCCCTCGTTCCGGCCGGCCAAAGCGCCGCCCCAGCACGACACGAGCACGATCGGGACGTCCGGAGGGAGTCGGCGCAGGCTGGGCCGGCGGCGGACGACGCGGGCGACGTCCCGGCCCGGCGCCGTGACGGTGTCGCGCCCGGTGCTGACCGCCGTCCTGCCCGGCAGGCCGTGTACCTGAAGGAAGTAGGCCCTGCGCCCCTGCCACGGCACCTTACGGGGGGCGCCGACCGGCTTGGCGGTGACCGGATCGACGTCGTACCACTCGGAGGTCGTGACCAGGTGCGCGGAGACCTGCTCGCGCGCCCACTGGTCCTCTTGGCCCATCAGCATCCGACCGGTCGAACGCCCGTCGAGGGCGAGGGTGACGCTCTTGATCCGGCTGTACCGGAAGGCCATTCCGTCGGCTCTCAGGAACGGGTCTTCGGCCAGGTTGGACTGGTCGGTGTCGTCCCAGTCGTCCGGCTCGCTCCTGATCCAGGCGCCCAGCGGTTGTTTGACGTCACGGTTGTCGGACACCTTGACGCGGAGGCGGGAGGTCTTCGGGTCCGTGTCCGACGTGACCGTGCCGGGGTGCGCCCACACCTGCCGACCGGAGCGGAACGCGGCCATACGAGGCAGATCCAGGCCCATGTCGCCTGCCTCCGTCCAGGCCAGCACCACCCGTACGTCGGGGTCGGCTCCCGTCAGGGCGGGGTCCATGGCGAGGAGTTCGGCGAACTCCTCCGAGGAGAGCCGCCACCGCCTGCCGTCGGCCAGCGCCAGCCTGGTGGACGTGTGGCCGCCGTCCTCGGTACTGAGCACGTATGGTTCGGGCGCGCCCGTAGCTCCCGCCCAGGGCCACGGATGGCGCGTGGTGGTGCCATCGGCCTCCACCACCACGTGATACGCGGAGGTGTCGGCTTCCTGGCCCGGACGGCCTGTCCAGTTGCGGCCCCGGGGGGTGCCGTCCGGCGCGGTGAGGAGGGTTTCCGCCGCGAACACGCCCTGACGGCTCAGGTGGAAGGCGGTCAGGGCTGCCGCGCTGGTGGCCCGCCCGGCGGCCGTCGCGGCGGCCACCAGGTCGTACAGGGCGCTCAGGCGGCCCGGCACGGCGTCGGTGGCGAACGAGGACCGGGGATCGACCGCGGCGGTCGGCGTCGGCCGCGCGAACCCCCGGATGTCGTCCACGTCGGCGCCGGGGCGGCGCAGGGCGAGTTCGGCGACCTGGTCGAGGCTGAGGGAGCCGGAGCCCAGTTCCGGGTACAGCTGTGTCAGCCTGGCGACCACGGGCCACAGGGGCGAGCGCTCGACGTCGATGACGGCCCGGCGCCGCGCGGCCGGCGTGTCGGTCGGGCCGGTCGTGCCGGTCACAGGGTCGGTACGTCCCCCGCCGCGCGTGACGATCGGGAAGTCGGCGATGTCCACCTCCCTGCCCCAGCGCTTGCGTACCGCGACCAACGCCGGGCCCGACGTGGCCAGTTCGCGGCGGATCGCGATCCGCAGCGCGTCGGCCACCGCGTCCGCCCGGCGCTTCCCGGTCCATCGCGCCATGGTGGCGGCACCGGACCCGATGGCGAACCGGGAGCCGTTGCCGAAGCCGGTGACGGTGATCCGGGGAACGCGGAGTCCGGCACTCAGGTCGCGCAGCCCATCGGCCACGACCTCCTTCGCCAGCTCGTCGATCTGGCGGAGCCGGTCCTCGTCGAGCTGCTTGCCGCCCTCGTCGAAGTCGACGTACGGCCGCGGCAGCGCCCGGACCGGCACGAGGGCGGCCACCGAGAGCGTGGCGGCCTGGTGCGGTGAGCTCGCCTCCTCGGACGTCCGCACATCGGCGCCCACCGCGGAATCCGGCACGGGAGACGAGGTGGTGAGTGGGACCGGGGTGGGGGAGGACGTGGCAGGGGGGACTGGGGAGGACGTGGGGCGGGGGACCGGGGCGGGCGCGGCGTCGGACACGGGACTTCCGGTGGCCGGGGGCGCCGGGGAGCCGGGCGCGGGCACCGGAAGACTGGACGTCCGGACGGCCTGTGCGGCATCGGCCCCGTCGGGGCCACCGCCGCGGACCCGGACCGGCAGGTCCAATCCGTGCCGTAGGCGGTCGGCGAGATCCGTGGCCGCCCGCGAGTCGCCGCCCGTCACGAGCAGCTCGGCGACCTCTCGTACGCCGTCCCGGAACTCCTCGCCGGCATACCGGGAATCGGCGAGCACGGGGTGCGGCGCCACCGGCAGAACCAGACCGACGGCGGTGTTCCACGCACGGAGAGCGTCCTCGGCCGGGTCCGCGTCCGCGTCAGCGTCCGCCGGCAGGGAGTTCGTGAAGTCCGTGTACGACTCCTGCCACATCCGCCGTGTCGCGTTCGCGGCGGTGACGTCGAGCGCCTGCGGCCACGGTCCGGGCCGCAGCATCAGCAGCCGGGCCTGATCGACCGAAGACAACCCGCTGCCGTACAGGGGAAGTTGAGCGCCGCGCCCGAGTCCTGCCTGCGCCTGAAGAGCGGGAGTGATCGTGACCCCGGCCGTGGTCAGGTCGTCGAGACCGACGGTGCCGTCGTCGACGAGATCCGGCATGCCGGTGGGCAGATCCCCGGGCGACACCCGCTGGGCGATCCACTGACGCTGGCCGCCATCACGGGGAACGACCGGAACGATGTCGGACCGGGCGTCCGGCGCCTGGCCGTACGGTTCCACGCCCACGTCCCGCAAGTGGTCCTCGACTTGAGTCAGTTGCCCCGGGGCATGCTCCGCGTCGGTGGTGGCCTCCTCCAGAGCCGCGACGTCGTGGCTGCTCCCCACGTCCGTCTCCGTTGGGTGCCGAAGCTCCGTGACGGGGTCGACGGGGTCGACGGGGTCGACGGGGTCGACGGGGTCCGTGAACGTGCGTACCGCGTCGGAGTGTTCGTCACGCACGACGTCGACGTCCTCGTGGAACTCCGGTTCACCGGTCTTGCCCTTGGCGTTGCCGTCGGGGGTGGTCGTGGGCGAGTTCGGGGCGCGATGACCGGTCCCGTCCGACGGAGAAGTGACGTTGGAGGACGGGCTCACCGGGACCGGGGCCGTGTTCAGGTCGTGGCCCTTGTTCTGGCCCTGGTGCATCGGTACGTCGGCGTCGACATCACTTTCGCCGTGCGCGTTCCGGCCACCAGTGTTGGTGTTGGTGTTGGTGCTGGTGTTTGTGGACAGGCCCTGGGACGACCCGTTGGAGGACGTCGGAACCGAGGTGCGCGGCGTGTCGCTGTCGATCGTGGACGGACGGTCGGCGAGGTTGTCCGTCGCTGTGTCGAAACCTTGCCCCTGCCCTTGGTCGGAATAGCCGTTGACGTCCGGGATGGCCGAGGACGAGGTGATCCGCGTGATCGGCGTGATCGGGGTGCCGCTCCTGGCGTCGCCGAGGGGGGCGTCCACGTCGAGGTTCCCGTTCAGGTTCCTGGAATTCGAGTTCAGGCCCTCGGAGTTGCCGTTCAGCTCTACGGAGTTCCGGTTGAAGCCGCCGGAGTCGACGTTGCTGTTCAGGCCACTCGAGCTCCCGTTGAAGCCGGGGCCGTCACCGTTGACGCCGTTGGCGTTTCCGGTGTCGAAGTTCGTCTCCAGGCTCGACAGGTCGGGCGTGGACGAAAGGCCGTCGCCGTTCCCTGAACTGCCCGACGTCTCGGAGTGGCCGGTCCTGTTTCCCGAGCCGCCGGAGCGGTTGCCGCCCCCTGCCCCGCCTCCGTTCCCCCTCCCGTTCCAGGTGTTCGTGCCCACGGAGTTGCCGCTCTGGAATTCGTTGGACCTGAATTTGTTGTCGTTCAGGTAGTTGTGCCCGGCGCGCCTGCCCAGCGAGCCCATGCCGTTCGTGATGCTCGCGTCCAGACCCGCCTCGACCCGCTCACTGAGCCCGGCGCCCACGAAGGTCATCCAGCTTGAGCTGAAGTTCCCGTAGAAGACGCCCATGGCGATGACTTCGGCCAGTGCCTCGGCTCCGCCGTCGGCGACGAACTCCAAGGGTTGATCCTTGATGTCGAATTCGTCGTGATCGTCGAAGTCGCCCTTGCCGTACCTGTTGCTATTTCCGTTGCCGTTGCCGTACTTGTCGCCGTTGCCGTTGCCGTAGTTATTGCCGTATTCGTCACCGTTCCTGTTGCCGCCTGAACCGTTCGGGATGTCGTTGCCGCCGCCCCTGTGATTGTTGGGGCCGTTGAGGTAGGTGCCGTCGAAATTGTTGCCCCACTTGTTCGGCGGGTCCTTCAGGGTGTTGTTGAAAATGTCGTCGATACCGTTGTTGATCTTCTTCGCTATGTCGCCGAAAATCGACCCGAACCCGCCGCCCATCGCGCCGAAGAACAAACTGAACACGACGGCCCCACCGTCGATGCCGTCGGGCCGCTGTCCGTCCGGGCCCCACTTCATCAGGGACAGCCGGACTATCAGGGTCTGGAACGCCTCCTCGATCGCCTCCGTGATGGTCGGAAGCAGATGGAAACGCATGCTGAGTTCGAGCAGGATCACCAGCATCCGGGCCCTGGCGATCAGCTTGCGGGCGGCGATCGCGCCGAGCGAGGCCCCGCCGGTGACGTACGACAGCGCCGTAAGGATGGCGATCTCCAACGCCAGCCTGATCAGTTCGGCGATGAGCTGCCACTTGGCCTCGCGGATGTCCATGGCCGTCTTCCGCAGCCCGGCGGACACGTCGTCCATGCCGTCGGTGAGCTGGTCGAGATACGGCAGCATGACGTTCATCGAATCGATGAACTTCGTCCCGACTTCCCCGGGCAGCGAATCGCCGACGTAGGCGATGGCCTCGCGTATCTTTCCTTTCAGGGAAACGACACTGATCTTGGTCGCCTGAAAGTCGAGGCTCTTCTGATTCGCTTCGTCCTCGTTCGTTTTGGGGAAGAACTCGCCCGTGAGAATGAAGGTCATGACATTTTGCCATGAAGTCGGCATAATAGCCATGGGTTAACCTCGCCGACCGCCGTACTCGCCCGCTTGGTCGTTGATCCCGTCGATGATGTCGTCCTGGGTGCCCTGCGTGGTCTTCAGGTTCATGATGGTCGCCTCACCGGTCCGTTCGAGAGCCTGGGCGAGAGACGTCAGCGTATTCGTGGTGGAGTCCCGGTTCTGCACGAAGTTGTCGCGGATCTTGTGTCCGTTGTTGTCGTTGCCGGTCCAACTGGTGTCGGCCATCACGGTGTTGAACTGGCTCAGGATGCCCCAGGCGAACGAGCCCAACTCGGTGATGAGGGAGCTGCCCGAGGTGACGCGCTCGGGGTCCACCTCGAAGGAAGTGCCGTCTGCCATGTCTGTCTCCGTCGCTCGGAATGCCGCGATGACGCCGCTCACCGGCGGCGCGATGCCCTGTCGGCCATGTCGTCGTCCTCGTTGATCTCGTCCCGCAGCCGGTCGTTCGCCGACCGCGCTCCCGGCCCCTCGGGCAGCTCGTCAGCCGCGGGCCCGACGATCCGGTCCCAGTCGATCTCCAGGCCGGGCAGCTCCGGCATCGTCGCGCTCGGCCGGGTGAGCGGCTCGAAGAGATCCCGTACCGCGCGTGCGTGGTGCGAGCGGGCCTCCTGGACCGTGTCGAGCACGGCGTCGGCCAGCTGCGACGGGGACATGGAACGGTACTTGCCGTCCAGGAACCGTAGGCCCGTCAGCTCGCCCTGGGCGCCCACGGTCGCCTCCACCGAGCCGTCCTTGGACATCACGGTGGACGCGAAGGTGCTCATCTGCAGCTCGGCCGCCGACACGGCGGCCTGTACCGACGCCAGCTCCGCGTTCGCCTGCGCGATCTTCTTTTCCAACCGCTCGACGTGGTCACTCATCGTTTACTCCCGACTCCCCACTCCCGACATCCGGCTTCCGACACCCGACCACGGTCATCGCCCGATCACCGCCGGTGTCGTGCCCTCGTCGGTGCCCCAGACGTCCTCGTCCTCGGCGACCCAGGCCGTCCGCTCGCGGTCGCCGGCGCTCTGGGTGGCCTGGTCCCGCTGTGCGGGCGGGGGCATCGGGGGCCCGAACGGAGTGCCGGAACGCGTGGTGATCACGTCCTCCTCCAGCTCCTCGTCGGGCGTCACCGCCGCTCGGCGGCGCTCGGCGGCCTGCGAGGACGCAGAGCCGCGCCGCATGGCCGTCCTGCTGATGCGGGGGCCCGGACCGGACCGCTCGCGCTCCGTCGGCGACTCGCCGCCGCCACCGCGCATGCCGCCCATCGGCGGCATCATCGGGCTCCCACCCCCACTCCCGTTTCCGCTCGCGGAGTTGGAGTTGGAGTTGGACTGGGAATTGCCCAGCGCGCCGGCGGTGGAACCGCTCTGGTCGCCCTGCACGAACGGGTTTCCGGACGTGCTCCCGTCCAAGCCCGTGCCCGATCCGGAGGAAGCCGCGGCGGCCGCGTCGTCGTACGCGTAGCCGTCGGAGCGCGACTCTCCTCCATATCCGTACGAGGATCCGTTCGAACCGAGGTCCGACAGGTGCCCGGAGTCGCCGTTCGGGTAGTCGACTTCGATGCCGGAGCCATTGCCGATGCCGATCCCGTTGCCCGTGCCGTTGCTGGAATTGTTGCCGGACCCATTGCCGGTGCCGTTGCCCGAGCCGTTGCCGGTGCCGTTGCCGGACTCATTGCCGGTGCCGTTGCCGGTCCCATGGCCGGACCCGTTACCGGTGCCGTTGCCGGTCCCGTCGCTGGGCCTGTGGGGGTTGTCGGTGGTGATCGACCCGTTCGGCGAGGTCACCGTCGTGCTGCCGTCCGGGGAGGTCACGGTCGTCGTGCCGTCCGCAGTCCTGACGACGGTGGAGCCGTCCGGGTACGTCACCTTCACCGAGCCGTCCGGCGACGTCACCTGCACGCTGCCGTCCGGAGTCGTCACCGTCGTCGTGCCGTCCGGGGCGATCACGCTGGTGGTGCCGTCGGGGTAGGTCGTGGTGACCGAGCCGTCCGGGGACGTCACCTGCACACTGCCGTCCGGGGAGGTCACGGTCTTGCTGCCGTCGGGGCCCGTCACCGTGACCCTGCCGTCGGAGGAGGTCGTCGTACTGCCGTGCGGGCCGTCGATGCTCGTGGAACCGTCCGGCTTGGTAGTGATCCTGCCGCTCGGGCCGGTGACGGTCGTGTGGCCGTCCGGGTCGACAGTGATCTTGCCGCTCGGGCCGGAGACGACCGTCTGGTCGTGCGGGGTGGTGGTGATCGAGCCGTTGCCGCCCGGACCCGTCGACCGCACCTTGCCGTCGGGGGAGGTGACGGTCACGGAGCCGTCCGGGTGGGAGACGGTCACGGTGCCGTCGGGGTCTTTCTGGGTGACCTTGCCGTTCGGGTCCGTGGTCACCTTGGTGCCGTCGGAGTAGGTGGTCGTGACGCTGCCGTCGGGGTTCTGGGTGGTGACACCGTCGGTGCGCCGACGTGAATTCCCGGTGCTGTCCGACTCCGGCGGGGGGCTACCGATGGGGAAGCCGATCGGGAAGCCGGGCTGGGAGTGGCCCGCGTCGATCGCGTTGTTGGCCCCGTCGGTGTGGTTCGACCCGTTCGCCTGGTTGTTGGCGTCCTCGATGGCCTGGTTCGCCGCGGCGTTCGCCTTGTCGATGGCCGCCTCGGCGTCCGCGTTGGCCTGGTCGGCCTTCTCGTTCGCCTGGTTGTTGGCGTCCCCTATCTGCGAGTTGGCATCGTCCTGAATCGCCTGGTTCTGGTTGTTGGCCTCGTTGATCGCCTTGTTCGCCGCGTCGTTCGCGTCGTTCGCCTGGTCGTTGGCGTTTTTGATCGCCTCGTCCGCCGCGGCGTTCGCCTTGTCGATCGCGGCGTCGGCCTCGGCGTTGGCATCGTCGACGGCCTGGTTGGCCTCGTCGATCGCCGCCTGTGCCGCCGCGTTCGCGTCGTCGACGGCCTGGTTGGCCTTGTCGATCGCCGCCTGTGCCGCCGCGTTCGCGTCGTCGATGGCCTGGTTGGCCTTGTCGATCGCGTCCTGTGCCGCCTTCTCGGCGGCGTCGATCGCGTCCTGGGCGCCGCCATCGTCGCCGGTGCCGCCGTAGCCGCCGCTCCCGCCCGTCCCGCCGAAGTAGCTGGTGACCTCGGGCTTCAGCACCTCGTCGATGACCCGCCGGGCTTCGACGAAGGCGTTGTTGACGTTGGACAGCGCCGATTCGGCCGCGGGATACAGGTACTCCTCCACGCCCTTGTTCCAGGACGTGACCGCTTTGTCGCCCAGACCGGCCCAAGTGGAGACGTCGTGGAGCCAGCCGAGCCCGGGGATGAACCGCTCGGCGTCGTACAGCATGACGTAGTAGCGCACTGACGTCTGTGTGTCCCGCCACGTGTCGGTGCCGTAGCTGTTACCCGACGTATGCGTCGACTTGCTGCCGATGTGATGGGCTTTGACGACGAACCTGGCGTTGTGGTTGTAGGCCCAGAGACTGGCCGACTGGAGCATCGAGTAGAGGATGCCGTAGGGGCTGGCGAGGCCCGGCAGGTACTCCACGGCATCCTTGCCCATGGACAGGTTGGCCCAGTCGACGTTGGTTCCGCTCTCCCAGTCGCTCCACGCCTGGTACAGGTCGCGGATGGCGGTGTGGACGGTGTTGCCGGCGCCCAGGATCGCGTCGCCCTGCCTGCTCGACGACGCGTAGTAGTCCCACTTCGACTGGTGCTTGGGGGAGAACCCCTTGGGGTGCATCTGGTCGGCGAACCCGGCGTAGTTCTTGTGCAGTCCGTCGATGAGATCGTGGAAGACCTCGGCCGCCTTGCCCTTCCAGGCCGCGGTGTCCTCCCCCAGGGACTCCTTCCACTGCTTCAGTGTCTCGGCGTGTCCCACGAAGAACTTGGCGACCCGGTCGTACGCCTGGGCCGTGCTGGTGAAGGTGGCGAAGTCAATGGCCCGGGACACGTCCACCGTCGTCCCGTTCGACTTGAAGTCGATGTCGTTGTGGGTGGTGACGCCCCCGTAGCCGAGCTCGTACAGCACAGCGCCCGCGCCCTCGATGTACCGGCCCATGGGGTGGTTCATGCCGCTCAACGTGCTGTTGTCGGCCCCCGTGCCCCAGCCGAAGGGATTCATGGTGTTCAGCTTGACGTCCTCGCCGTTCGGACCGACGAAGTCGATGACGACCTTGCGGAGCCTCGGGTAGATCCTCTCCTTGAGTTCGTCTTCGGAGTAGTCGTCGAGGTCCACGTCGGCCGGGTCGTCCAGCGGCGGCATGAAGAAGTGGATCACGAAGTCGTGGCCGTCGATGTTCGGGCCCGAGTAGAGCTCGTAGGCGGCCTCCGTCATCTCCATGAAGTCGCGGTCCTCGATCGCGACCGTGAGCAGCGGCGCGTTGCCGCCAGGATCGTCGGCCGTCAGGTCATCGAACATGCCCGCGCGGTTGGGCATCGTGTAGCCGGTGAACGACTCGACCGCTCTGGCCCAGTGATCAGTTGAGTCGGCTTCGTCGGCCAAGGGGGACTCCCGGGTGAGGAACCGGTGGGGGAGGGGACGGAGGAAAACAGGGGCGGAGGGGCAGAGACAGGGTCAGGGACGAGGAGTCAGGGGACGGTGGGCGGGCGCGTCAGGCGTTGTCGCCGCTGTCGCCTTCGGCACCGTCGCTTCCGGAGCCACTGTCCGACGAACTGTCCGATCCGGAGCCGCTGTCCGAGGAACCGCCCGACGAACCGTCCGAGAATCCGGTGTCGGTCAGGACGCCGCTGAACTCGTCCGCCCCGATGGTGCCGAGGTTGTCGTCCTGGGTCTTGAACAGTTCCTTGAGGGTCGTGACCAGGCCCTCGTTGATCTCGTCGAACGTGTCCTGCTGTGCCTCCAGGACGTTGAGGGTCGTCTGGAGGTTGGTCGCCAGGGATTTGACGAAGAGGGCGCCGCCCACCAGGTCGTCGTCGCCGATCAGACCCATCATGAGCGGCTGGCCCGGGTGGATCCCGAGCACGGTGTCGCTGGTGGTGACGCCATCGGCGAGGTCCCGTATGGACGGGTCGCCCTTCTCGACGATGTGCTTGAGGTCACCGATGAACGTCGCCAGGTCCCCGTCGATGAACGCCTGGACGGACTGCTTGTCCAGGTGGCTGAAGTCCGCCATGGACGCTTCCCCTCACTACGGATGTCTCCCCGGAACCGCGGGTCTGCGGACGGCACGGCGGCATGCCGTGTGCCGTCCTGGTACCGCCCCGGCCGACGGCGGCTGCCGCTGCCGCCGGAGCGGTGTCGTCACGGCACACGGACGGGGTCACAGACCGATGGACACCTCGGACCAGAGCTGGCCCAGGTTCTGCTCCGTGATCTTGTAGTTGTCCGCGACGTCGGCGAGCAGGCTCGCGTGCGAGTTCAGCAGCTGCTGCATGGTGACGACAGCACCGTCCCAGGCCGCCTGCTTCTGCTCGTAGACCTCCGCGTCACCGCCCCACCAGGTCTGCTTGAGCTCGCTGAGCTCCATCTCCAGGTTGCTCAGGGTGCCTTCGATGGCCCTGGTCTGCTGGATCATGTCCTCGGCGGCGTTGCTGACGGGGCTGTACTCGACGTGGATGAAGCCGTCGTTCTGGTCGGACATTCGGAATCCTCATCTCTTCGGCGCAGGTGCGGTGCCACTGGAGTCGTGTCCCCGGGGCTGAGGCCCGGGCGGGGGCAGGGGCGGCGGTCAGCGACCGCGGCGGCCCTGTTCAGCCGGCGGGAGTGGTGGCCCCGGAACCGGACAGGGCGTTGAAGGCGGCCTCGCTGGCGCTGAACGCCTGGTCGATGGACTCGCGGCCGGACCCCTGGGCCAGATTGTGCTGCACCAGGCTCGTGTTGAGCTTGTCGATCATGTCTTCGAGGTTCTTCAGGATGATGACCACCTGGTCGTCCCAGAGGTCGAGCAGCTTGCCGTAGGCGCCGCCGTCCGAACCCTGGTAGGCCCTCGACAGGTTGTTCTTGGTGCTCTCCACGTCCTGAAGGGAGCGCTGAACGGCGCTGTACGCCGTCTCAAGAGCGCTGATCCCGTTGCGGGTTGACGATTCGTTTGACTGCTGTACGCCGCTCTCGCTCATGTTGCCTCTTCCCTCTCCACGGCAGCGTCGCTGTCGGCTTTCCGGCCGGCCGGAGGGGCGTACCTGGAGGGCGGTGACGGCGATCGCCGGTTTCAGGTGCCGGCGCGGGAAACCGGAGTAGCGCGTGACGCAGTTCCCGACCATTTCATTCCTCAACTGATTGTAAAGAACAGCGAGTTGACCGTGCAACAGTTCCTGACCCCCGACACACGAGCACTCCTGCCAACTCGCCTTTCTTTCACCTTCTGGTCACCTCCCGGCATCACCGCGAACACCTGAAGGGCGAACTCGAAGGCCGTGTAAGGGTGTTGGCCTCACGGCCGCGCGGCCTCACCCCGACTCGGCGGCGGCGCGGCGCCGCCGCAGCCCGTGCCGGCCGGTGCCGTACCAGCGCCCCCAGGGGCGGAGGCGGCGGACGCGTCGAGGTCCGGCCCGGTCGGCAGCATCGACAGCAGCAGCGAGGGCACGGTCACCTCCTGGCCGTCGGAGTAGCCGAGGGCCTTCTCGTCGCCGGCCGTGGGCACCCGGTACTTCACGCCGGTGTCCGTGACCAGGTACCGGCTGCCGCCGACGGCGCCGCCCGCCGCGTTGCCCGCCCGCACCAGCGCGCCGCCGCCGGGGGCGACCACGACGCCGTCGACGGGCAGGCAGGCCCGTGTGGTCGCGGTGGTCGCCGACTGGGCGACGGGGGTCAGCGCGCTTCGCGCCAGGAGCGCGATGCCCACGCGCACGCCGGATCCGGACGCCGAACCGGGCGTCACAGAGGCGCACATCGCCTGGTCCTCCTCGGTGTCGGCGAGGGCGGGCGGCGACTCGGGCTGCCCGGCCACGGAGCCGGCGGACGAGCCGGTACCGGCGTCTTTGGCGGCCAGGTGACCCTTGAGGGCGCCTGCTTCCAGCTGCCGCGCGCTCGCCGGTCCGCCGTCGTACGCCTTCTCGGCGGTGGCCGGGTCGCCGAGCTGCAGCGCCGCCCCGGTGTTCGTCAGCGGCACCAGGCCGTCACGGCGCAGCAGGTAGTGCTGGGACTGCGCGGACCCTGGCACGGTGGTGCGGAAGACCTGCCCGATCCTGGTGGCGAGCCCGCCGATCGTCGGCCCGGTATCGCCCCGGCCGGGTACGTCGGCGGGGGACAGGTCCGGTCCGGCCGGCAGGGCGTCGAGGAACGCCGCGGAGACCTCGCGGGGTGCGGCAGACCCGTAGCCGAGGCCCTCCAGGACGCTGCGGCCGGTGTCGATCCGCAGCCTCATGCCCTGCCACACCAGGTAGCGGACGCCGTCCGGGTCGGCCACCAGCAGGGCGCTCCCGGTGGGCAGCGGCCGTCTGGCGGCCGAGGAGGCCACGGCGAGTACGGTGGCGTCGCCGCCCGCGCCGTCGGCGGAGGCCGAACACACCAGCCAGGGGCGGGAGTCGGCGAGTGCGTCGGCGTCCGGCAGCACGTCCGGGGCGCCGCTGATCCCGGCGGCGGTGCCCCGGGGGGTGTCCCGCAGGGAGTCGGTGCCGACCGCCGTGGTGGTCATCTCGGCGCCGGTCGAACCCACGAGGAGCAGCGCGGAGGCGTAGTTCAGCACGGGTCGCAGCTCGCCGCCCGCGTAGAGGTAGCGGGCGCCGGTGTCCTTGTCCACGATCAAAGTCCCCGAGGTCCGCCAGGAGTCGGTGGTGGACGGGGAGATGAGGCCGAAGACGAAGGCCCCGGCCGACACCAGCAGCGCGACGACGATGCCGATCGCCAGGCCCCGGTTGGTGCGGCCGACGGGGCTCTCCGGCGCGTCCAGGTCGGTGCGCAGCAGCCCCGAGGTCAACCGCCCCATGACGAACATGTGCGCCTGTACCTGGTCGCGTCTGTTCTGCACGTCTCGCTCCCTACGGGGTCGAAGAGTTCACCGGGATCGGACCCGAGGCTGGGACTGGGATGGGGCCCAGGACCGGGATCGGGTCGGGCGCCGGGATCACAGGTTCAGCGCCCGCAGGAACCCGTACACGCCGAGGACCCACAGCATCAGCGGCAGCAGGCTGATCGCCGCGGCGGAGTGCAGCAGTTCGGCGGCCCGGCCCCAGTACGGCACCAGTCGCCGCCCCGGCACCGTCCAGGACGCGATCGCGCACGCCGCCGCCGTCGCGAACAGCCCCACGAGCAGGAAGAGCCGGGTGTCCGGCGAGACCACCAGGGCCGCGGACACCACCAGACCGACCACGCCGAGCGCTCCGGGGGCGATCAGCGCGAGCCGCTGCCAGAGGCTGCCCATGCCGCGGCCGTGCAGCAGCAGGAGCAGGGAGAGCGCCGCGGTCATGCATCCGCCGGGCCGGCCGAACGGGTGGACCAGGGCGGCCAGACAGGCCGTGCAGAGCAGTCCGGCCGCCACGAACAGCGCGGTCATCCACACGTCGGTGACCCCGGCACGGGCGGCCACGTCGCCGCTGGGGTGCGGGTCGATGCCCTGCTGGAGCTGCTGGGCGTTGGTCGGCAGCGACGGGGTGCGAAACCCGGAGAGCCGGAAGGACAGCGCGGGCACGAACGCCCCGAACAGCACGGCCGCCACGGTGATCACGGCCGCCGCCTCCTGCGGCGACCGGTCGAGCAGGACCAGCAGCAGGCCGCCCAGCGCACCGCCCACCGCGACCGCGGCCGTGGCCAGGAACAGCGGGGTGAAGGCCGCCACCAGCGCGAGCGCGAGCACCGCGCCGCCCGCCGCGGCGGTGGACGCGGCAAGCAGCCGGGCGCCGAGCACCTGGTTCGCCTGGTCGCCCTCGAAAGCACCGCCGGGCAGCAGCCAGCCCGCCTGCGCCCAGTACACGGTGGCCATCACGCCCAGCGCGGCCCCGGCCCCGGCGTCGCCGACGGCCCGGCTCGCCGAGGCCGCGCCGGCGAGCGTCAGCAGGCCGCCGGCGAACAGCACGCCGGCGCGCAGCGAGGAGTCCGGGCCAGGCAGGGCGAGCAGCACCGAGCCGACGGCCAGCGCGGTCACCGCGAGGCCGAGCAGCACCCGTCGGCCGACCGTCGGGGTCCAGACGAACGGGCGGCGGTCCATCGTGGTGGCGATGCCGTCGACCAGGTCGTCGAAGTGCGGTTCGGGCAGCGCGTCGGCGCGCGGCCTCAGGTGGAGGGTCTCTCCGTCGCGCACCCCGGCCACGTCCAGCGTGGCCTCCTCGTCCAGGGGCACGCCGCCCAGCCGTTGGAGCAGCCAGCCGCCGTGTTCGACGCCGGACTCCTGGGTCTCCTCGCCGGCGTAGTCGAGCAGCGCGGGCAACAGGTCGGCCACCGGAATGTCACCGGGTACGGCCAGGTCCATGGACTTCTCGGGTGCTCGTACCGTGATCCGGCACAGCTGCGCCATCGTGGAGTCGGTCAAGGCTCGCTCGTCTCTCCAGGAGTCGGGCAGGGGGCCGTCGGGCAGCGCGGACTGAAGAAACCCTGTGGCAGTGGGGTGCCGGTACCGACACGCGGGAGCGGCGTCTGGAATCGGACGGCTGTACCCTACAAAATCTTTCCGGCGCCCTCTGAAGTGCCCTACCCCGCCGACGAGTTCGGGGGCCGGGTGGTTCTACAGTTCGGTGGTCGGCTCGGTCGTTCGGTCTGCGCGCCGTCTTCCCTTCGTCGACTTCCCCCGCCGACTTCCCCCTTCCTCGCCCCTGCCGCCGCTCCCGACGCCGTCAGTCCTGACCGTCCGACTGCTGTTTCGCCACCGAGGAGGCTGTCCCTTGAGTGTGGTTCTCTTCCGTCGTCCGGCCCGCCGCCGGGCCCCGGACATGCCCGAGGGAGAGCTGAGTCTCCAGGAGCCGCCCACCCTGCCGGAGATCGTTCCCGACACCTCGGCGGTGTGGAACTACCTGCCCATGGGCATGATGTCGGCCTCGATGATGCTGATGTTCGTCCGTATGGGCAACGGCAGTTCGGGGATCGGCTACACAGCCCTGGTGCTGATGGTGACAGCCTCCGGGCTGATGATCCTGGGCCAGGTGATGCGCAAGTCCGGCGACCGCAAACGCCGGCTCAAGGGCGAGCGCCGTGACTACCTGCGCTACCTCCGGCAGACCCGCTTCCAGGTCCGCGGGGCGTTCGTGCAGCAGCAGTACGCGCTCTCCTGGCGGCACCCCGAACCCGGCGCGCTGTCGTCGCTGGCCCGCACCACCCGGCTGTGGGAACGCAGGCCAGGACACGACGACTTCGGCGAGGCCCGGCTCGCGGTGGGCGGGCAGCGACTCGGGCTGCGTCTGGCACCGATGTCCACCAAGCCCGTCGAGGACCTGGAACCGCTGTCCGCGCACGCGCTGCGCAGCTTCATCCGGGCCTACGCCACTGTCCCCGACCAGCCCATCGCGCTGTCCCTGCGGGCCTGGTCGCGGGTGCTGTTCCGGGGCGACGAGGACCGTATCCGCGGCGCCGTACGCGCCCTGGTGGCGCAGCTCGCCGTCTTCCACTCGCCCGACGACCTGTGGCTGGCCTTCTGTGTGTCCGAGGAGCGGCGCGCGGACTGGGACTGGGTGAAGTGGCTGCCGCACAGCCTGCACGCCGAGGAGCAGGACGGCGCCGGACCGGTGCGGCTGGTCTCCTCCGGAATGACGGGACTCGAGGACCTGCTGGGCGCGGAGTTCCAGGAGCGGCCGACGCACGACCCGGAGGCCGTCCCGGGCCAGGAGGAGCCGTTCACGGTGATCGTGGTGGACCACGGGAGTGTGCCCAGCGGCCATCGGTTCGACGGCTCGGGTTTCCGCAACGCCGTCGTGCTCGACCTGTCCGGCGAACTCACCTGGCGGCCCGGACGCTCCACCCTGCGCCTGGAGTTCAGCGAGGGTGAGGGCTCAGGTTCACGCATGGGCGCGGGCCGGGGCGGAGGCACCGTCAGCCTGGTGCGCACCGACCGCAACCGCCAGGAGCAGGCGACGCCGCTGGGCCGTCCCGACCACCTCGGTCCGGCCGTGGCGCGGGCGGTGGCCATGCGGCTGTCCCCGTACCGCATGGCGTTCGGCGGCGACACGGCCGAACCGATGTCCGCGGACATCGAGTTGACGTCCCTGCTGGGCGTCACGGACCTGCACCGCCTCGACCCGGCGGAGCTGTGGGAGCGCCGTGGCGCGTCGGAGCGACTGCGGGTGCCCATCGGCATCAGCGCCGAAGGCGCCCCCGTCGAACTGGACATCAAGGAGTCGGCGCAGGGCGGCATGGGCCCGCACGGCATGCTGATCGGCGCCACCGGCTCCGGCAAGAGCGAGACACTGCGCACCCTGGTGCTCGCGCTGGCGCTCACCCACTCCTCGGACACCCTCAACTTCGTCCTGGTGGACTTCAAGGGCGGCGCCACCTTCCTCGGCCTGGACGAACTCCCGCACACCTCCGCGGTGATCACCAACCTGGCCGACGAAGTGGCGCTGGTCTCCCGGATGCAGGACGCTCTGCACGGCGAGCTGATCCGCCGTCAGGAGCTGCTGCGTGCGGCCGGCAACTACACCTCGGCCCTGGAGTACGAGCGGGCCCGCGCGGCGGGCACTCCGCTCCAGCCGCTGCCGAGCCTGTTCGTCATCGTCGACGAGTTCAGTGAACTGCTTGCCGCGCACCGGGAGTTCATGGAGCTGTTCGTGATGATCGGCCGGCTCGGACGCAGCCTCGGCGTGCATCTGCTGCTCGCCTCCCAGCGGCTGGACGAGGGCCGCATGCACCAGCTGGAGAGCCATCTGTCCTACCGCATAGGTCTGCGCACCTTCTCGGCCATGGAGAGCCGGGGCGTGCTCGGCGTGGTGGACGCCTACCATCTGCCGCCGCAGCCGGGCAGCGGCTACCTCAAGAGCGGGGTGGAGGAGCTGACCCGGTTCCGTGCCGCGTACGTCTCGGGACCCTACCGGCAGCGCAGCGGGCCGGTGGCGCAGGCGCGGGCGGCCGGCCAGGTCGTGCCCTGGACCACGGAGTGGGTCACGCCCCGTCCGGCGCCGGACGCCCCCGACGAGCCGGACGGACCGGATGGACCGGACGGACCGGACGGACCGGACGGTTCGGTGCCCACGCCGGGCGAGGAGGAGCAGCCCGGCGCCGCGCAGACGCTGTTGGCCGCCGCCCTTGAGCGGCTGCGCGGCTCAGGACCGCCCGCCCACCAGGTGTGGCTGCCGCCGCTGGACGCGTCGCCGTCGCTGGACCAGATCCTCCCCCGGCTGGCGCCGCACCCCGAGTACGGCCTGACCACGGTCGGCTGGGCGGGCCGCGGCCGGCTGTCGGTGCCGGTCGGCGTCGTCGACCGCCCCTTCGACCAGGTACGGGACCTGCTGACGGTCGACCTGTCCGGCGCCGGCGGCCACGTGGCCATCGCGGGCGGCCCGCAGAGTGGCAAGAGCACCGTCGTACGCACCCTGATATGCGCCCTGGCCCTCACCCACACCCCGCGCGAAGTGCAGTTCTACTGCCTCGACTTCGGCGGCGGCTCACTGGCCGGACTGGCCGGGCTGCCGCATGTCGGCTCGGTCGCCGCCCGGGTGGACACCGAGCGGATCGGACGAACCGTCGCCGAGGTCACCGCCATCCTGGAGGACCGCGAACGGCTCTTCCTCCAGCACGGCATCGCCTCGATGCGCGACTACCGCGACCGCCGGGCGGCCGGTGAATTCGGCGACCAGCCGCACGGTGACGTCTTCGTGGTCGTCGACGGCTGGTCGACCGTGCGCCAGGACCACCAGGACCTGGTCCAGACGTTCACCAGGATCGCCGCCCGCGGCCTCAACTACGGCATCCACCTGATCGTCACCACCGCCCGCTGGGTGGAACTGGCCGCCGCCGTGCGCGATCAGTCGGGCACCCGGATCGAGCTGCGGATGGGCGACCCCATCGAGTCCATGGCGGACACCCGCCGGGCCAGGAGCGTGCCGGCCGCCCCGGGCCGCGGCCTGACCGTCGACAGCAAGCTGCACTTCCAGGCGGCGCTGCCCCGGATCGACAGCGTCGAGAGCGCCGCGGACCTGGAGGCCGGGGCGGCCGCCCTGATCCTGGACATCAAGGAGCACTGGACGGGCCCGAGGGCGCCCGAGGTGCGGCTGCTGCCCAAGTCACTGTCCAGCACCGAGTTGCCGGAGCCGCAGACCACGCCCGAGGGCGGGCTGCGGGTGGCGCTGGGCCTGGAGGAGGACAAACTCGCCCCCGCCTGGCACGACTTCGCCGTCACCCCACACCTGCTCGTCGTCGGCGACACCGAGAGCGGCAAGACCAACCTGCTGCGGCTGGTCGCCCGTGCCATCACCGAGCGCTACACGCCCGAGGAGGCGCGCGTCCTGCTCGTGGACTACCGCCGTGACCTGGCGGAGGCGGTGCCGCAGGAGTACCGGCTCGGGCACGCCGTCTCCATCGACCCGCTGCGTGAGCTGGTCAGCGGCGCGGCTCGGGCGATCCAGCTCCGGGTGCCGGGACAGGACATCACCCCGGCCCGGATGCGGCTGGCCGACTGGTGGACGGGTCCACGGCTGTTCGTCCTCGTCGACGACTACGACATGATCGGCGCCGGCCCCGGCAACAACCCCTTCATGCCCCTCCTGGACCACCTCGCCCTCGGCTACGAGGTCGGCCTGCACATGGTCGTCGCCCGCTCCGCGTCCGGCGCCGGACGCGGTCTGCAGGAGGCTCTGCTGCGTCGCCTCCAGGAGGTCAACTCCCCCGGTCTGCTGCTGTCCTGCCCGCCCACCGAGGGATACCTCTTCGGCAACGTCAAGCCGCGCATCCTGCCGCCCGGCCGGGCGATGCGCATCGCCCGGCGGGCCACGACCCTGGTCCAGACGGCACGGCTGGACCCGCCGGAAGCGCCCTGAGGTGCGCGGATGACGACGGCGGACCGCCCCCGCGGGCAGACCCGGGAGACGGTGGCCGCCACCGCCGCGCCCGTCCGCGCGGGGGTCACCGCGGACGGGCCTCAGGCAGGGCGCCGCCATCCCCGCCCGAGCCTGTACCGGGGAGGCTGCGGACGGTCTCGGGATGGTGGCCGCTGCCTTCGCCCGAGCTTGCGCCGGGCGGCCACGGACGGGCTCCGCCGTGCCTGACCGAGCCTGTGCCAGGTGGCCGCGGACTGCCTCACGACGGTGGCCGCCACCGCCGCGCCCGTCCGCGCGGGATCACCACCACCGCGGCGGCCACCACCAGTACCAGGCCCGCCATGACACCGGCGGCCAGCAGCGCGCGGCGCCGGGGGGTGACGGACACCGCGGGCAGGTGGAGCGGGGCGGCGCGCGACGGGACGGCAGCGGATGAGCCGGGGCCCGCAGGGACCAGGGAGAGCGCCGCGTACGGGTCCAGCCGGGGCGCGTCTCCGGTGGGCGCGGCGGAGGCGGTCAGCCGCTCGGCCGTCTCGGCGGCGGTCAGCTCCGGGTGGTAGGCGCGCACCAGGGCCGCCGTCCCGGCGGCGAACGCGACGGCGGCGGAGGACCCGGCGGAGATGTAGTGCCCCGAACCGCGCGGCCCGATACCGACCACCGGGCCGCCGGGGGCCGCCAGAGCCGCCCCCGCGGCGCCGGCCGCGCTGTCCAGCACGCTCCCGTCGGCCAGCACCCCGACCACCGACAGGGCACCGGGCGCGGACGCCGGCCAGTACGCCCTGGTGGCCTCGGCGGTGGCCGTGGACGTGGGCCGGGAGTCCGGCGCGGCGGCGGCCACGACCAGGGCGTCGTGGTCGGTGGCGTAGCGGACGGCGGCGGTGAGTTCGTCCTTTCCGGTGGTCAACGCCGGGGTCACCGCGATGACTTCGGCACCGTGGCCGACGGCGGCCCGGATGCCGTCGGCGACCAGGCCGGCGGTGGCGGCGCCCCGGCGGTCGGTGCCGCGCACGGCGAGCACCCGGCTGGCCGGGGCCACTCCCCGGAAGGCGGTGCCGCTGGTCTGCGCGGCGGCGACGAGGCCGGCGATGAAGGTGCCGTGGCCCACACAGTCCTCGCCGGCGTCTCCGACGGCCGTGACCCGGCCGGACAGCGCCGGAGCGTCGGTGGCCACCCCGGTGTCCACCACCGCGACGGTGACGCCCTCGCCCCGGGACAGCTGCCACGCGTGGGGCAGCGACAGGCTCTGCTGGGCCCAGGTCGCGTACCGCGCGGTGCGGTCCGACCCGGCCGTGCACGGGGCGTCGTCCCCCAGGACGAACGGGATCGGCGGCAGGCTCGTACGGTCGCCGCCCGTCGACGACGAGGGAGACGGAGACAAGGGGGAAGAGGCGGCCACGGCGGGCGCCGGGACCGACGCGGCGCAGACCACCGCCACCGCCAGGGCGCCCAGCACCCTGGACCGCCGGGCGAGTCCGGCGGAACCGGCACGGAGAACAGGGCGCACGGAACGGACGGAGCGGAAGAAGGGTTTGGAATGGGGAGGTTGGAGAAGCCAGGTGGACCGGAGAGGCCTGAGAGACCGGAGTTGCCTCATGATGCGCATCGTAGAGGGCCATCCCGCCTTGTCCGCACGGGAGTTCGCGTCGACAGAACGGACCGGAGAGGAGCTGCGCCGCCGCCTCCTGCTGTTTACCGCCGCCTTCTGCTGTCTACTACTCTCGGCATGACGTCGCTGACGAAGAGGAGATTCGAAGCGTGGCACGCCAGCTGCTCACGGTGGGTCCCGAAAGGCCCGATGGGCCGGACAGCTTCCGGACGATAGGTGAAGCTCTGGCTAAAGCCCGTACGGGCGCGGTGATCAGCATCCTGCCGGGACGCTACGAGGAGAACCTGCGGATCTCCAGGCGGGTGACCCTCGTCGCCGAGGGCGCCCGCGGCAGCGTGGAGATCGCGCCCCGCACCGGCTCCGCCGTGACCCTGGTGGCCGACGCCGTGATGCTCACCGACCTGGTGCTGGGCGGCCCCGAGGACGACGACGTACCGGTCGTGGACGCCTTCCAGGGGCAGGCCGCCCTCGAAGGCTGCGACATCGCGGGCACCGGCTGGACCGCGGTACTCAGCCGCAACGCGGGCTCACTGGCCATGCGCGGCTGCCGGATCACCAACCCGGCGGGCGCGGGCGTCGTCGACACCTCGCCGGAGGAAAGCGTCGTCGCGGACAGCGTGCTCGAAAACCTCGGCAGTTCGGCGATCGTGATCAGCGAACGGGCCCGGACCGCCGTGCGGGGCTGCACGATGCGCGACTCCCGCGGCAACGGCGTCCTGGCCAACGGACAGACCCGCGGCTCGGTCGAGGACTGCGACATCTCCGCCACCGACAAGCCCGGTATCGCGCTGGAGCAGAACAGCGGCACCCGGGTGCTCCGCACCCACCTGCACGACCTGGCCGTCGGCGTCCTGGTCACCAGCGCGTCCCGCCCGGAACTGACCGAACTCGACATCCTGGCCACCGCCGAGCACGGCATTCTGATCTCCTCCGGAGCCGAGCCCGTAGTGCGCCGCTGCCGGGTCCGACGGACCAGGGGCAGCGGCCTGGCCGTCACCGGACGGGCCCGGGGCACGTACGAGGACTGTGAGTTCGAGCACTGCTCGGGACCCGCCGTGCTGGCCACCGAGAGCGCGGCACCGATGCTGACCCGGACCGCCGTACGGGACTGCTCGGCGACGACCGCCGTCCTGCTGACCGGCGAGTCGGCGGCCGAGTTCGACCGGCTGGAGGTGACGGCGGCCACCGGTACGGGCATCTCCATACGCTCCGGCGCCAACCCGCTGCTGCGCCGGGCCCGGGTGACGTCGGCCGGCGGACACGGCGTGGAGGTCCTCCAGGGCGGGCGCGGACGGCTGGAGCACTGCGAGATCCAGAAGGCGGGCGGCGCGGCCCTGCGGGTCGCCGACGACGGCCGCCCGCACATCGGCAACAGCACCCTGGCCGACGCCGCCGGCCCCGGCGTCCTCGTCGCGGCGGGCGGCCTGGTGGACATCCGGGACACCGTCGTCGACGGCAGCACGGCGGAGGGCATCCGGGTCGAGGAGGGCGGTGAGGCATCCGCCCTCCGCAACCGGATCACCGCCTCCGGCTCGCACGGCGTGCTGCTCGCCGCCGGGGCACGGGCCGCGCTGAGCGGCTGCGAGGTCTCCAGCGGACGGGCCGACGGCATCCGCGTCGACACCGCCGAGCAGGTCTCCGTCCTCGACTGCACGGTCAGCGACAACCGGGGCGCCGGACTGCGGCACACCGCCCGGGACGGCGCGCTCACGGTGGAGCGGCTGTCCAGCGTGGCGAACGGGTCCAGGGACGCCTGGGCCGGAGCGCCGCCGCCCGCCCCGACGGACCCGGGTGATCCGGCGTCCCCGGCGACGGACCGGCCCGAACACGCCGAGCCGCAGGGCCCTGTCGGGGAGCTGGAGGCCCTGGTCGGACTGGACGCGGTCAAGCACCAGGTCAAGGGACTGGTCAACCTGACCCGGCTGGCCCAGCGCCGGGCCAGCCTCGGCATGCCGGCCCCGCCGATGAGCCGGCACCTGATCTTCGCGGGCGCGCCCGGCACCGGCAAGACCACGGTCGCCCGCCTCTACGGCTCCATTCTGGCCGAGCTCGGCAGCCTTCGCTCCGGCCACCTCATCGAGGTGTCCCGGGCCGACCTGGTCGCCCAGGTCGTCGGCGGTACGGCGATCAAGACCACCGAGACCTTCAACCGGGCGCTCGGCGGCGTGCTGTTCGTCGACGAGGCCTACACACTCGCCTCCGACAGCAAGAACTCCGGGGCCGACTTCGGCCGCGAAGCCGTCGACACCCTGGTCAAGCTCATGGAGGACCACCGCGACGACGTGGTGGTGATCGTGGCCGGCTACTCCAAGGAGATGGAGTCCTTCCTCGCCGTCAACCCAGGTCTGGCGTCCCGCTTCGCCCGCACGGTCGAGTTCGTCAACTACACCGCCGACGAACTGGTCACCATCGTGGAGAGCATGTGCGAGCGGCACCGCTACGAACTCGCCCCCGACACCAAGGACACGCTCGCCGCGCACTTCGCGGACATGCACCGGGGCGTCAGCTTCGGCAACGGCCGAGTGGCCCGGCAGGTGTTCGAGGAGATGGTGGACCGGCAGGCGTCCCGGCTGGCCACTCTCCCGGAGGCCGGGGAGCATGATCTGACGCTGCTGCTGCCGGAGGACGTCGGCGAGGCCGCGGCTGCCGCCGTCAAGGCCGCCTCGTCGGGCCTGCGGGCCGCCTCGCCGCTGGAGGAACTCAACGCGATGGTCGGCCTCCAGAGCGTCAAGCACGAGGTCACCGATATGATCAACCTGTTGTCGGCGTCCCAGCGCCGTGCGGCCGCCGGCCTGCCCGCCTCCCGTATCAACCAGCACCTGGTCTTCGTCGGACCACCCGGCACCGGCAAGACGACAGTGGCCCGGCTGTACGGGAAACTGCTGCGCTCACTGGGCGTGCTGCCGCGCGGACAACTCGTCGAGGTCGCCCGCGCCGACCTCGTCGGACGCTACGTCGGGCACACCGCCCAGATCACCCAGGAGGTGTTCGAAAAGGCGCTGGGCGGCGTGCTGTTCGTCGACGAGGCGTACACCCTCACCCCGCCCGGATCGCCCTCGGACTTCGGGCGGGAGGCGGTGGACACGCTGCTGAAGCTGATGGAGGACCACCGGGAGGACGTCGTGGTGATCGTCGCCGGCTACACCGACGAGATGAACCGGTTCCTGGCCTCCAACCCGGGCCTCGCCTCCCGCTTCTCACGACACGTCGAGTTCCCCGACTACAGTTCGGAGGAGCTCGTCACCATCGTCGGACAGCACGCCGCCGCCTCCGGTTTCACGTGCGCCCCCGATGTGTCGCAGGCGCTGCTGACGTTCTTCAAGGCCCAGCCCCGCGACCGGTCCTTCGGCAACGCGCGGCTGGCCCGGCAGACCGTCGAACGGATGGCCACCCGGCAGGCCCGGCGGCTGGCCGCGATGGACGCCCCGGGCATGGCGGAACTCCAGACCCTGCTGGCGGAGGACCTGCCCGGGCTGCCACCCGTCCCCGGCCGCTAGCGAACACCGCCGGGCCGACCGAGTTCGTCCTCACCGGGCTTGGCATGTGTGCGGTAGGGCAGCGGCTGGGAGTGTCTTTTTCTTGGCTCTTACAAGATTTTCGTAGGTGGAGCCCGTTTTAACTTGCTTGTGGTGTCGGCCGGTTGGCGGTGGCACGCTGACTGTGTGTGTTGTGGTGAGGGACCTGCTGCCGCAGCTGGCCGCGGTGCAGGTCGAGCGCGTCGAGGCCAGCGGGGACCTGCTGCGGATCACGGCCCGGACCAGGGATGACACGCTGGCGGCGTGTCCGGGGTGCGGGCAGCCGTCGGGCTGGGTGCATTCGCTATATGTGAGGCATGTCGTGGACGAGGCGGTGGGCGGCAGCGCTTGCTGCGTGCCCGGCCGGACGGTCGACAGATCAACGCCAGGACACCCGTGGGGTCGGTCGTAGCAAGAGTCAGACCGTCACGGCCGGGGCTCCCCGATCCTTGCGGGATCCGGTGCCAAGAGACTGACAGTCGTAACTGTCCCCGACCGAGCCCATGGATGCTTCAATTCCCGCTTGCAGCAGTCGAGTTGTGAGCTTCACGGACGTGTATTGACAGCCGTGATCCGCATGGTGGATCAGCTTGCCCGGTTCGACTTCCCGGCTCGCGAGGGCGTACTCGAGGGTGGTCAGGACCAGGTCGGCGTCCGCGCGGGCGGAGGTCTCCCAGGCGACCACCCGTCGGGAGAACGCGTCCCGGATCGCAGAGAGCCACAAGGGCCCCTCACCGGTGGTGATCACGGTGAGGTCGGTGACCCACAGCCGGTTCGGCGCGAGTGCGGTGAAGTCCCGCTCGACCAGGTCCGGGGCGAGTGTGGCCTTGGGATCGCGGCGCGTGAAGCCGCTTCGGCGTGGGCTGATGCCCGCGATGTCGGCCTCGCGCATCAGGCGCTCGACCCGTTTGCGGCCCACGTGGACGCCTTCGCGCCTGAGCACGGAGTGCACGCGCGGCGAGCCGAAGATCCCGCCCGAGTCGGCGTGGATCTCCTTGATCTGCTCGGTGAGCTCTATGTCCCGGCGCCGGCGTTCGCACGGCTCGCGCTCGGCACGACGCCAGCGGTAGTACGTCGAGGAGGCGATGGAAAGTTCCCGGAGTACGCACTCGACCCCCAGGTGCGGGTGCTCGTCAACGAGCGCCGTCACCTGGGCCGGGTCGGGTCGAGCTGCGCCGCGAAAAACGCCGAAGCCGTCCGCAGGACCTCGTTCGCCCGCTTGAGCTGCACGTTCTCTTTGCGCAGCGCGGCGAGCTCCGCTCGCTCGTCGGTGGTCAGCCGGTCATCCCGCTCGCCGGCATCCGCCTCGGCCTGACGGATCCAGCCGCGCAGGGCCTCCGGATGCACTCCGAGATCGACCGCGAGCTTCTTGATCTGGGGCTTCGGATCGGGGGTGCGGTACATCCGCACCGCACGCTCACGCAACTCCAGCGAGTACTTTCTGGGGGCGGCCATGGTCGATGTTCCTCTCATGAGTCCCATCTGACCCTCTGTCAGCACACTCCGCATCTCGGGGTGCCTCTGTGTCTTGTCAAGTCGCCGGAGATGGTTGGTGTTTGGACCTGCGCTCGTCGGCGATCACGACGCGCCACACGTGGTCGGCGAGACGGCGCTTCAGACAGCGTTTGGCTTCCCTGGGCGTCTTTCCTTCCGAGAGTTTCCGCTGGTAGTAGGCATGCCCAGGGGAGTTCGGCATTCGGATCTGGACGACGGCGATGGTGTGGAGGACGGAGTTGAGCTGACGGTCACCGGAGCGTGAGAGTCGGTGGCATGCCTTGTCCGCGCTGGCGATCTCGATCGGGGCGGCGCCGGTGTAATTCGCGAACGCCGCGGCGGTGGGGAACCGGCTGGCGCGTCCGACACGGCCGACGAGCCGCGCCGCCAGCACCGGCCCGACGCCGGGTGTGTTCGTCAGCGTGCTGCCCGAGGAGCCGACGAGTTCCTCCATGCGTGCGGCATTCGCGGCCAATCGTTTGTCCAGTGCGCGGATCTCCGCGACGAGGTCGCGGGCAAGGTGCTTGCGGACCTGCTCGACGTCGCCTGCAGGGCGAACCGCGCGCAGCAGTGCGGCGGCCTGGTCCGCTGACAGCTGAGGCGGAGCGCCGCCGGGCAGCAGATCACGCAGCACTGCGTGCAGCTGGTTGACGGTGCGGACCCGGGCCTGGGCGAGGTTGACACGTCGCTCGTCGAGCAGGGCCAGGGCCGTGGTGTGGCCTTCTGCCTCCACTTCGCGGCCGTCCCCGTGCACGTAGGCCGTAGCCGCGGCGGCGGCGTCGATCCGGTCGTTCTTGCGGCCACCGCCGCGTGTGAGCCGGCGGATGCGGCTGGTCGCCGAGGGCGGAACGTCGGCGACGCTCTCCCCGCGGGCGACGAGCCACTGAGCCAGGTGGCGGCCGAGCCCGTTGGCGTTCTCCACCACCCACGTGCGCTGCGGCCAGCTGCGGGCCCAGATCAGGAGCCGCCGGTACTCCGCCAGGCTCGCTTCGATCCTCAGCGAACCCGCCTGCTGATTCGAGACAGGGTCAACGGCGGTAGCAGTGTGAGTGGACTTGTGCGGGTCAACACCGAGCAGTATCACGGTAGTTCGTTCCTCACGGCCGGAAGAGGGGACGTCCACGGCCGACACGCCGACTTCCGGAACCGCTGGTCGGGACACGCCTCTGTTGAGTCAGACCGTGGCCGGACACCGGGCCGGCGGCACACCCCGAGCGGGCCAGCCCCACGGGGCGGCAGGAACCTCACGAGCCATCCAACCCAGCGTCCTACGGCACGCTACGAGCGGCCAACCCGACCGCGCACCGCTACAGCCAATACAAGTCGGGAACCTCACTTCGGTCGCGAGTACGGCGTCGTGCACAACCCGGTCCAGGCCTCGGACGAGAAACCCACCGGCTGCCGACGGCCTGACGTCGGCAGCCGGAGCGGCCGCGCGGGGTGATGTGCCGCGGCGCGCCTGAACTACGCGCTGGAGCAGGTCGGCCCATGCGCGTCATGCCAGGAAGTGGCCCATCGGTACGGCCCAGGGGGAAACCCGCTTTGTACTGCTCGTCATGGTCGGCGGTGGCAGTCCTCCAGCAACGGTCACAAACTCGCCTTCCTGGGGGTGCGCGGTAACGCGTACCCCCAGCAACGGCAACGGCGCCAAGGCCGTTACCGCCTCCTCTGCCCCTCCCCTGTACCCGCGTGTTGAGCGGTGCTGGGCTCTCGCCGCGCGGCGCGTCGTCACGGGTGGAACTCCGTCCGGCGACGAGCGCAGCGCGCGGGGATCCGGCCCGGCTGTCTGACATTAGCCGCCAATGCAAAATATTGCCCTCCCATGGCTGAAACCGGTCAAAACCGTGTGCGATCTGTGCGTCAGCTGCGCTTGGGTGGCGTCAACGCGACGGGGGTGCACGCGGCCGTTCGGGCCGCTCGGCAACGGCATCTGGCGGCGCGCCGTCGACCACTACCTTCACCGCGTCAGCCACGGTTCCACCCTCAGCGGCCGGGCTCACGGTTGGGTCCGGGCTCGGGCCCGGCGCGCCGAGGCTCGGACGTACTGGCAGGAAGACCTGCGCGGCGCCATCGCCGACCTCCAGGGCGGCACCATGAGACACGCTCGCCGTGCAGACGCACGTCATGCCCGCCGTTTCTGTTCGGATCATCTTGGCCGGGCGGTGTGTCCGATGTTCCCGACAGCAACGGGTGATGCGCACCGAGACGGCACATCCCGGGTCGGACATCGTTTTCGAGGCACGGGAGTGCATTCTCCGCCACTTGCAATAGTGCACATGGTGTAGTGCGCCCACTCCTTTGAACGATTCAAAATTCTTCCTCGGGATGCTGTTCGGCGGGTCGGGTTCCGGGACGCGCCGCGGGCTCCACCCGTGTGGCCGTGGCCTAAACGTACTGAGGCCGTCCCCGGAGAAAAGCGCTTTTGCAGGCAATTATTCCGGCAACGGCCGCCCTTGCGCGAACCCTTGACGGTTGTGATGTGCACACTTACCGTCTCCGGCGGACGAAGTAAAACGATTCAAGTCGGTGAAGTGCCAGACCTCTGGCGTCAGTTGAGCCCGCAACCCTCCGCCGTCGCGCCTGCGATCGCAGCGGTGCGCGGAGGCACTCTCCCCTGTCCGGAAGGAGCACGGCGCCTTGTCCGCACCACGCGACATGCCCCGCCCGTCCCGCCGCCAGATCCTCCTCGCCACATCCGTCGTGGCCGCCGCCGTCGCCCTGCCCCCTCAGCCTGCCGGCGCCGCCACGGCGGGACCGCGACCCGCTCTCACCGCCTTCCCGCCGGCCGATGTCCGGCTGCTGGAGAGCCCGTTCCTCGCCAACATGCGGCGCACCTGCGCGTATCTGCTCTTCGTCGACGCCGACAGGCTGCTGCACACCTTCCGCCTGAACGTGGGACTGCCCTCCTCGGCCGAACCCTGTGGAGGATGGGAGGCCCCAGGGATCCAGCTGCGCGGCCACACCACCGGGCATCTGCTTAGCGCGCTGGCCCAGGCACACGCCCATACCGGCGACGAAGCCTACGCGGCCAAGGCCCGGTCCATCGTGTCTGTGTTGGCCCAGTGCCAGCAGTCCGCCCCGGCCGCCGGCTATCACCGCGGCTATCTGTCGGCCTTTCCCGAGTCCGTCTTCGACCAGCTCGAAGCCGGCGGCAAGCCGTGGGCGCCGTACTACACCCTCCACAAGATCATGGCGGGCCTGCTCGACCAGTACGAACTCAGCGGCAACGAGCAGGCGCTGGCCGTACTGCTGGAGATGGCGGCCTGGGTCAACGCCCGCACCTCACCGCTCTCCTACGAGCGGATGCAGACGGTGCTGAACGTGGAATTCGGCGGCATGAACGACGTGCTCGCCCGCCTCCATCTGGTGACCGGCGACGCGGCGCACCTTCGGACCGCCCGACGCTTCGACCACGAGTCGGTGTACGCCCCGCTGGCTGCCGGCCGGGACGAACTCGCGGGGCACCATGCCAACACCGAAATCGCCAAGATCGTGGGAGCGGTGCCAAGCTACGAGGCCACGGGAGAGCGCCGCTACCTGGACATCGCCGACCACTTCTGGACGACGGTCGTACAGGATCACTCGTATGCCATCGGGGGCAACTCCAACCAGGAACTGTTCGGGCCGCCGGGTGAGATCGTCAGCCGGCTTTCCGAGGTGACCTGCGAGAACTGCAACAGCTACAACATGCTCAAGCTCGGGCGGCAGTTGTTCCTCCATCAGCCCTCCCGCGCCGACCGCATGGACCACTACGAGTGGACGCTCTACAACCAGATGCTCGGCGAACAGGATCCCGACTCCGAGCACGGGTTCGTGACGTATTACACCGGGTTGTGGGCGGGCTCGGAGCGACAGCCCAAGGGCGGCCTCGGTGCCGCGCCCGGCAGTTACAGCGGGGACTACGACAACTTCTCCTGCGACCACGGTTCGGGACTGGAGACGCACACCAAGTTCGCCGACAGCATCTACTTCTGCACCCGTGGCACGCGCGATCCTGCGCTCTACGTCAACCTGTTCATCGCTTCCGAAGTGCACTGGCGGGAGCTGGGAGTGGCGATCCGTCAGAAGACGGAATACCCCACGGCCGACCGCACCCGCCTCACCGTCACCGGGGGAGAGGCACGCTTCACTCTGAGGATCCGTGTCCCCGGCTGGGTGGCGGACTCCGGCAGACCGGCCCTGCTGAAGGTCAACGGCCAGCACGTCCCGGTCCGGCCGGAGCCGGGAACATATGCCACGGTGGAACGGCGCTGGCGCTCCGGGGACACGGTGGAGCTCGTGCTGCCCCGCGAGCCCGTCTGGCAGGCCGCGCCCGACAACCCGCAGGTGAAGTCGCTGTCGTACGGCCCGCTGGTCCTCGCGGGGGAGTACGGCGACACCGCGCTCGCCACCCTCCCCTCGGTCCGTCCGGACACCCTGCGCCCCGCGCCCGGCAGCGCCACGGCGTTCACCGCACTCGCCGACGACCGGCGCGTATCACTGAGGCCGTTCCACGAAGTGCAGCACCAGCGGTACAACGTCTACTGGGCCGTGCGGCCGCGTCCCGCGCGCGAACGGGACATCGTCCGCTATCCCTTCGACGAGGGGATCGGCACCTCGGCGGCCGACCGTACCGGCACCTTCGCCGACGCGACGCTCGTCGGCGCGACCTGGGACGACAGTGACGGTGTGCGCTCGGTGTCCCTGGACGGACACGGTGGCCACGTCGCGCTTCCCGCCGGCCTGCCGAGCGGGCTGGACGAGCTGACCCTCGGCGTGTGGGTACGCGTCGACACCCTGGCCGCCTCCGCCCGCGTCTTCGACCTGGGATTCCACAAGGAGACCTATCTGTTCCTGGTGGCCACCACCGGCGCCGGGCGGGCCAGGGCCGCCCTGAAGATCGCCGGAATGCAGGCCGAGGACTTCATCGACGCCGGCGCCCCGCTGCCCGTGGGCCGGTGGACCCACGTGGCCCTCACCCTCGCCGGCGGCACCGGCGTCCTGTACGTCGACGGCGTCCAGGCCGGCCGCAACTCCGCCATGATGGCGAGCCCCCTCCTGCTCGGCGCGAGCACCCGCAACTATCTGGGGCGCTCCCAGAATGCCACCCACCCGTACCTGCACGGCGCCGTCCGCGACTTCCGTCTGCACAACCGGGCCCTGAGCGCGTCCGAGGTGGCGCGACTGGTCGCCGGCTGACCCGGCCCGCATCGCGCGGTCCCGTACACCCGCTTCCGTTCGGCACGCCTCCCGGCGCCCGCCTTCCCCGCAGGAGTTCATCCATGTCTCACAACGACCTGTCCAGACGCCGCTTCGTGGCCGCGGCCGGTGCCGCGGGCACCGTGCTCGCAGTCGGACTGCCCGATCCCGCCCGCGCCGCCGGGTCTGTCATGAGCGGCGAGCCCGGCTTTCTCGCACGGGACTTCACCGACCCCCGCAAGGACAGCAGACCGACCGTCTACTGGTACTGGAACGGGCCCGTCACCGTCGACCTGGTGGACCGCCAGATGGCGGATCTGCGGTCCAAGGGCATGTACGAAGTGGTGCTCTTCCCGTTCGACAACGCCCAGATGCAGCCGGTGTTCTTCACCGAGGAGTGGTTCGACATCGTCGGCCACGTGCTGTACACCGCGGAACAGACCGGCATGCGCGTGTGGCTGTTCAACGACGACCACTTCCCCAGCGGCAGAGCGGGGGAGTACGTCGTCAAGGGCGGAACGGTCGGCTCGCGTACGTACCAACCACGGCCCGACCTGCGGCTCAAGGCGTTGTGGCGCTCGACCACCGTCGTGCGGGGACCCGCCACCGTCGACCTGCGCCACACCACCGGAGTGGGCGTGGAGGCCGGGCACCTGGTCGCCGACGCGGCGGTGCTCGACGGCGTCGCCGTCCTGCGCGGCGGCGAACGGTGGACGGACTACACCGTCACCGGCAGCGCCAAGGCCGACCACACCGCGGCCGGCCTCGTCGTCCGGGCCTCGCCCGACGGCCTCGACGGCTACGCCGTGACCTTCGACCAGACCGGAGTCGTCACCGTCCTGCGGCTGGCACGCGGCGCGGACCCCGTCGAACTGCTGCGCAGCACCCGGACCGATGGTTTCAACAAGACCAAGTTCCACACCGTGGCCGTCACCGTCCGCGGCACCACGCTGTCCGTCACCTTGGACGCCAACGCCAAGGGCAGCGTCGACGACGACCGGTACGCGGCCGGCGGGGCGGGCGTACGGGCCGTGGCCGACCAGCGTTCCCTGTGGGACAGCGTCACCGTCGCCGCGGCCGACGGCACCACCCTCCACACCGCGGCCTTCGACGACCCTGCCGACGTGGGGGACTTCCCCGAGCGAGCACGCCTCGGCGACGAGGCCACGGCCGTCGCCGCCGCTGCCCGGCCGGCCGGCACTTCCGACGCCGCCGACGTGGTCGACCTGACCGGGCGGCTGAGCGGCGATCACACCTGGCAGGTCCCGGCGGGCCGTTGGCAGATCGACCTGTTCGGGGGAGTCCCCCTCATCGACGACACCCAGGGCTACAGCCGCAGTTACGTCGATCTGCTCGACGACGAGCCCGTGGAGCTGTTCCTCGACATCGTGCCGGGCGAGTACCACCGGCGCTTCGGCCGCTACTTCGGCACGGTAGTGCCCGGCTTCTGGGACGACGAGCCGTTCTTCGCCTCGGCCGAAGCCCACTTCCGGCGCCTTCCGTGGTCGCCCACCCTCGACAAGGCGCTGCGCGCGGTGGACGTCGCCCCCGGCATCGCCTACGCCGCCGCCTTCGACGACCTGGGCCGCGACGGCAGGATCGCCCGGGGCCGCTACTGGCGGGCCGTGTCCAACCGCTTCGCACGCTGCTTCCAGAAGCAGGCCCGCTGGTACGAGCAGCGCGACGTCGCCCTGATCACCAACCCCCTCTACGACGAGACGGCCCCCGCCAAGCGCATCCCGTCCACCGGAGACCTGCACAAGGTCAACCAGTGGGCTCATGTTCCCGGTGGGGACATCATCACGGCCGAGTACGTGGCCGGCGAGCCCACCATGATCCCCCGCAACCCGGCGTCGCTTGCCCACCAGATGGGCCGGGAGCGGGCCCTGCTGGAGATGTTCGGCAACATGGGCTGGCAGGTAACGCCCGGCTTCGTCCACGCGACCGTCGGGGCCCAGGCCACGCGGGGCATTAACCTGACGGTCCTGCACGCGCTGTGGACCGACGAGACACTCGTCTACTTTCCGCCGCCCTTCGGCCCACGCGCCCCCTGGTGGTGGGCGATGCGACCGCTCGCCGAATGGATCGGCCGGGTGATGGAGGCCGGCCGCGGGACGCCCGGGGCCCGTACCGCGATCCTGCAGCCGCAGCGCGCGGCCGAGCAGTGGACAGGCACCGACCGGCAGGGCGAGGTCGACGACGCGCTCGCCGACGTCGCCTACGCGCTGGAGCGGGCCCAGGTCGACTTCGACCTCGTCCACGAGGGCGCGCTCTGTGGTGACCCGGACCTGCTGTGCCGCGCCGAGGTCCGTGACGGCCGGCTGGCCGTGGGCGCGGCCCGCTACGACATGGTGGTGCTGCCCGCGACGCCGACCCTGGACGTGGCTTGCGTGCACACGCTGGCGCAGTTCGCGCGGGCGGGCGGAATCGTCGTGGCCGTCGGGTCTCTCGCCGCCGACGAGGCGGACGGCATGGACCGGTCCCTCACGCGCGCCTTGACCGACCTGTTCGGCGAGCCTGTGCCCGGCAGCCGGTCCGTGGGCCGAGGGCGTGCGATGCGCATCGCTGACACCACCGGACTGCG
Source organism: Streptomyces sp. NPDC096311 (assembly GCF_044763085.1). Taxonomy (NCBI): domain Bacteria; kingdom Bacillati; phylum Actinomycetota; class Actinomycetes; order Kitasatosporales; family Streptomycetaceae; genus Streptomyces; species Streptomyces sp. NPDC096311. The sequence continues at coordinate 52,206 of NZ_JBIWFN010000028.1, forward strand.
CGCCGCGACGCACGAGGCCGGGGTCGCCGCCGCCGTGCTGGAGACCCCGCAGGACGCGGTGCGCGTGCTGCGCGTCCACCGGGGCACGGACACCGCCTTCCTCATCAACAACGAAGGCGGCGCTCCCCTCGAGACCGTCGCCACGCTCCCCGCGACCGGAGTTCCCGAGCTATGGGACCCCGCGACGGGCAGGACGGGCACCGCACCGCTGCACCGGGCTACCAGGCGCGGCGTTCAGCTGCCCCTGAGTTTGGAGCCGTATCAGACGCTGATCGTCGTGGTGCGCCACGACGCCCGAGCCGTCCCGCACCTGACGTCCTCGGCGTTGCCCGTCGTCGCGGTCGAGCGGCACGGTCCCGCCCTGCGCGTGACGGTGGAGGCCTCGGCCCCCGGCAGCCACCAGCTCACCGGAACCGACGGCACTCACACCTACCGCGGCGCGGCCTGCACCGCCGACCCGCTCGAGCCGGTCGGTGTGGCCGGCGACTGGACTCTCACCCTGGACCGCGCCGGGGCCACACCGATCACGGCACCCCTGGGCAGCTGGACCGACCACGACCGTCTCTTCTCCGGCAGCGGCATCTACACCATCGACATCGATGTCGAGCACGCCCTGCTCGACGGTCGGCAGGTGCTGCTCGACCTCGGCGACGTCCGTGACGTGGCGGCCGTCACCGTCAATGGCACGGAGCTCCCGTCCCTGCTGTGGGCGCCATGGGTTGTCGACCTCACCGGCCGGGTGAAGCCCGGCCGCAACTCCCTCTCCGTCCGAGTGGCCAACACGCTCTCCAACGAACGGAACAAGCCCCTGCCGTCCGGCCTGCTCGGACCGGTGACCCTGCGATTCCGGCGGCGCGTCACCGCCGACCTTGCGCGCGTCTGACCAGCCCCCGAATCCTTCCCGACCGCACGCACCCCAGGGAGTGCCCATGCTCAGACCCCGTCCCCGCAGCAGACGGCGACGGCCCGTGCCCGTACTCCTCGCGGGACTGACCGCGTTCGTTACGGTCCTGGCCGGCGCCGTCACCGCCGACGCCACCGCGGGCACCATCACCCCGACCCGGCTGCGCACCCAGCACCTGAGCCGGGCGCTGGGCATCGACGACACCACGCCCGACCTCAGCTGGGAGACCACCGCCCGCGCCGCGAACACCCTCCAGTCCGCCTACCGCGTCCAGGCGGCCACCTCACCGGACCTCCTGCGCCGCGGACGGCCCGACCTGTGGGACTCGGGCAAGGTCCTCTCCACGGTGCCGGAGACGACGTACGCGGGCAAGGAACTCGCATCCCGCAGCCGCGTGTACTGGCGGGTCATGCTCTGGTCGTCGCACGGGCAGAGCGACTCGGGATGGAGCGGCACCGCCGTCTTCGAGACCGGCCTGACCCGTCAGTCGGACTGGGACGCCCACTGGATCACGCATCCGGACTGGCGACTGAGCGAGCGCACCGTCGAACCCGTCGTCGTCAAGGTCCCCCGCACCAACGCCCGTTACGTACGCCTGGACGTCACCAAGCTCGGTCTGCCCCTGGCGGAGGCCTTTCCCGCCCGCACCTGGCGAGTCCAGCTCGGCGAGATCGACATCCGCGACTCCGCCACCTCCACCACCGGCCTCGCCCGGGGCGCCGCGGTCATGGCCTCGGAGACCAACACCCTGCGCAAGACCTGGGAACCGGCCCTGGCAGTCGACGGCCTGCCCAACAGCGCCCTGCAGACCGCCGCCGGGTATGCGAGCGCCGCGCACACCAGTGCGGATGTCGCCGCCGCGCCGGTGGTCCTCACCCTCGACCTGAAGACGGCGAAGATCTTCGACGAGGTGGCGCTCTACCCGCGCGCCGACGTCCTCACCGCGGAGGGCCGCGTCCCGAACTTCCCGGCGGACTACGCCTTGTCGAGCGCCGACAGCGCGAGCGGCCCCTTCACCACGCTCGCCCAGGTCGACGGCCAGCAGCCGCCCCAGCCCTACCTGCCGGACGGACTGCCCTTGCTCACCGACGACTTCACCCTGCGCGCGAAGGTGCGCAGCGCCCGGCTGTACCTGGCCGGCCTCGGCATCTACGACGCCACCCTCAACGGCGAACCGGTGGGTGACGCCGTCCTGGAGCCCGCCAACACCAACTACGCGCAGCGCGTCCAGTACGCCGCCTACGACGTCACGGACCGCCTGCGGACCGGCGCCAACACCATCGGTGTCGCCCTGGGCAACGGCATGTCCAACGTCGTCAGCACCGCCGACCGCTACCGCAAGCTGTACGGCAACCTGAGCGACCCCAAGCTGATCGCCCGGCTGGAGGTGACCCTGGCCGACGGCAGCGTCCGCACCGTCACGAGCGGCGACGACTGGCGTGCCACGCTGGGACCCACCACCTCCTCGAACTGGTACGGCGGCGAGGACTACGACGCACGCCGGGAGATCCCCCACTGGGACGAGCCGAGCGGCGACCGGCACCGGTGGGGGAGGGCGGTCGCGGTACCGGGCCCCGGCACCGCGCAGAACCCCGCCCGGCTCAGCGCACGCGAGACCGAACCCATCAAGGTCGTCGAGACCCTCACCGGAAAGGAGGTCGACGGCGCCGAGCACAGCCGGGTCTTCGACCTGGGCCGCAACATCGCCGGCTGGCCCGATATCACCGTCAGCGCCGCGGCCGGAACCGAAATCCGTGTCTACCCGGCCGAAAGCCTGAAGGACGGTCACGCCTTCCAGTCCATCAGCAACGTGGGAGCCCCCCTCTGGGACAGCTACACCACCCGCGGCGCCCGCAGCGAGACCTGGCACCCACGCTTCGGCTACCACGGCTTCCGCTACCTGGAACTCAAGGGCCTGCCCGAGGACGCGAGGGTCACCGTACGCGGCAAGGCGATGCGCACCGACAACACCTCGGCCGGCGACTTCAGCAGCTCCGACCCGCTCCTCAACGACATCCACTCGCTGATCCGGCACGCCATCCAGGGGAACATGATGAGCGTCCTCACCGACTGCCCCAGCCGGGAGAAGCTGGGATGGCTGGAGCAGGACCAGCTCGTCTTCCCCGCGCTCGCCGCCAACTACGACATGCAGTCCTACCTCCGCAAAATCGTCGGTGACATGGCGGACGCGCAGACGCAGGACGGGCTGATCCCCAGCACCGTGCCGGAGTACACCAGCCTGCCCGGCGCCTACCGCAACGACGCCAACTGGGGCGGCGCGTTCGTCCTCGTCCCCTGGCAGCTCTACACGACCTACGGGGACACGGACACGCTGCGCACCTACTACCCGCGCATGCGGCAGTACGCCGACTTCCTCGAGCGGCAGGTGTCCGGCGGCATCCTCGACTACGGGCTCGGTGACTGGTTCACACCGGACCGCACGTTCCCGCGAGCGGTCGCCGGAACCTACGGCTATTGGAGGGTCGTCGACGCCCTCGCCCGAATCGCCACCGTCCTGGGCGACCGGGCGGCGGCCGACGGGTACCGGGCGAAGGCCGACGCCAGCGCGACGGCACTTGCCACGAAGTACTACGACTCCGCCACCGGCACCTTTGGCGGCGGTGGTCAGGGCGCCGAGGCCCTGGCCCTCGACATGGGGGCGTACCCGGCGGGGGAGAAGGACCGTCTGCTCAGCCACTTCACCACCGCCGTCAAGGATGCCGGCTACCACCTGCTGCTGGGCGAGATCTCCCTGCCGGCCGCCTTCCGCGTCCTGTCCACCGCGGATCGCGACGACATCGTCCACGAGATCGCCACCCGGACGACCAGCCCCAGCTACGGCTACCAAGTGCGCGCCGGGAACACCACGCTGGGCGAGTCCTGGGACGGCGGACCCGGTCAGTCGCAGAACCACTTCATGCTCGGCGCCATCGACTCCTGGTTCACCACTCGGGTCGCCGGTATCGGGCAGAGGCCCGAGTCCGTAGGCTACGTCAAGCTCCTCATGGACCCGGCCGTCGAGGGAGACATGACCTCGGCTTCGGGCTCCTACCGCACGCCGTACGGCGTCGCACGGACCGACTGGACGCGCGACGCCGGGCTGTTCCGTCTCACCGTGGACGTGCCCGCGGGCAGCACGGCGGAGGTACATGTCCCCCTGTTCGACGGACGCGCCGAGGCACCGGCCGGAGCACGGCTGGTGCGCGACGGCGGGACCGAGACGGTGTACGAAGTCGGCTCGGGCCGTTGGAACTTCCGCTCGGTCACCTCATAGCGCGACCCGCGCCCGCCCTCGGGCGCCGGGCCGGGCAGCACACCGCGCACCACGGTGCGCTGCCCGGCCCGGCTGTTCCAGGACCGAGGGAGCGATTTCACGAGGTTGTGGGCCGGGACGGCGGTGCGATCCCGACGTTCTCGCCCTGGCGCGGGCCACGATCCGCTCGGGCCCCGAAGGCGGCAGCGCCCGCACATCTGAGCCCGAGCGGCCGCCTGGGAAGTGGACAGCGGACGCGCGACTCGGCGCTGTCCGTGGTCGGCGGCGTCGGCCAGCTGAGGCTGGCCCGGGGCCGGGCGGAGACGACGACAAAGGCATACGCCGAGGCCGTGGCACTGTTCCTGCCGTGGTGCGCGAGCACCGGTCGGGACTGGAGGACCGCAGCCCGGGACATGGGCCTGTTCATGCTCTGGCTGAAGTGGACCCCACGGAACGGCGGCAGACCAAGCGTCGTCGTGACAGGACCGGGCGTGAAGCCGATCCGAGGCGAGGGCCGCATCGACAATGTGCTCACGGCAGTGCGGATGTTCCTCGTATACGCCGTGGTGAACAAGGGGGCGCCTGTATGGGTGTTGGAGCAGATCTACGAGATCGGCGACAACTGCGACCTGCCCGAGCAGGCTCGCGGAGAGCACAGCGGACTGCGGTACCGGATGCGGGCCCGCCACCGGCCCCAGGAGCCCGAGGCCGCTGTCGACCGGGCCGGCGACGAGGAGATCGCCGCGATGTTCCTGAAGCGCCGCTCCGCCCGGGACCGGCTGATCCTTCTGCTTCTGTCGCGGGTCGGACTGCGCCCGGGGCAGGTCGCGGGGCGCGTCTCGGCGCAAGCGTGCATCTGCGGCTCGTCGGGGTACTGCCGCCGCAGGTAGCGGGAGATCTGCTGCGGCGACCACTTTTCGTTGAGCTTCTCGCGGATCACGATGCGCAACGGAGCATGGTCGCGGATCTTCTCGGTTTTCGGACGCTGTCTGCGCAGCAGTGCCTGATTCTGCGCCCACCACGGGTCGTAGCTTCCGTCGTCCTTCTTTCCCCGGCCGATCTCCCGGTAGACGGTGGAGGTGCTCTTCCCGATCGCGGCGGCAATCGAGGCGGGCGCCTTCCCTGCGCGCAGGCCGTCGGCGATGGCGATGCGGTCGTCCTGGGTGAGGAAGCGTGGCGAGACGGGGGTATCGGGGATGATCATGCTTCCGGCTTCGCTGAACCACTGGGATCCGCAGCTGGTGGATACGCCCACTTGGCGGGCGGCCGCAGCCCCCTTCAGCCCCTGACGTACCAGCTCGAAGTACCGCTGCCTGGCAGCAGTCGGCTTGCGGTTAGCTCCTCCACGAGGCATGCGAACGATCTCTTTCGGGGGCGTTCGCAACCATCGATGGAATTCAAGGTCCGCGCCCGCGGACACTTCCCCAACGAGGCCGCCGCTTCGAAGTGCATCCACATGGCCCTGATGAGCCTGGACCCGACGGGCAAGGGCCGCAAGCGGTGGACCATGCGCTGGAAAGCACCCCTCAACGCGTTCCAGATTGCTTTCGAGGGCCGCCTGACCCCGAGCAACAACTGGCACCTCAACAACCAAGATCAGGTGTCAAATTGAAACACCCGCTCCGGATTGTCGATCTTGGTTTGTGTGGGCAACGAGGACCGCAGCGGTCAGAGCGGTCATCTGATTTCTCCGTGGATACTCCGCCCTTCAGGGCGGAGAGGAATCGGACTCCTGCGGAGCAGGACAGGGAAAGACGATTCGCCGCCAGGACGGATCGTCGTTCGCGGCCAACTATCCGCAGGCAGTCGCAAGTTGATGCGATAGTTTGTGAGCTGTGACCACTCACGTGAAGCGGGCGTTCAGGTACCGCTTCTATCCGACTGATGCGCAGGCAGCGGAGCTGTCGCGCACGTTCGGGTGCGTGCGGAAGTCTACAACATGGCGCTTGCCACGCGCACGGAGGCGTGGGTGACCCGTCAGGAGCGGGTGAACTACAACGCCACCTCCGCGATGCTGACGGCGTGGAAGAAGACCGAGGAGCTGGCCTACCTGGGCGAGGTGTCGTCGGTTCCGCTTCAGCAGACGCTGCGGCACTTGCAGGTGGCGTTCACCAGCTTCTTCGGCAAGCGGGCCAAGTACCCGCGCTTCAAGTCGCGGAAGAAGTCCCGGAAGTCCGCCGAGTACACCACCTCGGGCTTCCGGTACCGGGACGGGAAGCTGACGCTGGCGAAGATGTCCGAGCCGCTGGACATCGTGTGGTCCAGGCCGCTGCCCGAAGGGTCCTCGCCGTCCACCGTGACGGTCTCGCAGGACGCGGCGGGCCGCTGGTTCGTGTCCCTGCTGTGCGAGGACCCCGCCGTGCGGCCGCTGCCCGCCACAGATACGGCGGTCGGCATCGACGTGGGGCTCACCCACCTGCTGACCCTCTCGACCGGGGAGAAGATCGCCAATCCCCGGCACGAACGCATGGACAGGAAGCGGCTGGCCAGGGCCCAGCGAGAGCAGTCCCGCAAGGAGAAGGGCTCGGCCAACCGGGACAAGGCCCGCCGCAAGGTCGCGAAGATCCACGCCCGGATCGCCGACCGGCGCAGGGACCACCTGCACAAACTCACCTCGCACCTCGTGCGTGACAACCAAACGCTCGTGATCGAGGACCTGACCGTGCGCAACATGGTCAAGAACCGGAGCCTGGCCCGCGCCATCAGTGATGCCGCGTGGTCGGAGTTCCGGAGCATGCTGGAGTACAAGGCCCAGTGGTACGGGCGCGAAGTGATCGCCGTCGATCGCTTCTTCCCCTCCTCCAGGCTGTGCTCGCACTGCGGCACCCTCGCCAAGGGGATGCCGCTGAACGTCCGTGCCTGGACATGCGGGAGCTGCGGCGCGACCCATGACCGGGACGTGAACGCGGCGAAGAATCTTCTGGCGGCCGGGCTGGCCGTGTCTGTCTGTGGAGCTGGTGTAAGACCTCAACGGAGAACTCCGGGCGGGCAGTCGGCGACGAAGCAGAAAACCCCACGGCGCGAGCCGTAGGAATCCACCCCTTTCAAGGGGTGGAGGATGTCAAGCGCAGGTTCACCGTGTTACATCCACCGATGCCTTGCGGATCCGGAATCCCCGACTACCGAGGTCAGGGCGGAAGCCTGAGCCGGCACACGCCGATGCTCTACCAGGACTTCACTGGCAGCGCTCAGGCGCGGCGCCGGTACTGGGCGCGCAGTCACCTGGGCTGGCGTGCCTTCGGCCGCGCCCGCGCCAACGCGGGGCACCGTGCGGCGGCATCCTCAAACGGGACGTGGTGATCTTCGGTGAGGCGGTGGCGCCGCATCGGGTCGAGCAGTGCCGGGAGCTGGTCGGCGCGGCGGACTCGTTGCTCGTCCTCGGTTCCTCGCTGACGGTGGTGTCGGGGCCGCGGTTCGTGCGTCAGGCCGCGCAGGCGGACAAGCCCGTGCTGATCGTCAACCGGGACGTGACCCGTGGGGACCGGCACGCCGTCGCTCGGATCGAACTCCCGCTGGGAACGGCGCTCACCGCGGTGGCCGACCGGCTCGGTGTCTCCCTGGACGACGAGACGGCGCCTGCGGTCTGAGGTTCTGGTGGCGACGACCGCCCACCCCAGGGCGCGGATCAGCGGGGCCGCTTCCCGGGCACTCGCCCGGGAAGCGGCCCGATACTAGCCGCAGGTCAGTGTCGGCATCGCCCAGTCGCCGTGGTCGTTGCCGTTTCCGTCACCGGCGTCACCGACCCTGAGGTCGACCACCTGGGCGCCGCTGACGTCGACGTCGATCGGCACCGCTGCCTGTTTGCCGTGGATCGGCGGCGTGGTCACCAAGGTCCTGCCGTCGGCGATGACGGAGAAGGTCACCGTACCCGCACCACCTGTCTCGTCGTCGACACCCACGTCCGCCGTCAACCGAGAGCAGCTTCCGGCGAGATAGAGCTCGACGTCACTGACCGAGTTGGTGCCCAGACCCTTGGCATGGCTGACCCCGGCGACACTGATCGGACGGCCGTCCCCGGCCGCCTGCTCGCCGACGCTGCTGTCGCGCTCCACCGGTCCCCACCCGTTGGTGGACGACAAGAACGGCAGGTCGCTCACCGCGCTCTTGCCGGCGGGTGGGGCGGGCGGGATTCCGCCGATGACGCGCTTGTCATCGCCGGTGGCCTGTCGTCCGTTCTGCCGGTAGCGCACCGTCGCGGTGATCGCCGAGGCGGATGGCAGTGTCCCGGTCGGCGGCTGGACCTTCCAGGTGAAGGTGGCCGATCCGCCGGGTTGTACGCGCTTGACGGACATGGGGCCGGTGGGGCCGACGCTCCAGCCGTCGGGCGCGGAGAGCGAGGCCGTCAGCCGGGACGCGAACGGTCGGTCCTTCGGCACCCGCACCGTCGTCTCGGCCGTGAAGGCCTGGGCCGGCTGAGCGGTGTCGGGCACGTTCAGGGTGACATCCGCTCCGGGACGCTTCGGCATCGCGTACGTGCGTTGGTCGTAGCGGGGGCTGTCGTTCTGTGCGACGCGCAGGGACGAGGCGTAGCTGCCGTAGTTGGTGAGCGAGACCTTGCCCAGCCCGCCCGTGCTGCCGTCCAGGTTCCACACGGCGATGGCGATGCTGTTGCGGCCGTTCGGGTTCAGGATCCCGTCGGGGACCGGGAAAGTGTGCTGCGGGCCCAGGTAGTTGACGTAGTTGCCGACCTGCCAGCCGTTCACGAAGATCGTCGCACGGTACTTGCGTGACGGGTCGTCGGTGAACGTCAGCCCGAGCGAGGTGTCCTGGCCGTGCGGCAGGCCCAGACCGACATCGGTCCGGTACCACGAGACCCCGGGACGGGTGGCGGTCGTCGGCAGGGACACCCGGCTCCACTTGCCGTCCGGGTAGCCCGGCAGGGACCAGCCGGCCCGCTCGCCGTACAGGCCGCCGGTCGAGAGCGGGCCGCGCACGGTGTCCTGCGGGTCTTCGCCGCCGCGTACGCCCTGCAGCCGCCAGGTGACGGAGGTCAGCGGCGCTCCGACGAGGGAGGCGCTGGTCAGACCGCGTGCGGTCTTGTTGCCGTTGGTGGAGTTGTAATCCTCCTCGTGCCCCATGTTCACGGTGAGCACGGAGATGACGTTGTCGCCCTTCGGTTTCACCGCACCGGCCGGGAAGACGAAGTCGGTGCTGCCGGTGGTGGAGCTGCCCAGGAAGGTGCCGTTGAGCCAGGCGGAGAAGGCCTGCGCGTCTCCGCCCGAGTCCGAGACCAGGTGGATGCCAGTCTCCTTGCCGGTGGCACGGAAGCGGCCACGGTACCAGGTGTTGCCGGTGTGGAAGCCGTAGTCGTCCGCATAGAGCACGGGCAGCGAGTTGATGCCGGAGACACTGTTGGTGCTGGTCTTGTCGGCCACCTGCCAGCTCGAGTCGTCGAAGGCGGGGGCCGCTTCGGGGGACTCGTCGGCGTGCTTCCAGTTCGTCAGGGTCGGCAGGTGGACCGGGGCGGCCGTCGGGATCGTCCCGGTGAGGCTGTCCGTGTCGGTGGCCCGGCTCTTCAACGTCCCGCCGTTCCAGGTGACATGGCCGGCGGAGGTGAACACCTCGATGTTCTTGTCGTCGGCGTTGTCGCCGGTGAGCGCCACGGTACGGCCGCCGGCCAGGCTGGTCGCCGTACGCAGCAGGTGCGTGCCGCGTACGAGGAGCGGGCCGGTCGCCGTGTCCTGACGCCAGAAGGTCTTCGCCGTGGCCTTGTCGCCGGCGAGCAGCAGCAGGGGGCGCTGGCCGCCGCCGCTGATGTCGATGCGGATCAATCCGTTGTGCGCGTAGTTGAGCCGAAGGTCACCGGTGGCCGCGTCCCAGGTGGTCGTGACCGTGCCGCCGCTGCTGGTCACGGTGGGCCTGGAGGCGTAGCGCAGTACGGTCTCGCCGTCGCTGCCCGCGTCGCCGTAGAGCACGGCGACGTCCCGGTTCCCGATCGTCGCGTGGGTCATGATCTCCGACGTCGAGTACTGCAACTGCGCTTCGCCGAGGCGGTAGTTGGCCACGATCACGTGGGAGTCGCGTCCGTCGAGCGTGATCGCTGTGCCCGGCTGCTGGGGCACGACCGGGTAGGTCGGGGTCGCGGCAGCCGCCGTCCGTACGTCGATGGCGTCGATGGCCACGTAGTTGTCCGTGGACGACGAGCTGTGGCTGCCGTCGACGACGATCTTCAGTGTGTGTGCCCCGGGCGTCAGGCCGCTCTGCTGGAAGATGACGGCCTGGTTCTCTCCGCCGGAGTCGTCGACCGTCGCCACCTTGGTGCCGTCGAGATAGACGTCGGCGTAGCCGTGGTTGTTCGTCTTCGAGCCGATCCAACGGATGGCGGTGCCGTCGAAGGGAACGGTGAGCGAGTCGCCGGCCTTGTTGGAGAACGACTCGGTGTGCTTGTAGTCGCCGCCGGTGTAGCTCTGGTCGGCCACGTGCGACCACGAACCGGTGTACTGGAGCGCGGAGTCGGGGTCGTCCCAGGTGTAGGTGGTGTCCGCGGTCGGCTGGGCGATGAAGTCCAGCGAGATGTGGGTCTTGTCGACCGCCGTGGACGTGGAGTTCCCGTGCCGCAGGACGTGAAACTGCGTCTTGGTGTCGGGGTTCATCCGGGCGGTGTCGACGATCGCGGAGTCGTCCGGCGGTGAGGCCCTGATCGCCTCCGTCTTCGTCAACGGGGCGACCGCCTGCGTGAAGTACCCGATCAGCTTGTCCTCGTCGTACTTCGGATCGAGCTGCCGGTTCTCGCGGATCGCCGCCCCGTAGTCGTACGACGTGTAGTTCTCCGGCATGCCCAGCCAGCCCCAGTTGGTGCCGCCGTAGGTCATGTAGAAGCTCTGCGCGGTCGCGCCGACGGCTATGTTCTGCTTGTAGAACACGTTGGCGAACTGGTCGTTGATCAGCTGGGCGCACTTGTCGTAGCCCGGCCCGCCCCACGGGTCGAAGGCGCCGCCCTGGAACTCCGGCGAGTACAGGGGTTTTCCGGCCGGGTGGTCGTAGCTGATGTCGGGGACGCCGTTCCACTTCGAGGGGTTCGAGCAGTTGAAGCCCTGCGGGTAGGAGTCGGGTCCGTCGACGTCCAGGGCGCCGGTACCGGAGTTGAAGGTGCCGTTGTTGTTGCCGGTCAGCGGGACGGTGATGCCGTCGGCGCGGGCCTTGTCCTCCAGGTGCCGCATGTAGGAGCGGCCGGCGGCGGACCCGTTGTAGTACTCGTTCTCGACCTGGTAGGCGATGACCGACCCGGTGCCGTTGGTCAGTTGATGCCGGGTGATGATCCTGTCGATCTGGGTCAGCCACTCGTCCGCGTACTTCAGGAACTGCGGATCGTCGCTGCGGTTGTGTCCGGCCTTGGTGGTCATCCAGCCGGGCAGACCGCCGCCGTCGACCTCCGCGTTGATGTACGGCGCCGGGCGCGCGATCACGTACAGCCCGGCCTCCTGGGCCATGTCGAGCAGCTTGTCGACGTCACGCACTCCGCTGAAGTCGTACACACCCGGCTTGGGTGAGTGATATCCCCAGTCGAAATACAGGGAGGTGGAGTTGAAGCCGGCGGCCTTCATCTTCTGGAAGATGTCGCGCCACAGGTCCGGGCTGGGAAGCCGGAAGTAGTGGAACTCGCCGGACCACAAGTACGTGCGCTTGCCATCGACGAGGAACGAGTACCCGTCGAGACTCACCGTGTGCGTCTGCCCGCTCGCGGCAGGCGCGGCCACCGGTGCCGGCCCTCCTGCGTCCCGCGCCACGGCGGGCGCGGTCATGCCCGCGGCCAGCGCGAGGGTCGCGGCCGTCGAGAGCACCGCCCTCCACCACCGACGCCGACCGGGTCTCGCAGCCTCTGAACCCATCCGATTCCTCCGCACCGCGGCCTCCATACCGCCTGAGCAATCAGCATCAAACAGACTCAGGCAAAGTCGAACAGTAAGGGTGCGCAAGGCTCACCACAATGGGTCGGCAGAACACGGTCGAGACGGCTGAGGCGGTGTGAAAGCCGTGTACACGGCCGCCTGCTGACGAATCCGGCGTTGGGGGCCAACGGAACAGTCGGTATCGGTGAGAACGATCATGGTCGGTTAGCGCACCGGCTATCCGGCCGCTGCGGGCACGGTCACGCGGACTCGGCTGGCTCGGCCTCGGCGAACGCCCGGTACAGCGAGGCGACGGAGGGGTGCTTGTCCTTGTTCTTGCCGGTCTTGATGGTGAGTTTCTTCGCGATCTCGGGGACGGGGACGCCCTTGTCCTTCAGGGCGAGGGCGAAGGTGAGCATGTCGTCGTCGATGACCTTGGGCCGTCCTCCGTGGTTGCCCTTCTTCGCGGCGCTGACCTGGCCCTCCAGGGTCTTCTCGCGGATGTAGTTGCGCTCGATCTGCCCGGCGACGGCGAGCACGGCGAAGAACATGGCGCCCATGCCGTTGGGGTCGTGGATCCCGGTGAGCGGGCCGGTGAGGAGTTCGAGCTGGATGCCGCCGGACTGGAGCTCGCCGGACAGTGTCATCAGCTCGGCCGCGTTGCGCGCCAGGCGCTTGAGCTCGTGGACGGTGAAGATGACCGTCGCCTCCGGGGCGGCCTCCTTGAACTGGTGGGCCAGCTTGAGGGCGGCCTCCAGCTCGGGCCGCACCTTGATGCGGGTGCTGATCTGTTCGGAGAACACCTTGTGGCAGTCGGCTGCGGCGAGGGCTTCGAGCTGGCTCGCCAGCTCCTGCCGGGCGGTGGACGTCCTCGCGTACCCGATCCGGATCGGCTTCCCGTCGCGCTGCGCGGGCACCGCCGCGGGCACCGGTCCCTGCTTCCACGGCCGCCCCGGTCCCCGGCCGACGGGGACGAGGACTTCGAGTTCCTCGCGCAGCGCGGCGATGAGGACGAAGCGCGGGGTGTGGTACTTCGTCGCGGTCTTCCCGCCACGCGTGCGGCACGCGCTCCCGGCGGGCACTTCACACTTCGGGCAGTCGTTGCGTTCTACCGCATCTGCGGCTTGATCGGGCGTCAGATCCACGCGATCAGTGTGTCAGAAGTGTCTCGCAGAACGCCTGAGTTCTGAGAGGACTTCTGCGAACGGCGACCTGCGGAAACGTGATCGCTCCGAGGGGTCTCGCATAACTCGCAGAGATGACCATTTATACGGAGCTCCTGCTCGAATGCTCGCCACCCGCACGCACGGACAACGAGTGGACCATGATCTTTCTCGGCGCTACTACCTGTACCGGAGCCACCCAGCCCCGTGGTGGCGGGGCTGTCTCTCCGGCCGACCGAAGCCCGCCCCGGAGCGCCCAGAACCGGGCCCCGGGGCGGGCGGGAACCAAAGAAGGCCCTGCTCCAGCTGCCCCCCTGCAAGAGGCTGGGTTTTACTCCCGTGCGTCATCCGGGCCAGGCGAGGTGCAACGCAAAGACCCCGATCATGCCGTGGCCGAGGATATGGGTCCACATCCGGGCCCGGTGCGACAGGCGTGCGCCCACGAGAGCGCCCAGTGCGACGAGTATGAGCTGCCACAGCAGGGAGCCGGTGAAGACGCCGCCGAGGAAGGCACCCTGGCCGGCTGCGGCGCCGGGGGTATGGGGCCGAGCGGCGGCCAGAGCGGTGAAGTAGAGAGCCGTCAGCGGGTTGATCGCGGTAAGAGCCGCAAATCGGACAAAGGACCGCCGCAGGTCAGGGGCGGCTGCGGCCGGGGCGGACACCGGGGTAAAGGCCGCGTGCCGCAGAGCGAGCAAGCCGCGGATGGCGATCACCATGAGGATGGCCGCCGAGGCAAGACGCACCCACGTCTGGGCGGTGGCGGTGAGGAGTCCTTGAACCGTCGATCCGACGGTCACGGCCACTGCGGCGTAGGCCAGGTCGACGAGGGCAATAGCGCAGGCTGCCGCAGCGCCGGAACGCCAGTCCCGCATGCTGTGCTGGACCAGCAGCAGGCCGATCGCGCCGAGCGGCAGCGCGACGCCCAGGCCAGCCCCGACACCGGTCATCCATGTTTCGTTCATGCTGACAGTGTGGGAACGGTCGGAGGAAGCAGCGGGCTGCAACCGGCACGGGCAGCGATAATCACTGGATGGACACCATCGACCGCGAGATCCTCAGCACCTTGCAGGAGGATGCGCGGATCTCCTACAGGGATCTGGGGCGCCGGGTCGGGCTGAGCGCAAACGCGGCAGCTGACCGGGTCCGCAAGATGCGCCGCAGCGGAATCATCCGGGGATTCACCACCCTGGTCGACCAAGCGGCGCAGGGCAGCTCGGGCCTCGTGATCTTCATCGACGCCCGGCTGCGGCCGGATACCACCGACGAGCAGTTCGAGAAGGATGTCGTCCGGCTGCCCGGCATCACCGAGGTGATCCACGTCACCGGTGAGTACGACTACTTGCTGCGGGCTCGGGTGAGTGATGCGACGGGACTGGACGCACTGGTCCGAAGCCTCAAGCGGCAGGCCGGCGTGGCACACACCAATACCCGGCTCGCACTGCGGATCGTCCTGGAGTGACACCACTCGCCGGCTGTCGCTCAGTACGACACCGCGCTGGTGCTCGCCGGCGGACCAGGGCCCGCTTCAGTCCTCCGCGCCGTCGTCATCGTCGTCGAGGTCGGGAGCGTCCGCGTCGCGCAGCGGCCGAAGCGCCCCGGCCGACGGGGTGGAGGCCCGGAAGTTGTAGCGGCCCAGGCAGTTGAGGTTCTTGTGCTTGAGCGGGGAGAGCCGGGCGACGTCCTCGTCCCTGATGTCGTGGCCCTCGGCCCGCAGCTGGGCGACGGCGGCGTCGATGTACCGCGTCGTCCAGAGCACCACGGCGTTCAGGACCAGGCCGAGCGCGCCGAGCTGGTCCTCCATCCCGTCCCGGTACGCCTGGTGGATGGTGCCCTTCTTGCCGTGGCAGATGTCGCGGGCAGGCTTGTGGCGGGACTCCTGGACGGTGAGCTGCTTGTGCATCTGGCGCCGGTAGGTGTCGTCCATGGGGTCGACGACGGCCAGCAGATGGAGAGTCTTGGCGATCCCCCCGTACTCGACGAACGCGGCGCCCAGCGGGTTCGGGCGGTCCTCGCTGCCGAACATCCGCAGCAGGTCGTAGGCGCGGACCTGGTTGGTGACCAGGGAGCCGGCCACACGGAGCATGTCCGGCCAGTGCGTGATCACCTTCTTCACGTTGACCTTGTTTCGGGCGATCTCCTCCAGCGGCCCGTATCCGCCCATCGCCTCGGCGCCGGGCATCTGGGCCTTCCAGAACCGCTGATCGTTGAGGTCCTTGAAGCGCGGGGAGAAGCGGTAACCGAGCATCTTGAAGATGCCGAAGACCATGTCGGAGTAGGAGGCGTTGTCGGTGGCGACCATCTCCGGCTTCACCCCGCCGTCCAGGTTCAGCAGCGCGTCCAGGATGAACAGGGAGTCGCGCAGGGTACCCGGGACGACCATCTGCCCGATGCCGATGACCTGGTCATTGATCGCGTTGAGCCACGTGATGCCCTTCTTCTTCGCGAAGTACTTCGGCGAGGGGGCGGCGTTGATGGTGCGGATGGGGACGACGAAGCGCAGGCCGTCGACGGAGGCGAGCAGTCCCTTGCCCCAGAACTGGACGATCGGCACCTTCGCCTGGGCCTCGATCAGGGCGGCGTTCGCCGCGGCGATGGTGTCCGCGCGCAGGTAGTACTGGTCGACGTGGACGAGGCGGGAGCGGGTGAGGGCCTCGTAGTTCGGGCTGACGACCGGGGTCATGCCGATGTTGCACGCCTCACTCACCAGCAGCGCGACCATCGAGGTGGTGAGGTCGTTCATGCGGGTCTTGCCGTCGCCCAGGTGCACGAAGGCGTCCAGGAACCCCGTCCAGGCGTGCACCTCGAACAGCAGGTCCGGCAGGTCGATCTTCGGGAGCATCTTCTCGACCCGCTCACGCAGCCACTTCAGCGACGTCGGCTCGCCCAGCGCGTGGAGCTTCTCCACGTTCAACTTCGCCCGACCGTTCGACTGCACCTCGATGCTGATTTTCGCGTCCGCGCCGGCCTCCTCCAGGCGCTCGGCCATCTGCTTCCACGTCGCGTCCAGCACCGCGATCAGTTCCTCCAGGTGCTGCTCGGCGTCCTCGGTCAGGCTCAGCCCCGCCAGGACGTCCTCGCGCACCGCCTCCCAGCCCTTGCCCTGCAAGAGGCGGGCGCGCGGGTCGGACCAGCGGTGCGACCGCTTGGCGAAGATGTCGCGGCGCTTGAGGGCGCGGAAGAGCTGTTCCAGCACGCACAACGTACGCGTCGCGGTCCACCGCCCCCTGCGGCAGCTCGGCGTTCGCGTACACCGCCTTGCGCCAGTGCGGCGGCACCAGCTTGTCGTCGATCTCCCGTGGCAGCAGCGGCTTCTCCTCCACCCTGCGGCGCGACAGAGCGGGCAGCCTCTTCACACCGGTCAGGATGCGCTTGCCGCCGGTCGCCGCGTCCAGCGCCTTCGAGTCTGCGGGTGCCGAATAATCATCCGGCCTGGTCAAGCGGCATGTCGGTACTCGCGGAGGGTTCCACCGAGTCGGTCTCGTCGGCGGACCTCCAGGTCCCCGAGCTGTGGTGGGCCGTTGACCGGTTGGGGGAGCGGGCGGAGTGGTGCGGCTTGCTTGAGGGTCCGGTGCGGTCGGTGCTCGTTGTAATAGGTCTCGAACTCACGTAGTGCGTAGAGGAGGTGGCTCTGGTTCCAGATCAAGGTACGGTCCAGGAGCTCGCGTCGGCAGGTCTGTATCCAGCGCTCCATGAGGGAGTTCATCCGGGGCATCTGGATGCCTGTGGTGATCACCTTCAGGCAGGCGTCGGCCGCAAGGGCGTCGAAGGCGGTCGTGAACTTCGAGTCGCGGTCGCGGATCAGGAATCTGGCTTTGCTGCCGGCGTCCTCGAGGTCCATGAGGAGGTTACGCCCGAGCTGCACGATCCACTGCGCGGTCGGGTGGGCGGTGGCGCCCAGAACCCGGATGCGCCTTGTCGTGTGCTCGATGACGGCGAAGACGTACAGCCGCGCCCCGGCCAGGGTGCGGACCTCGAAGAGATCGCAGGCGAGCAGTGCGTCGGCCTGGCTACGCAGAAAGTCCGCCCAGGTCGTGCTCTGCCGTTCGGGCGCGGGCGGGATGCCGTGCTCCTTGAGGATCTCCCAGACGGTGGAGGCGGCGACCTGGATGCCCAGCGCCGCAAGCTCACCGTGGATCCGGCGGTACCCCCACGAGCTGTTCTCCCGGGCCAGGCGGAGCACCAGGGCGCGAATCGAGCGGACGGTCGGCGGGCGCCTGCGACGCTTCGGCGCGCAGGTCGCAGCATGGCTCCGCGTGAGCAGGCCGCGGTGCCAGCGCAAGATCGTCTCCGGGCGGACCAGCAGCAGGAGATGCCGCAGCTTCTCCCTCGGCAGGCGTCGGAGCAGGTCGGCCAGGATCACCCGGTCGGTGTCGGTGAACGTCGGCTTGCCGACCTGGCGTTGCAGGACTAGCAACTGGTGCCGCAGGGCGAGGATCTCGATGTCCTTGTCCCGGTCGCCCATCGGCAGCAGACGTAGCAAGGCGAAGGCGTTGGTGGCGGCGAGGTAGGCCATGCGCAGCAGCACGAGAGATCATGATGCCGTCCGCATTGGTCCGCGGGCAGACAATCAAAGGTCGGCGTGCGCGGCTAGCCGCTAGTACTCCAGCAGCACTTTGACGTTTTCCCTGTTCAGGGGCGGTCTGGGTGAGTGTAGGGGGTTGATGACCGGCCTGTGTTCTCTTTCCCGGGCCGCCCCTCGATCGTGTGCAGCCGCCGCTGATAGTGGCAGCCGCGGGCGACGGCTTGGCGTCGTCTGCGCCAGTGTGACCACCTCAGCGCGTGTGCGCTGATGAGGGGCTGGTGAACGGCGATGGGTGAGTGGCCAGTTGCCAAGAGCCGCCGAACTTCTGCCACGGTGAGGGGCGCGAGGCAGGAACCGTTTCTGCTGCCCCTTTTGCCGCGGCGTCGACGGCCATGACGGCCAGGAAGGCATGCGCCGGCATGGCCAGGGTGATGTGCCGCATCCAGCCGGTGTAGCGGCGGACTTCGTACTGGTCGAGGCCGCATTCGTTCTTCGCGGCCTGGAAGGCTTCCTCGATGGCCCAGCGCGTCCCGGCGACGCGGACCAGGTGCTCGATGGTGGTGCCGATCGGTGCGTAGGCGAGGTAGTAGGCGATCTCTTCGGGCTTGCTGATGCTGCGGCGGGCCAGTGCCCACCGCTGGTGGGTGGGCATCTCGTCGTCGAAGTCCTCGATGGGCGTGATCTGCAGGGCGGCCCAGTGATAGACGCGCGGGCCCTTGGCGCCGTCACCGCACGAATGTCTCTCCCACGCTTCGTCGGGTGCTTGGGAGAAGAGGTGGTCGATGCGTCCGAAGTGGGGCACCTGCTGGGACTTGGGAGCCGCGAGGACATACCCCAGGCCGGTCTCCTCCAGCATGTGGCGCAGCCGCCATTCCTGGCCGTAGGCCGAGTCCGCGGTCACCCATGCGATCGGCAGCGGCGAGGCGATCGCCCGCAGCACCATGGCCTTGGCCAGGTCGGGTTTGGTAGCGAAGGTCCACTCGTCTGGGATGTGGGCGGCGCGGCAGCGGACGCGGTCGTCGGTCCAGGACTTGGGCAGGTACAACTCCCGGTCCACCAGGGCGCGTCCTTGCGTGGTGGCGTAGGCGGCGAACACGCCGATCTGGCAGTTCTCGGTGCGGCCGGCGGTGCCGGAGTACTGGCGCTGCACGCCGGCCGAGGTGGTGCCTTTCTTGAGGAAGCCGGTGTCGTCGAGGATGAGGATCCCGTCGGGCTCGCCGAGTCGTTCGGCTACGTAGTGCTGGAGGTCGTCGCGGAGCTCATCGGCGTCCCAGCGGGCGCCGTTGAGGAGCCGCTGGAGGCGGTCGGGTGTGCGGTGTCCGGCGTATTCGGCCAGCTGCCAGCCGTTTTTGCGGCCGACCGGGCCCAGTAGTCCACGGATGTAGTCACGCATCCGGCGACGCGGCTCGATGCGCCTGAAGCGGTGGCCGGTACGCAGGAACAGTTCCTCGAGTTCGTCGTTCCAGATCTCAACTGCATGCTCGTCGATCACGCCGGGAGGCTGCCCGGACCGTTGTCACTATCAGCGGCGGCAGCACACGATCGAGGGGCGGCCCGGGAAAGAGAACACAGGCCGGTCATCAACCCCCTACACTCACCCAGACCGCCCCTGAACAGGGAAAACGTCAAAGTGCTGCTGGAGTACTAGTACTCCAGTTGTAGATCGCGATCTTGTGTCTTGTGGCGGCGACAATTGAGCGCGTGCCTCCCGGCGACGTGCGCGTCTCGACCTGGTCGGAGGCGCCGTAGCGTTACATGTTCTGGCATGCCTTGGCTTTGAAGTCCGCTATGGAGACGGTGATTGCGGATTCGTCGGCGTTGCCCGAGATGTCATCGTAGCGGACCTTTCCCGGGGTGAGTCGGTCCCGGTCGGCCAGGGTGAAGGAGATGCTGCTTCCTGACCACGAGTTGTCCTTGGTCCAGCCGTAGAGCGCGTAGCTGGTCTTGGCCGTGAGTGGAGCGAGGGATCTGGTTGTGGTCCAGCCGACGGCAGGGGAATCGAGGGTCCAGGTGGCGAGGCCCGGCGTGAGGGGGCGGTCGGCGGTCCATGAGCCGACCGTCACCTCCTTGTTGACGTCGTCGCTGTCCACGTAGAGGGTCGCGCCGTCGATGTGATGTCCGCAGACCATCATGACGCCGAGCAGATGCCCGTCTGCGGTCACGGAGAGACCGGCGACGGCATCGGGGGGAACGGTGCATCCTGAGGTTGCGGCCAGGGCCACGCCGACCACGACGGCGCCGACGAAGCGCCGGAACATTGGACGTGAAGTGGTCGACCGCATGCTTAGCCCCTGCCCGGGGTGCGCGTGGGGCCCCCTGCCCGGGATGGTAGGGGCGAGCGGCGTCTGGCCGCAGTGTCGCCATCCACCCGTTGCGCGCTCGTTGTTGCCTTGTAGTGGCCTGGCTGAGTCAGCCCGGTCACGGCACCGATGCCCGGCGCCTTCTGCTCATCGTTCGGCGGCATGCGAAACGGATGCGGTCACCGATGATCATCGGTGTGTGAAGACAGAAGATCAGGCGGTGGCCGCAGGTCACAGCATAGATCCAGCACGCTGGCAGGACATGTTCGAGGCTCTGATGGGCCGCATCGCGGGACGGTTCACCCGAGTGGAACCACGGCGGCGGGCGCGGGAGTTCGTGCTCGGGCTCTTGTCGGACCTGCCACGCAAGAATTGCTGGACGCTGGCAGAGCACGCAGGCGATGCCACCCCATACGGCCTGCAGCATCTGCTGTCGAGGGCGAAATGGGATGCCGATGCGGTCCGGGACGATCTGCGCAGCTTCGCCATCGAGCAACTGCATGATGAGGACGCGGTGCTGGTGATCGATGAGACCGGCGACCTGAAGAAGGGCACCGCCACGGTCGGCGTGCAGCGCCAATACACCGGCACTGCCGGGCGCATCGAGAACAGCCAGGTCGCCGTCTACCTCGCCTATTCCAGCCGGCGCGGGCACGCGGCCATCGACCGGGAACTGTACGTGCCGCGCTCGTGGATCACGGATGCGGCCCGCTGCCGGTTGGCTGGGATTCCCGAGGAGGTCGGCTTCGCCACGAAGCCCGCGCTTGCCCTCCGCATGATCGACCGGACCCTGGATGCCGGGATCCGTGCAGCCTGGGTGACCGCAGACGAGGTCTACGGAGGCAATCCGCAACTGCGCAGCGCGCTGGAATACCGCCAGGTCGGCTACGTCCTCGCGGTCGCCTGCGATCACCAGATCACCACCCGGGCGGGCAAGGTGCGGGCCGATGCACTGGCCAAGAAGCTGCCGAAACGGGCCTGGCAGAAGCTCTCCGCCGGCGCCGGCGCCAAAGGGTACCGCTACTACGACTGGGTCCTGGCTGACGTTGCCGACGACCAGCCCGGTCACCGCCATCTACTCGTTCGCCGCAACCGCAGCAGCGGCGAACTCGCCTTCTACCGCTGCTACTCGGCCCCCCCGGTGCCGCTGGCCACGCTGGTGCGGGTCGCCGGACGCAGGTGGACCGTCGAGGAGACGTTCCAGGCCGCCAAGAGCCTGGCCGGGCTGGACGAACACCAGGTCAGACGCTGGACCTCCTGGCACCGCTGGGTCACCCTCGCGATGCTCGCCCATGCCTTCCTGGCCGCAGCCACCGCAAACGAACACGACCATCACCCGGCCCCAGGCGAGCTGATTCCGTTGACCTGCAACGAGATCCAGCATCTGTTCGCCGCGCTGACCACCATCGTCCGCCCAGCCGCACATCACCTCGGCTGGTCCGTCTGGCGACGACGTCATCAAGCCCGGTCCTGGGCCTGCCACTATCAACGGCAAGCCGCCCTTCAGCGATGAAGATCATGATCTACAACTGGAGTACTAGGCGATCAAGGCCGGGACCTGGGCGGATGAATTATCGGCACCCGCAGGATCGGCGTCCACCGCCAACGACCCGCAGGAGACTGGTAGTTTGTAGGCCGTCCGGCCGGTGATAACCAAGCTGGCCGGGCCTACCGCCGGGCTGGCGGGATGTCAGGTCTGTGGAGCTGGCGTAAGACTGCTGGGCGTACCAACGTCCCTTGCCGTTAGTTCGGGGCAGCTGCTGTCTGAGAAGCAGAAAGCTCAACCCGCGAGGGGAGAATCCCCCTGTTTCAGCTGGGGGAGAAGTCAACATCCGTACAACACCATTCCTGGAAGCTGTCCTACAACCAACTCCCTTTCATGTTCAGGGCACAAGAGACGGGACACCCGGCAGCGGCGGGGCAGAAGGCGTAGCAGCTCCGGCGAGCCGCCGACGACCACCGGATGTCCGACCTCGGTGAGCATGGGCAGGTCGGTGACGTGGTCGCCGTAGCCGTAGCAGTCGGCGACGGCCACCTGCGGGTACCTGTCCAGCACTGCCCGTACGGCCTCCCGCTTGGCCGTTCCGATCATCGGCGGCCCCAGCAACTCCCCCGTGAACCGGCCACAGTGCGCCGCCGGCCGTGCGCAGACGACCTCGGCCGCGCCGATCGCCTCGGCGATCGGCTCCAGGACGGCCGGCAGAGAGCCGGAGACGAGAACCACCGCCGCGCCGTCGGCGAGATGGCAGCGCAGTGCCGCCAGTGTTTCGGTGCGGAAGAAGCCGCCCTCCCGAGCGCGCTCGGCGAACCACCGTCGACCCCAGGCGGTCACCTCGCTCACCAACTCCCCCTGCCAGGCCCGGAAGTAGGCCCGGTTGAGCAGCTCCCGCGGTTCGCCTGCGGCGGCTCGGGCCGCCAGCTCCGCGCGCAGCGCGGTCGCACCGGCGGTCGCGGTGGGGCCGTACCGCTGCTGCCGGTAGTAGACGAGGAAATCGAAGAGGCTCTTGCACGTGATCAGCGTCTCGTCGACGTCGCTGAAGACCAGGGTGTGCGGCCCCCGCAGGCCACGACCGGCAGTGCTCACCGGCCCAGCACCGTCTCGGCGTACTCGTGCGCGGCCGCTTCCAGGCGCAGCGCCCCGTGTGCCGCGGCCGTGTGCACATCGCGCCAGCAGCGCTGAAGTTCGCCGACGGCATCGTGGGCCTGGGCGCCGCCGCTCCGGAAGAGCCGCTCCACCGCGGCGGCCAGGAGGTCGACGACGAAGGCCACGTCGCGGCGGTTCTCCGCCACGGCGAGGGCGCCCTGCTCGGTGTCCGCCCGGTGCGCGGCCCGTTCCAGCAGCAGCCCCGCGGCGTCGATCTCGGCGGAGGAGCGGGCGAGCACCTCCCGCGCCGAGCTCCCCGGCCCCTCGAGCCGCTCGGCCGCCCGGGCCGTCCAGGCGCGCAGCGCGAGGCGGGCCGCGCCGAGCGCCGGCGCGGCGAGGATCACGGGGCCGCCGAGGTGGGCGGGGACCGTGTGACAACGGGCCCGCCCCGGGCCGGGGGTGCCGCGCAGCATCTCCGTCAGCGGGAAGGCGCGGTGGCGAGGGACCTCCAGTGGGGCCACCGTCACCGAGTGGCTGCCGGTGCCGCGCAGGCCGGTGCTGTTCCAGGTGTCGAGCACGGTCACCGCCTCCGCGGGTACGGCGAGGACGAGAGGGCCGGTCCCGGGCTCGCCCTCGGGTTCGGGCACGGCCAGCAGCAGCCAGTCGGCGTCTGTCACGCCACTGACGCACCGCCACTCACCCTGCAGCAGCCAGCCGTCGGGGGTGGGCACAGCCGCTCCGGAGGGGGGCACCACGGCTGCCGAGATGCGCACATCGGGCGACGTTCCCCACAGGTCCCGTCGCCCCTCGGGCGGCAGGTAGGCGGCGAACCGTCCGTGCGCGGCCCACAGCCCTGCGCACCAGGCGGTGGAGGCACACTGCTCGGCGAGTTCGGCGGTTCTCAGCAGCAGTTCGGTGAAGGTTCCCTCGTGGCCGCCCCAGGCTGCGGGGACGAAGTGCCGGGGAAAACCCGCTTCGGTCAGGGCCGACACGGTCTCCGGGTGCAGGCGGCGGCTCTCGTCGGCCTCGGCGGCGTGGTCGCGTACCGACCACGAGGAGGCGGGGGCGACGGGTGCGGTCGTGTTCACAGCTCGGCTCCTGGGATGGAGTGGATGGAGAGTGGACGGAGATCGGGGACTAGCAGGGCGATCGACGGGTTTCAAAAATTCCTGCAAGAAGGTATTTTTGCTGTTGATCGGGGGCGCCAGTCGGAGAAAGGGGCTACGTCATGCCCAAGCAGGAGCGTTCCCGCCGGACCTATGAGCTGGTGCTCGACGCTGCGGCCGCGGAATTTGTGCGTTTCGGCTACTCCGATGCCAGCCTGGGTCAGGTCGTCGAGCGGACCGGCCTGACGAAGGGCGCCCTCTACGGGCACTTCTCGTCGAAGCAGGACCTCGCCGCGGCGCTGCGGCGCCACCTGGAGGCGGTGGTCGAGGAGTTGCTCGGCGATATCGGCCAAAGACAGGGCCAGGGATTCGCCGAACTCGGGGAGTTCATCTGCTCCGTGGCCGAACGCATCTCGGCGGATGTGCGCCTGCAGGCCGCACTGCGCCTCGCCGACGAGGAGTTCCGGGCCGGCGGCAAGCCCTCGGTGCTGCTGGCGAGCGTCCAGGAGATGTCCCGCAAGCTGCTCCGGGAGACAAAGGCCGCAGGCCGGCTAGATGTCGCGCTGCCCCTCGATGCGTTCGCCGACCTGACGGTGGCCCTGCTCTTCGGTGCCTACCACGCGTCGGGCGAGCTCAGCGGGGAGGAACTTCCGCAGCGCGTACGGAACATGTGGAGTGTCCTGGCGAAGCTCGCCACCAAAGGGGCGGGATGAGGCCCCGGCGGTCAGGCGGCGTGGGAAAGGCCGTCCGGTTGGTCACTCCGGTCGCTCCAGGTCATGGCGACCGTGGTGACGACCGTGCCGCCCTGGGCGATGTCCAGGAGCAGCCGGGAGGCCGCTCCGTGCGGCTGCTGCTCGCGGACGACCAGGTCGATGGGCCGATCGAGTTCGGCGAAGGCGAGGCAGTCGGCCCGCAGCCCGGTCAGAACCCGCGGTGCGCCGCCGTTCCCGGGCCGGTCCTCGGCGGTGAGCATGTGGCCTAGTTGGCGGGCGCCCTCCAGCTGGGCCATCAGCGGCATGTGGTCGACAGGGTGGTCGAAGAGGACTGCGTGGTCGAGGCCGGCCCGCATCCGCCAGCCGCGGGAGGAGCGTTCGAGGACGCTGTCCTTGGCGCGCAGCCGGCCCACCCGCTGGGCCGGCACCCGCTCGCCGAGCGGGCGGGCCGCTTCCTCCGGGGCGGTCACGGAGGGGGCACCGCGGTGGCGGAGCAACTGGTAGCGCCGCTCGTCCACGGCGGCGAAGCGGAGGCTGCCCCGGCCGAACTCGCGGCCCTCGATGCTGAGGGCGACGTCCAGCCGTACCTCCGACCGCCGGGGCCGCTCCTCCGAGCGGTGCCAGGCGGCATCCAGGATGACGGGCAGCGGGGTGCGGCCGATGCGCAGCGCGGTGTGGTCGGTGACCTCGAAGGAGAAGCCGAAGCCGATGAAGCGGTGGCCGAGCGGGACGCCGTACCAGCGGTGCGCGAGGTAGAGCGAGGCCTGTCGCAGAGTTTCGGCCACCAGCAGCGGATCGCTGAAGCCGAGGCGGTCCGGGTGGTAGCGAGTGGTTGCGCGGCCACTGGGCGGCGACCAGGAAGCGGTCGTCCCCGACGGGCAGGGCATCGGTCACGAAGACCTCCGCCATGGCCGCCCGGTGGACGAGATGGCGCGGAATGGGTTGCAGGAAGGTCAGTTCGGGCTTGAGAGTCGGCAGCGCAGCATGAATCTGCATGGTTCCCCCTATGGTGACAAGCGCGCAGGCTTACGAATCGGTGTTCGAGAGCAAGCGGTGCTGGCGCAAAAATATACCTCCTGGAAGGTATGATGCAAAGGGGGTTCCAGGGAACGGTCACATACGAGACTTTCCACGCGAAGAGGACATGGAGGGCCAAGGTGACGAGGGAAACCGAATCGCGCCCGGTGCGTACGCGCCGTGCCGCGACCAACGCCAAGGGCGAGCCGCTGAAGCAGGACCGCGCGGCCCGCACCAGGGAGAGCGTCCTGGAAGCCGCTGCGGAGGCCTTTGCCGCAAAGGGCTTTCCGGAGGTCACCGTCCTCGACGTCGCCGAACGAGCCGGCCTGACCAAGGGAGCGGTCTACTTCCACTTCGCCAACAAGGACGCGCTCGCCGTCGCGGTCGCCCAGGAGTTCTACGGCCGGGTCGGCGAGGTGACGGAGGCTCTGCGCCGCGAGAACCGCACGCCGCTGGACCGGGCGATCGAGTTCGTGCGCCGCAACGCCGTACTCTTCCGCGACGACCCGGTCATCCAGGCCGGGGCGCGGCTGCAGATCGAGCGTCGCTACATCGACTCCTCGCTGCCCACGCCCTACGTGGGGGCGCTCGAGGCGCTCACCGAGTTTCTCACCGGCGCCGAGGAGGAGGACCAGCTGAGCCCGGGTGCCGATCCCGAGGTGCTGGCCCGGGTGCTGCTGTCCGCGTTCTTCGGCGCACAGCACATGTCCTGGGTGCTCAACGACCGCAAGGATCTGGTGGAGCGGGCCGAGGAAACCCTGCAGTGCCTCTTCCCCGGGCACCGCTCCTGACGACTTGAGCACTGCTCCTGGCCATGGGCCGCGGGTGCTCCGCGAGCACCCGCGGCGACCCCGACAGCGGACGGGCAGCGGCGATCCGGGCCCAGTTCTCGGTCGGCACCGTTCGCCGGCCGGCCCTCGTCCGGAAGGGTGGGAGGCGAGCCCGCGGTGCACCGCGAACAACATGGCGCACCATAGGCACGTCTCGCCTACCGGCACCGATGCGGTGGGCGGAGGGAGAAGGTGCCTGCCGGTCCGGTGACGTCTCTCAAGCCGCCGCCTCACGGCGCGTCAGGCCCTGCGGCACGTGGTACGCGATGTGTGCGGAGACCAGGGTGGTGTCTCCCTGTACGGCGGTGACCTCCGCACTCCGCGGTCCGGCCGCCCGGCCGGCCCCGGGCCGCACGGTGATGCGCACCGGCGCGTCCAGCTCCCCGAACGTCTTGAAGACCGCGGTGACACGCGTGAGGGTGGGCCGTGACGGAGCGCCCAAGGCGGCCACGGCCTGTCGGAACGCCTCCAGGAGCACCATGCCCGGTACGTGGTCGGACGGGTGGTCGAAAAGCACCGGATGACCGAGGTTCATGTCCAGCCAGAACGCGCCGCGGGGACCCCCGGGGTCCCGGGCGAGCAGCACATGGTCGTCGTGCCCGTATCCCACCTGACGGGGGTCGAGCCGCCGGAGCCCCTCGGGGAGCACTTCGGCCGGCCGGGCTTCCGCCTGTTGCCTCGTGCGGTTGCGGGCCATCGCGTAGAGCCTGGAGTCCAGCACCTCCCAGTGCATGCGGACCCGGCCGATGCGGGCGCCGTCGACCGATGCCACGGCTTCGAGGGTCATGCCAAGGCGGCGCGGAGTCCTTGCCGTCCGCGTGCACGCGACGTCGAGGACGACAGGGACCGGGCCCTCGTGGCAGGCCGTCGATCCACTGCCCTGCAGATCGAACTCGAGCTCGTTGAGGACGAACGGATGCCCCTGCGGTATGCCGTAGAAGCGGTGCGAGACATGGATGAGCGCCTGGCGGACCGTCTCCACCAGCAGCAGCGGATCGGTCCGGCTGCTGTTCCCGTCGTGATGGAGGAACCCGTCGCGGCGCCACTGGGCGGCCACCGTGAAAAGGTCTTCCTCCGTCCGGCGGGCGTCGGTGAGGAAGACCTCCGCCGCGGAGGCCTTGTGGACGGCGCCGGGCGGCAGTTGACGGCTGAACGAGAGTCTGCGGCCAGGTCCCGTCGGCGTTGTCCGTCGTGCCGGAAGGTACCTTGGCGATGCGCTGATGGACATGCGAAAACCACTCCCCCTTGCGTGATGTCCCCAAGACGCGGTCACCCCGTGCCGCATGGGGCAGGCCGGGCGACCGCTGATCACGACCGAGAAAATATACCTCTGCGAAGGTATATTGCTAGGGGTTTCAAGCGACGAGTGAAGGAAGCGACCGTGAGCCAGAGGCAGGACAGCAACCGGGGGCCACTGTGGCCGGCGCCGAAGACGGCAGGCTCCTCCGTCACCCTCGGGCCGGACCCTCGGCAGGAGCGCGCGGTGCGCACCAGGGCGGAGATCCTGCGCTGCGCGGCGCAGCTCTTCGCGGAGCGCGGCTACCAGCAGACGGGCATCAAGGACGTGGCGGAGAAGGTCGGGATGACCAAGGGGGCGGTCTACTTCCACTTCCCCAACAAGCAGTCCCTGGCCGTTGCCGTCGTGGAGGCGCTGTACTCCAGCTGGCCTCTGGCACTGGAGGCGGTGAGGGCCAAGGGGCTCTCGCCGCTGGACACGGTGATCGAGATGTTCAACGAGGCCACGGCGGCGTTCCTGAACGACCCGGTCATGCAGGCCGGCACCCGGCTGCAGAACGAGCGGGACGTCATCGACGTCGAGCTGCCGCTGCCCTACGTGGACTGGACGAACCTGATCTCGATGCTCCTGCGCGAAGCCCGGGAGCAGGGCCAGCTGGCGGAGCACGTGGACCCTGACGTGGCCGCCCGGGTGGCGGTCGCGGCGTTCTTCGGCGCCCAGCACATCTCCAACAACCTCCACGAGCGGGCCGACTTCGCCGAACGCTGGCGGGAGGTGCGGGACCTGCTGTTCCCCGCGCTGCGCGCCCGGCCGCGGCCCGCCTCCGACCAGCGCTGACCCTCCGGACACCCGGCGCGCCGAGGGCGGCGCGCCGGCCGGGGTGCCCGCCCGCATACCTGCCGAGACGCTCGCCCGCCTCGGCGCCGCAGCGCTGCAACCAGGTGAACCACCCGTGACTCGACGACTTTTGACGCAGCGCCAGGCCTCCTCTCAGAAAAATACCTTCTCAAAGGTATGCTTCGTGTGTCAGGATCAATCCAGGCGCTCGACAGGGGCCAGCCTGAGAGCCACCCGAGGTCTGTGCAGAGGTGTGTGCCGATCCGCTTCGGCCCGTCTCAACGAGGAGACGGCGCGGCAGAGCGACCGAACAGGACCCCCTCGACGATTCGAAAGTCCACCCATCTCGAACCCTCCTGACCACGAACCGCCTGCAGCAATTCGCGCACCAGGCAGATTGCTGAGCGCAGACGGCCATGCCGAGACGAGGTCTATCGATGAGCAGTCACTCATCCGTGAAATCCGTGAAACTGGACAGCCCGAAGGTCACGACGCAGCATTCCGGCCCCACGGAGAATCGCACGGGTCCGGCATCGGTCGAGATCTCGTTGAGGTGGGGCGACGTGGATTCGTACGGTCACGTGAACAACTGCGAGATCGTGCGAATCATCGAAGAAGCACGCATGAGATGGCTCATGTCGACCGGGGCCTTCGACGGTGAGACCGCGGTGGTCGCCGCGCACGAGATCGGATATCTGCGACCGCTCGAGTACTCGCTGGACCCGGTCAGCGTCGAGGTGTGGACATCGAATATCAGACGGTCCAGTTTCGAGTTCAACTTCCGAATACTCGACGACTTGAAACAGGTGAGCGTCAAGGCGGTGAGCCGGATGGTGATGTTCGACCTCACCAAACAGGAGAGCTACCTCATCCGCCCACCTCTGCGAAAGCATCTCGACGATTTCTGCGGGGATCGCCTGTAACCCTGCTCGCCTCCAGGAACCCGTAGGCCAATTCATTACGACAGGAGTTTTCAATGCAGCTCGACGCGGATCGACTGTCCGCCCTCGGTGAGTACTTCGACCGGCAGGTCGACGACGGGAAGATGCCGGGTTGGTCGTGCCTGGTCTCCCAGCACGGGGAGGTCAGGTACGCGGCGGCCGGCGGCATGGCCAACATCGCCGACAGCAGCCCGATGAAGACGGACAGCGTCTTCCGGGCGTGGTCGCTGAGCAAGGCGATGACCTCGGTGGCCTTCATGACGCTCGTCGAGAAGGGCCTGGTCGGGCTGAACGACCCGGTCTCCGACTACCTCCCGTCCTACGCGGACCTGCGCGTCTACCGCTCCGGAATGGCCGAAGCCCCCATCACCGAGGGCCTGTTGGAGCCCATGCGGATCTGGCATCTGCTGACCCACACCTCGGGTCTGGGATACGGCTCCCACCAGTCCCATGCGGTGGACACGATGTATTCGGGCGCCGGCTACGCGCTGGGCGTCCCGGCCGGTGTCGGCCTCGCCGGGGCAACGGAGGCCTGGGGGTCGTTCCCCCTGCGGTTCCAGCCGGGTTCGGCCTGGAACTACGGGGTCAGCACGGACGTCCTGGGACGGATCATCGAGGTGATCTCGGGGAAGCGCCTCGACGCCTATATGAGGGAGTCCCTCTTCGAGCCGCTGGATCTAAAGGACACCGCGTTCCATGTGGATCCGAACCAAGCGCACCGCTATGCGGAGATCTACACCCCCGCGGGCGAGAGCGGCGGACTGAACCCGCTCGGACTTCCCGTCGACACCGAGGTCCCGGTCTTCCTCTCGGGCGGGGGCGGCATCTACACCTCGGCAGAGGATTACATCAAGTTCCTCGGCATGCTCGTGAACGGCGGCCGAATCGGGTCCACGTCCGAATTCGTGATCTCGCCCATGACCGTCGAGTCGATGCGCAGCAATCACCTGCCGGGCAACGTCACGCTGGGATCGGGTTACGGCCACTGGCCCGTGCCCGCCATCAACGAGGTGATGAAGTCCGTCGGCTTCGGGCTCGGCTTCATGACCATGCTGTCGCCCGGAGACAGCCACATTCTGACGCGCGCGGGCGAGTATGCGTGGCTGTCGGCAAGCAGCACCAACTTCTTTGTCGACCCGTCGTCGGGCGTGGCCGCGCTCATCGTCCCGCAGCTCTTCCCGTCGCGCACCCTCCCCATCATGAACCGGCTGCGCCAATTTGTTTACCAGTCGTACCGGTGACGGTCCGAAAGCCGCTGCCGCCCGGCAGCGGAGCCCCTGAGAAACCGCAATCCCCCCAAGTAACCCCAATCCCCCCTCAGTAACCGCAATCAAGAAAGGCTGGGGAAATTCCCTTGTCGAATGTAGCCACCAAAGCGCCGCCGAGCCCCGTGCGCTCGGCATTCAGCTCGCTCGGACAGGCGACATTGCTGATCGCCGCGGCGTTGACGACGGTCGACGCCTTCATCGTCAACGTGGCCCTGCCCTCGATCCAGGATTCCTTCGGCGTCTCCGCGTCGACGTCGCAGTTCGTGGTGAGCTGCTACGGCATCACCTACGCCGTCCTGCTGGTGCTGGGCGGCAGGTTCGGTGACCGATTCGGGCGCCGCCGGCTCATCCAGATCGGCATCGCCGGATTCACGATCGCCTCGCTGATCTGCGGATTCGCGCCGAACATCGAGATGCTGGTCGCTGCTCGCGTCCTGCAGGGAGCGGCCGCGGCGCTGCTGCTGCCACAGGTGCTGTCCACGATCCAGGCCGCCTTGGAGGAGCCTGCCAAGACGCGTGCCATCAGCTACTACGGCGCGATCGGCGGGCTGTCGGCGGCAGTCGGACAGCTCCTCGGCGGCATGTTCGTGTGGGCGAACATCGCCGACCTCGGATGGCGGCCGATCTTCCTGGTGAACGTACCGCTGGGCCTTCTGGCCATGATCGGCACGCGGCTCTGGGTGCCCGAGACCAAGGCGACCCAGCCGCAGGGAGCGGACCTCGGCGGCACCGCGCTGTTCGGCACCGCCGTCCTCGCCCTGCTGATTCCGCTGAGCGTCGGACGGCAGACGCACTGGCCGCTGTGGACCTGGGCGCTGTTCGTGGTCTCCGCCGTGGTCGCCGTCGTGCTGTGGCGCTACGAGCGCAAGGTGGAGACCTCGGGTGTCGTCCCGCTGATCGCTCCCTCGTTGCTCACGAAGGGCATCATGCAGCGCGGTCTGCTCGTACTGGGCAGCGGCTTCCTCGCCTTCGGCGGCTTCATCTTCGTCTTCGCGCTGGCCGTCCAGGGCGGCAACGGGATGAGCGCCTTCGAATCCGGCCTGTCCATGGCACCGATGGCGGTCGGTCAGTTCCTCGCGGCCCTGCGGGCGCCGAAGCTGATCGGCAACGTCGGGGTGCGCACCCTCCAGATCGGTGGTGTCCTGCAGGCGGCCGGTCTGGTCGGCCTGATCGTGCCTGCCCTGCTGTGGTGGCCGCACCTGCACTTCTACCACCTCATGGTCGGCATGTTCCTGATCGGTGCCGGCAACGGGCTGTTCGTCCCGACGGTCTACCGCACCGTGCTGTCCTCGATTCCGCCGAACCAGATCGGCGCCGGCAGCGGCATCGTGACGACGACTCAGCAGACCACGCTCGCACTCGGCGTCGCACTGCTGGGCGCGGTCTTCGTCGGGGTCTCCGGCCACAGCCACATGCGCCTCGGCTTCATCGTCGTAGCGGCGGTCTTCCTGGCCGTGGCGGCCATGTTCGCGCTGTTCGGCAAGTTCATGCAGGAGAAGAGCACCCAGTGAACGGAGGGCGGCACACATGCTGATCAACAGCCTTTACCTGAACGGCTGCACGGTCTCGTATCCCGACAAGCGGATCCCGGTCTCCGACGCCCTGTCGCAAGGACTGGTGCGCGACTTCGACGAGACCATAGGAAACCCCGACGTACCGGTCTTCGACAGCCGACAGCCGGTCGCCGACCTGGCGGTCGACGCGCTGCGAGGAGCCCTGAAGTCGGCCGAGACGGACGCGTCGGACGTGGGCCTCCTGCTCCACTGCAGTTGGTGGCACCAGGGCTTCGACATCTGGAGCGCGGCGCACTACGTCGCGCACCAGACCGGTGCCCTCGGCTCCTTGCCCGTCAACATCTCGCAGGGATGCAACGCTCCGATCGCGGCGCTCGAACTCGTCGGCCGGTCCATGTTGTCCGACGCATCGATCACGGCGGCCGCCGTGACGGTCTCGGACGCGATGCTGGCACCGCAGGTCGACCGCTGGAACCTCAACTACGGCTGCGTCCACGGCGATGCGGGGACCGCGATGCTCGTCACGCGTGAGCCGGCCGCGAGCAACTCCTTCAGGATCATTTCCCTGGCGAGCAGCGCAGCTCCGGAACTCGAGGAGATGAATCGCTTCGGATACGACCCGACGCCCGGCCCCGCGCTGCGGGAGGGCGGCAAGGTCGACCTGAAGGCCGCCAAGAAGGCGTACCTGACGGAATACGGCATCGAGCGCTTCGCGCAGCGTTCGCGGGAATCCCTGACGGGCTGCGTCCGACAGGCCCTTGACGACGCGGGCCTGTCGGGAAGCGAGGGGCGCATTCGGGCGGTTGCCGTCCCGCGGCTCAGTGGAAAGATCTTCGAGACCGTCTATCGTCCGCAACTCGCGCCGTTCTTCGGCGCCGAGAAACTGCTGTGGCACGGCGGACGGACCGCCCATCTCGGGGTCGCCGATGTGGGCGCGAACATCGCGGACATCTACGAAGAGCAGGATCTGCGGCCCGGCGACGTGTGTGTGATCGTCAATGCCGGCGGCGGATACACCTGGTCCTGCCTGGTGTTGGAGCTGGTGTGCTAGACGTATTGATCGTCGGTGCGGGACCGACGGGGCTGACGGCCGGGTGCATTCTTGCCCGGCGAGGCCTCTCGGTCCGCATCGTGCGAAAGCATCCTCCGTTCACGGGCCATTCGCGGGCTTCGGTGATCTGGCCGAGGGCCCTGGAAATCCTGGATTCGTTCGGCGTCACCGAAATTCTCGAATCGATCGGCAGCCGTGTCACCCGAGTCGGCTACTACTCGTCGGGCAGCTCCATCGGCCGCTTCGAGATCGATCGCCTGACGGACACCAGGTTCGGTTACGCGCTCGGCATCTCGCAGCACGAGACCGAGGCCGTGCTGGAGGAGGCCTTCCTGGCGGCCGGCGGCGACATCGGCGACGCGGAAGTCGTCGGACTGGAACAGGACGCCCGGCAGGTGTCCGTCCACATCCGCTCGGGCGGGCACGACTCGACCGTGTCGGCCCGCCTGCTGATCGGCGCCGACGGAGCGAACAGTGCGGTTCGTGAGCTGCTCGGCATCGCGATGAACGACGTGGGCCCGAGGGTCTCCTTCAGGATCGCCGACGCCGTGATCAGCGGGCTGCCCGAGGACCAGGCCAGCTACTGCTGGACGCCCGGCGGCGGCATGGCCATCGGACCGCACGATCGGCACGCGTACCGTCTCGCGCACCGGCTCACCCCGGGCGCCCCGGACCCGTCGCCGGAGTCCTTCCAGCGGTTGCTGACCGAGCGCGGTCCGCAGGCACACCGCGGGGTCGTGCAGGAACTGATATCCACCGCGGACTTCCAGGCGCGATTCGCCATTGCGGAGCGTTTCGGCGTCGGCCGCAGCTTTCTGGCCGGCGATGCCGCGCACGTAATGGCACCGGCCGGCGGCCAGGGAATGAATTCAGGAATCCTTGACGCCGCCGCACTTTCCTGGCGTATTATGGAATCACACCGGAATGGCGCGGCGGAAAACAAACTGCCGGAGAATATGCTTCCGGATTACGATGCAGAGCGCCAGGGCGTGATCAGGAAGATCATGGCGACTGCCATTGAGCACGCCCGTGACGGCGGACTGCGCTCGGATTCTGAAATCACCGAGCGGGATCGACGGTACCGCGACATGTGGACCGACTCCGCACTGCATGTGGATCGAGTGGCCAGGCTGAGCCAGCTGAATCTCGATCCGGCACGTACCGGTGCCGAGCACATTCCCTTCTGAGCCCCACGGAATTCGACTTTCCCGAGTCGGGCCAGTTTTCGAAGAAATCCACTGAAACGGATGAGGGCATGACTGCTGTAATTACTGATGACGTTGTCCGCAACGCCACGCTGGACATCATCGTCGACGAGCTCGAGCTGGACATCGAGCCGGACGAGGTCGATGTGCACGCCGACCTGATCGACGTCTACGGTGCCGACTCCCTCGGTCTGATCCAGGTGCTGGCCCGGGTGAACAAGCAGCTGTCGATCCGGGTCCCCCGTGAACTCGCCGTCGACCTGCGCACCGTGGACCTCCTGGTCCAGCAGATCGTCCGGATACGCGACGCCAAGGACGGCGGCCAGTGACCCGCGCCCGCCGGGTCGTGGTGACCGGCATGGGATGTGTGAGCAGTATCGGCACCGGGGTCGAGGACTTCACCGAGGGCGTCAAGGCCGGCCGCAGCGGTGTCTCGGAGGTCAAGGCCTTCGACAGCAGCGACTTTCCGGCCCATCTGGGCGGCGAGGTCCAGGACTTCGACCCCGCCTCGATCGTCCGCGTCATCGACGTGGCCGACTGGGGACGCACGGCCCACTTCGCGGCCGCCGCGGCCCGCCTGGCGGTGGAGGACGCCGGGATCGAGTTCGACGAGGCCACCCGCGCGGCGACGGGGGCGATCATCGGCACCACCAACGGTGAGGCACCCTCGGTCGACACCCTGACCCAGCAGTGGCTGGACGGCGGCCCCAGCACGATCTCCGCCGACGTGGTCCGCAAGATCCCCGCGGGAAACATCGCCGCGGCCGTGTCGGTGGAGCTGGACCTGCACGGCGAGACCGTGGTCATCCCGACGGCCTGCTCCGCCGCCAACTACGCCATCGGCAGCGCGGCCGACAAGATCATTGCCGGTGAGTCCGACGTGATGGTGGCCGGCGGCGCCGACAGCGTGAACAGGTTCACGCACGCCGGGTTCCTCAGCCTCGGCGCGGTGGCCGACGGGGTTCCCCGGCCGTTCGACCGGGACCGCACGGGCATCGTCACCGCCGAGGGCGGCGCGGTCCTGGTCCTGGAGGAACTCGAGCACGCCCGGCGGCGCGGCGCGCACATCTACGCCGAGCTGCTCGGCTACGGGCTCAGCTGCGACGCCCACCACATCGTGCACCCGGACGCGGAGAGCATCGCCGAGTGCATCCGCAAGGCACACGCCAACTCGGGCATCGACGCCGGCGAGGTCGACTACGTCTGCGCCCACGGCACGGGCACGCCGACCAACGACATCACCGAAGTCACCGCCACCCGGCTGGTGTTCGGCGACGAGCATCCGCCGATGAGCTCCATCAAGTCGATGCTGGGCCACACGATGGGCGCGGCCAGCGGGTTCGGAGCGATCGCGTGCTGCAAGGCGATCGAGGAGTCCTTCCTGCCGCCCACCATCAACCTGCGCACCGTGGACCCGGCGTTCGGGGACGGCATCGACTTCGTCGGCTCGGGCGCCCGTACCACCGAGGTACGGGTGGCGCAGAACCACGGCTTCGCGTTCGGCGGCAACAACGCCATCACCATATTCGGCGCCTATTCCGACCGTGAGCCGGTCGGCGCGGGAGGGGAGCGGCGATGACCTCGTCCGAGGAACTCCAGATCTCTGATGTGTCCGTGCTGTCCGCGGCCGGCGTCGGCCTGGACGCCCTGCGCGAGCGGCTGCGTGAGCCGGCCGCGGCCGGGACGGCACCGGGCGGCGAGCCGTCGGCCGCCGACGCCGACCACTACGTGGGCCTGCCCGGCCGGGTGGCGGCCGTGCCGGACTTCAAGATCACCGACTACGTCCCCCGGAAGGGAACGAAGAACCTCGACCGCACGACGGCGCTGGGCCTGGCGGCCAGCACGCTGCTCAAGCGCGACCTGAGCGCGCGGGCGGACATCTCCGACGCGTCCTGGGAGTCCACCGGGATCGCCATGGGCACCGTCGTCGGCAGCCTGCGCAGCAGCGTCGACCTGGACGTCGACATCATCGAGGGCAAGGGGATCGACCTGATCAACCCCGCGGTCTTCCCCAACACCACGATGAACTGCTGCGCCAGTCAGATCGCGATCTGGCACCGGCTGCGCGGACCGAACTCCACCCTGGCCAACGGAACCGTCAGCGCGCTGTCCGCACTGCGCTATGCCGCCCGGCTCATCCGCTGCGGTCACGCCCGGCGGATGCTCGTGGGCGGCGTGGAAGAGCTGTCGCCCCACACGGCATGGGGGACCCGGCTGAAGAAGGACGTACAGGAGTCCGTCGTCATCGGGGAGGGCGCGGCGATGGTCGCGCTCGAGCCCGCGGGACCGGACGCACCGCCCGCCCTGGCCACGGTGACGGCCTGCGAGGTGATGTTCGCGCCGCAGCGCACGCAGGCCGGGTACGCCGAGGCGCTGCGCCGCGCGGTCGCCCGCGCGCTGGAGCCCTGCGCGGCCGCCGGTGTCGACGTACGGCTGATCCTGCCCGGGGCCGTCGGAACGGTCCTCGAGCAGAGCGAGGAGTCGGCTCTCGAGCAGTTCGACGTCGAGCGGGTGGACGTACGGACGGCGGTCGGTGAGTGCGGCGGCGCCCTGGGTGCCATGCAACTGGCCGCCGCGGTCGCGCTGGGGCGGCCGGGCACCGGCATACTGATCACCGGGATCGACGACTCCGGAGCCGTGGCGGCGGCGGTGCTCACCATCGGCGGGCGGTCATGAGCGCCACGACGGACGCCCGAGTGCGCCGGGACCTGGTCCACCGCGCCAACGACCAGGAAGTTCTCGTCTCCCCGCCCTGGCGACAGGGCGGGGGCGAGTACGGCAGCACCACGGTCACCACCGGCATCAGCCCGTACTACCGCGACCACCCCGGTTCGCACTGGCTGGACGCGCTGCTGCTGATCGAGGCCTGCCGGCAGGCGGCGCTCAGCGCGGCGCACGAGTTCGCGGGCCTCTCGCGCGACATCGCCTTCTTCTTCAACTCGATCGACATGGAGATCACCGATCCCGCCGCACTGGCGGGCGTGGACGGCGAGTTGACGATCGTGACGGCGTTCGAGCAGCTCAGGCTGCGCAGCGACGGGACGCCGAAACAGATCGCGTACACGCAGCGCGGCACCGACGGCTCGGGCCGGACGGTGGTGCGTACGTCGATGGCGGTGCAGGGCGTGCCCAAGGGCCGCTACCAGGAGCTGCGGGCGTATCAGCGCGACGGCTCGGTCCCGCCGACCACGGCGGGTCTGCGGCCCGAGGCCGGCCGGCGGGCCGGGCTGAGCACACCGCAGAGCGTGGCCCGGACGCAGACCGCCAATGTGGCGCTCGCCCGGCTGCGGGCCGGAGCGGACGGCGTCAGCGCGGCCCTGGCCCCCGACTTCGCGAACGCGAGCCTGTTCGACCACGACTACGACCACTACCCGGCGATGGTGCTCATCGAGGCCGGCCGCCAGCTGGCGCTGGCCGGCAGCCGGCGGCCCGTCGAGCACGTCGTGACCGCGGTGCGCGCGACGTTCGAGCACTTCGCCGAACTCGACCGGGAGACCCGGATCGTGGCGAGCCACGACGAGCGCTGGGTCGACGTGGAGTGCGCGCAGGACGGTCTGGTCGTGACCCGGATGTCGTTCGGGCTGGCCCCGGCCGGCCCGGACGCCGGGGAGGTGCCGTGAGGCACGCGATCTGGACCGACTTCCGGGGCGTGCTCACCCCGCCGCTGCGGGAGGGGCTGCGCACCTACTGCGAGGGCAAGGAGTTCACGCCCGAGCAGCTCGGCCGGTGCCTGCGGGCGATCGCCGACCGGCACGGCCGCCCGGACGGGATGGCCGTGCTGGACTCCGGGGTCCTCACCGAGCGGGAGTGGACGG
The DNA here is from genome assembly GCF_044763085.1 of Streptomyces sp. NPDC096311. Lineage (NCBI taxonomy): Bacteria > Bacillati > Actinomycetota > Actinomycetes > Kitasatosporales > Streptomycetaceae > Streptomyces > Streptomyces sp. NPDC096311. The sequence goes on from NZ_JBIWFN010000028.1 coordinate 90,295, forward strand.
CGGAGATCGAGCGGGAGCTGTCCGCCCGGTTCGGGCTCGACGCCGACCTGTCCGGCCTCGGCCCCGAGTGGTGGAGCGACCGCAGGATCGACACCAAGTGGCTTGCCGCGCTGCGGACTTGGCGGGAGGCGGGCGCCTTCGTCGGGATGATCTCCAACCTTCCCCCGGACTGGCGGGAGTACTTCGCAGACTTCCGGTCCTGGGACGACCTGTTCGACGAGGTCCTGCTGTCCTGCGACATCGGCGCCCGCAAGCCCGACGCCGCGATGTTCCGCCTGGCCGAGACCCGGTCCGGCCTTCCGCCCGAGTCCAACGTCCTCGTCGACGACCTGGACGACAACGTCGCCGGCGCGCGGCGGGCGGGCTGGGTCGGGGTGGTCGGCGGCGGCGATTCCACCTGGGCCGCCGTCGAGCGGATCGATTCGATCGTGCGCGTCGGCGCACCACACCACGTCATGCGCGTCGGCGCACCTCACCAAGGAGCAGAACGATGACCAGTCGATCGGTGTTCGTCACCGGAGCCAGCCGCGGCATCGGGGCGGCGATCGCGAGTGAGTTGAACAAGCAGGGCTATCGCGTGGTGGGGACCGCCCGCACCACGAAGCCGGAGGTCGAGGGGGTCTCCTTCGTCGAGTGCGACGTGCGCGATCCGCAGTCGGTGAGCACGGCGGTCGAGCAGGCGCGGGAGATCCTCGGCGAGATCGACATCGTCGTCAACTGCGCCGGGATCATGAACGACGGGCCGCTGCTCACCCAGACCCACGAGGGCGTCCAGGACGTGCTCGACACAAACCTCAGCGGCTCCATCAACGTGGCCCGGGAGACCGTGTCGGACATGATGGCGAACAAGTGGGGGCGCCTGGTCTTCGTCTCCTCGATCGTGGCGCTGTGGGGCTCGCCCGGCCAGGTCAACTACGCGGCCTCGAAGAGCGGCCTGATCGGCCTTGCCCGCTCGCTGGCTTGGGAGCTCGGGCGCGCCGGGATCACGTCCAACGTGGTGCTGCCGGGCCTGATCGAGACCGACATGATCGCCGACCTGTCGAAGCGGCGGCGCGAGGAGATCCTCTCCCAGACGGCACTGCGCCGGGTCGGCCGGCCGGAGGAGGTGGCCGCGCTGGTCGCCTTCCTGGTGTCCGACGAGGCCGGCTTCATCACCGGCTCGTCCATCCCGATCGGCGGCGGCGTCGGCATGGGCGTGTGACCCATGACTGCCGTACGCCATCCCCTCTCCGATGCCGCTCGACGGCTGCCGCTGGTGGCTGTGGACGACGTCCGGGAGAGCGACGGGGGCTTCGTCGGCCGCAAGAGGATCGTCGCCGACGACCCCTATCTGGCCGGCCACTTCCCCGACCTGACGGTGTACCCCGGGGTGTTCCTGGTCGAGAGCCTGCAGCAGATGCTCGAGCTGCACATCGACGGGGCCCTCGGCGGCATCGAACTGGTAGAGCTCGGCTCGGTTCGCTTCAGCCGACCGGCCCTCGCCGGCGACGAGTTGGTCTTCGAGACGGCGGTCAGCGGTGACCGCGCATCTCTGGTCACCAGGACGACCTGCAGCATCGACGGGCAGCGCTGCGCCCGCATCACCGCGACGTGGAGGTGCCGGACATGACGACATCAACCGTGCCGGACACGACGACACCGTCGGCTGTGCCGGACAAGACCGCACCCTCAACCGTGCCGGACAGGACGACGCCGTCGGCCGTGCCGGCCACGGACCACCCCGACCCCGGTGACCTGCTGCCCTACGGCTACCCCGCGCTCCAGATCGACCGGATCGTCCGGCACACGCCGGGTGCGCTCATGGCCACGAAGGCCGTGACCTATCACGAGCTGGACAGCCACTTGGGGCGCTCCAGGCCGGGCGAGTTCCCCGCCAGTCTTCTGCTGGAGTCGTTCCTGCAGGCATGCGGGCTGCTCATCGTCCTCGAATCCGACGGGGCCGACCGCCAGCTGCTGATCTTCGGGTCGGCGCGCGGAGTGCGGGTGACCGGCGCGGTGTACGCGGGCGAACTCCTGGAGCACTCCGTCGAGTTGATCGACCGGGACGAGGAGACGGCCACGTTCAACGGCGTGGCGCGTGCCGGGGACGGCCGCGTCGTCCTGGAGGTGGAGCGAGCCATCACCCTGCTGCGCCCCGCCGACTCGCTCGTGGGCCCGCAGTGCGGGGACTGACATGTCGGAGACACCCAAGATTCGGAGATATCCAAGATGGGGGATTCGGTGGGGTACCACTACGTCGTGACTGCCCCGGGACAGGGAGTCCAGCGGCCGGGGATGCTCGACCCCTGGCTGGACGGGGTTCCCGGGGCACCCGGACTGGTCGACGACTGGTCGCAGGCCGTCGGCTTCGACCTGGTCGAGGCCAGTCGTGACGAGACGCTGCTGGCGGACACCGCCTTCGCACAGCCGCTGATCGTCGCCGTGTCCGTGCTCGCGCAACGCCTGTTGCGCAGCAGGCTCGGGCCGGCCGCCGGCGACGTGCTGTTCGCGGGGCACTCGGTCGGTGAACTGGCCGCCGCGGCCGGCGCCGGCTACCTCAGTCCCGAGGCCGCGGTCGCCCTGGCCCGGGTGCGGGGCGCGGCGATGTCCGCGGCGTGCGCGGTGGCGCGGACCGGCATGGCGGCGGTGATGCCGACCAGGCGGGACGGCGCGCCGGACGAGGACATCGGCACCGCGGTCACCGCGGCCGGCCTGGCCGTGGCCAACTTCAACGGCAGCCACCAGTTCGTGGCGGCGGGGCCGTTGGACCGTATCGAGGCCCTCGCCGATGCGCCGCCGCCGGGGGTACGGGTCGCCCGGCTGCCCGTCGCGGGCGCCTTCCACACCGAGGCCATGGCGCCGGCGGTGGAACCGTTCGCCCGCGCGGTACAGGCGGTCACCATCACCGAGCCTGCCTCGGCGATGGTGGGCAACGAGGACGGCGCGCCACTGGCCGGCCCGGACGACCTGCGGCGTCGGCTGATCACCCAGATCACCTCGCCGGTCCGGTGGGACCTCTGCGTGGCGGCGATCGCCCGCCACGCGCCGGACGCCCTGCACATCGAGTTGGCTCCGGCGGGGCCGCTCACCCGGCTCCTGCAGCGTTCCCACCCGGGCGCGCGCGCCGTCGCGGTGGCCACCCCGGAGGACATCGACCGTGTGGTCGCCGAGGCCGCGGCGAGCGGGCGGCCCGCGGTGGAGAGCCGGTTGGCGGTCGCCCGATGACGGCGACCGCCCCCGTAGGTCCCGGCCGCGCGGGGCCTGCCGGGGCCGCCAGGATCACGCCCGAGGAGACAAGAGGGGGACGAAATGCTTAGCGGCGTCGAGGAGTTGGTGGCCCTCAAGCACGTGATCGCCGAGGGAGCGGATGCCGCCGCCACCCAACGGCAGCGCGACAAGGGCAAGCTGACCGTGCGGGAGCGCATCGACCAGCTGCTCGACCCGGGCTCCTTCCAGGAGGTCGAGCCGCTGCGCCGGCACCGCGCGACCGGGTTCGGCCTGGAACGCCGCAAACCCCACACCGACGGGGTGGTCACCGGCTGGGGCACGGTGGACGGCCGCACGGTCTTCGTCTACGCGCACGACTTCCGCATCTTCGGCGGCGCGCTGGGCGAGGCGCACGCCGAGAAGATCCACAAGATCATGGACATGGCCATCGCGGCCGGTGCGCCGCTGGTGTCGCTGAACGACGGCGCGGGCGCCCGCATCCAGGAGGGCGTCACCGCCCTGGCCGGCTACGGCGGCATCTTCACCCGCAACACCAAGGCGTCCGGTGTCATCCCGCAGATCAGCGTGATGCTCGGTCCGTGCGCGGGCGGCGCCGCGTACTCGCCCGCCCTCACCGACTTCGTCTTCATGGTCCGCGAGACGTCGCAGATGTTCATCACGGGTCCTGACGTGGTCAAGGCGGTGACCGGCGAGGAGATCAGCCAGAACGGCCTGGGCGGCGCCGACGTCCACGCGGAGACGTCGGGCGTGTGCCACTTCGCCTACGACGACGAGGAGACCTGCATCGCGGAGGTCCGCTACCTCATCTCCCTCCTTCCGCAGAACAACCGCGAGACGCCCCCGGCAGAGGCGACCGGGGACCCGGCCGACCGCCGCTGCGAGGAACTCCTCGACCTGGTCCCCGCCGACGGCAACCGCCCGTACGACATGCGCGCGGTGATCAGGTCGATCGTCGACGACGGCGAACACCTGGAGGTCCACGAGCGCTGGGCCACCAACGTCATCGTCACCCTGGCCCGCATGGACGGCCAGGTCGTGGGCATCGTGGCCAACCAGCCGCAGTCGCTCGCGGGCGTCCTGGACATCGAGGCCTCCGAGAAGGCGGCCCGCTTCGTCCAGATGTGCGACGCCTTCAACATTCCCCTGGTGACACTGCTCGACGTCCCCGGCTTCCTCCCCGGTGTCGACCAGGAGCACGGCGGCATCATCCGGCACGGCGCGAAGCTGCTGTACGCGTACTGCAACGCCACCGTCCCCCGCATCCAGCTGATCCTGCGCAAGGCCTACGGCGGCGCCTACATCGTCATGGACTCCCGCTCCGTGGGCGCCGACCTGTCCTACGCCTGGCCCACCAACGAGATCGCGGTGATGGGCGCCGAGGGCGCGGCCAACGTCATCTTCCGCCGCCAGATCGCCGCGGCCGAGGACCCCGACGCGATGCGGGCCCGCATGGTCAAGGAGTACAAGGCCGAGCTGATGCACCCGTACTACGCGGCCGAACGGGGCCTGGTCGACGACGTGATCGACCCCGCCGAGACCCGCCGGATCCTGATCAGGTCCCTGGCCATGCTGCGCACCAAGCACGCCGAACTGCCGTCCCGCAAGCACGGCAACCCGCCCCAGTGAACTCGCCCCGACCTGAACGGAGTTGACCCCATGACCATCGTCATCGACCCTGCCGCCCCGTCCCCCCTGGTCCGCGTCGAACGCGGCCACGTCACCGACGACGAACTCGCCGCGCTCACCGTGGTGCTGCTCTCCCGGGCGACCGCGCAGGACGCCGACGCCCCCGCCACCCAGGGCGCCCCCCGGTGGGACCGCCCCGAGCGGCACGCCCCCTACCGCTTCCCCGGCAGCTGGCGCCGCAGCCCGGGGACCAGAGGCTGACAGGGAGGGGACGAGGAGGGGACGAGGAGACGGAGAGGGACATGGACGGCATGCACAGCTCCGAATCGACACAGTCACGGGTGGAGGCGGCGTCCTCTGAGCGGCCCTGGCCGACGCGTGTGCTGCTGGCAGGGGAGGAGGAGCGGGGCGATGAGCCGCATATCCACCGAGGGATCGACTGAGCGGTGGGAGGGGAAGGGCCGGATGAGCGTCATGCGCAAGGTGTTGATCGCCAACCGCGGGGAGATCGCGGTCCGGGTCGCCCGGGCCTGCCGGGACGCCAGGATCAACAGCGTGGCGGTGTACGCCGACCCCGACCGGGACGCCGTTCACGTCCGGGCCGCCGATGAGGCGTACGCCCTGGGCGGCGACACCCCCGCCACCAGCTATCTCGACCAGAACAAGGTCCTGGCCGCGGCCCGCGAGTCCGGAGCGGACGCGATCCATCCGGGCTACGGCTTCCTGTCGGAGAACGCCGACTTCGCGCAGGCCGTGCTCGACGCGGGCCTGGTCTGGATCGGCCCGCCGCCGCAGGCCATCCGTGACCTGGGTGACAAGGTCGCCGCCCGGCACATCGCCCAGCGCGCCGGCGCCCCGCTGGTCGCGGGCACGCCGGACCCGGTCTCCGGCGCGGACGAGGTCGTCGCGTTCGCCGAGGAGCACGGGCTGCCGATCGCGATCAAGGCCGCCTTCGGCGGCGGCGGCCGGGGCCTCAAGGTAGCCCGTACCCTGGAGGAAATCCCCGAACTCTACGACTCCGCCGTACGCGAGGCCGTCGCCGCCTTCGGACGCGGCGAGTGCTTCGTGGAGCGCTATCTGGACAAGCCGCGGCACGTGGAGACCCAGTGCCTGGCCGACCAGCACGGCAACGTCGTCGTCGTGTCGACCCGTGACTGCTCGTTGCAGCGCCGGCACCAGAAGCTGGTCGAGGAGGCCCCGGCGCCCTTCCTCTCCGACGAGCAGGTCGCCGAGCTGTACTCCGCCTCCACGGCGATTCTGCGCGAGGCCGGGTACGTCGGCGCCGGCACCTGCGAGTTCCTCGTCGGCCAGGACGGCACGATCTCCTTCCTGGAGGTCAACACCCGCCTCCAGGTGGAACATCCGGTCACCGAGGAGGTCGCCGGCATCGACCTGGTCCGTGAGATGTTCCGCATCGCCGACGGCGAGGAACTCGGCTACGGCGACCCCGAACTGCGCGGCCACTCCTTCGAGTTCCGCATCAACGGCGAGGACCCGGGCCGGGGCTTCCTGCCCGCCCCCGGGACCGTCACCCGGTGGCACCCTCCGACCGGGCCGGGCGTGCGCCTGGACGCCGGCGTGGAGTCCGGCAGCGTGATCGGCCCGGCCTGGGACTCCCTGCTCGCCAAGCTGATCGTCACCGGCGCCACCCGCGAGCAGGCCCTCGAACGGGCCCGCCGCGCGCTCGCCGAGTTCGAGGTCGAGGGCATGGCGACCGCGATCCCCTTCCACCGGGCGGTGGTCGAGGAGCCGGCGTTCGCCCCCGAACTGACCGGCTCCGCCATGCCGTTCATGGTGCACACCCGATGGATCGAGACCGAGTTCCACAACACCATCCCCGCGTTCGACGCCGCGGCGGGCGGAGACGAGGAGCCGGCCGGCCGCGAGACCGCGGTGGTCGAGGTCGGCGGCCGGCGCATCGAGGTCTCCGTCCCGGCGTCGTTGGGCCTGTCCCGCGCGCGCACGGCGGCGGGCGGAACGCGCCAGATCAAACGCCGCTCCGGCACCCGCAAGGCCCAGTCCGCCGTCTCCGGCGACACCTTGGCGTCGCCGATGCAGGGCACGATCACCAAGGTCGCGGCCGAAGAGGGGGCGACGGTCGCGGTGGGCGACCTCGTCGTCGTGCTGGAGGCGATGAAGATGGAGCAGCCCATCAACGCCCACAAGGCCGGCACGATCGTCGGCCTGGAAGCCCGGGTCGGCGCGAGTCTCACCGCGAACGCGGCAATCTGCGCCATCAGGGGATGAAGCGTTGAACATCCACCGGCACGAACCCGACCGAGCACCTGTGTTTCCCGTGTCCCCTGTGTCTCCTGCGCCCCCTGGAACCGGGTTGATGGCGTCCCTGCTCCCGCCGCAGGTGGTGGCCATGGAGTCGTTCGGGGAGTGGGAGGGGGACTGGAGAAGGGCGCTGTTTCCCGTCGAGGCGCGGGTCGTGGACAAGGCGATGGACAAGCGTCGGCGGGAGTTCGCGGGTGTAAGGGTGCTTGCCCGGCGGTCATTGCGAGTCCTGGGGGTGTCGCCGGTGCCCTTGGTGCCGGGTGCTCGGGGTGAACCGGGGTGGCCGCCGGGCGTCGTAGGGGCGATGACGCACTGCACTGGATACCGGGCGGCGGCGGCTGCCCGCGCGGAAGCGGGCGTGGCCGCGGTGGGGATCGACGCCGAGCCGCATGCCCGGCTGTCGGCGGAGGTACTGGAGATGGTGGCGGGCCCCAGTGAGCACGACCACTTGAAGCTGCTCTCGGAGCGATGGCCGGAGGTGTCCTGGGGGTGCCTGTTGTTCTCCGCGAAGGAGGCGGTCTTCAAGGCGTGGTATCCGCTGGCCCGCTGCGAACTAGGCTTCCTCGAGGCCGAAGTGGAGTTGTGGGCGGACCACGACCGCGCCGGGGGTTTCAGTGCTGCCGTGTCGCGGCCCGGGCCGTTCACGGCGGTGTCGGGACGGTGGCGTATCGCCCGGGGAGTCGTCGCGACCGCGGTCACGGTGGACGCGACGGCGTGATCACCACAGTGACGCCGGCTCTCGGAACAACATCAACAACTCTGGCCGAAGCCGCAAACGGAACGGTCCTGTCTCGGAAGGTTGAAGCAATGCGTCTTGCCGATGGTCCCCACGTGGAGTGCGAGATCGAGATCGCCGCTCCACCGGAGCGGGTGTGGGGGCTGGTGTCGGACATCGCCACCTCGGCCCGGCACAGCCCCGAACTGCAGGAAGTGGAGTGGCTGGACGGGGTCGAGGGACCGGCCGTCGGCGCGTGCTTCTCCGGCCGCAACCGCAACGCCGGGCTCGGGGAGTGGCACACCGTCAGCCGCGTCGCAGCACTGGAGGAGCAGCGCACCTTCCGGTGGGAGGTTGTCTACTACAACGACCGCAGCCACGGCGAACCGCTGGCCTTCTGGGCATACACGCTGGAGCCGGTCGCGGACGGGACCGGTACGCGCCTGCAGCACGGCATGCGGCTCGGCACCGCCCGCGGCCCGCTGCAGGACTTCGTCGAGAAGTACCCGGAGCAGGAGGAACAGATCATCGACGGCCGACTGGCCCGACTGCGCACCGGCATCGAGACGACGCTGGCCGGCGTGAAGGCGGAGGCTGAGGCGTAACCGACGCATGGGGCCCGACCGGCCGTGGCGTCGCGCTCGTCATGCACGCGGCACCACGGCCGAGTCGCGGCCTTCCTCCTCGCGTGCGAGCCAGAATTCATGATCGGGTGACCGCCTTGCCGCCAACACCGTTGTGTTTGAGTGTTGAGTCGCAGGTCAAGCCCTGGTGAATGCCGCAACGGGACGTCCTGAGAGGGCGTTACTGACTTCGGCTCGTTAGGGTGACTTTCGCTGGACTTCCTGATGGTGACTTCCTGCTGACGGTGTAATTTCTGATCTGCTCGTCAAGACTGCGTCCGACGCGTCATGCTTCGGACGCAGCCCTGTCCTACTCCCAACTCACGAAGGCATCGTTGCCGGTGCCCGACAGGTGTGGTGTCACCGGATCTGCATAGCCGGGCAGGCGAATCTCCGTCCCCTCGCTCAGGGCGACGAGGAGGTCTTGGAACATGTGCGACAGGCTGTCCCACACCTTCACCGGACCCTCCGTGTCCCCGGCGTGTAGACCGTAGAGCACGTTTCCGAACCGGTCTCCACCACGGTGGTCGAGGATGAGCTTGCCCCCGGTGATGTCCGTAGCGAGCGGGACCCATCGGACATAGAACGCGTACCCGTACACCCCGTCGTAGATGTCCCGCAGGTCGGGGTCCTCCGACTCGTTTTCCTCGACCCATTCGGCGATCGCTTCTTCCATCGTTCGTTGACCGGCACGCATTCCCTCGGCGCCGTGCAGGATGAACCCTCCAGGGAGGATCACGCCGGGACCGCCATGGCCCTTCGTGGCGGTCCCGGCGTGATGTCCCAGCCACGTCACCAGGTCGGGGTGCAGGGGGAACCGGCGGTCGGCGATGGCGTCGATGTCGTCCTGCGCGGCGGGTGGGTTCAGGGCGGCGTGGTCCGCGGGCGCGTTGGCCTCCAGCCACACGTCGAGGCGGGCAAGGACAACATGAAGGTCGTCGGTCATATGACAACGCTACGAGTCACAGTGGTGGCACCGCCATGCACTGATGACGCCTGCGGACTGACTTCCGCCCGTCAGGGTTACGTTGGATTGCCGAGGGTCAGGCCGGTTCCAGCTATGAAGCCGTCGAGGGTGTCGGGCCGGTACTGACGTCGTTTGAGCCGGTTGCGGACGAGGGCTTCGAGGCGGTCGAGGGCGACGACGGCGAGGTTGACCAGGCTGCGTTTGACGTGCGCGATGAAGTCGCGCTCTGCCATGCTGCGACGCTTGCCTTTGCCCGAGGGGTGGGTGCGCAGGCGGTGGCACAGTCGGGTCCGGGAGCCGGGCCGCATGGCGATCAGCCCGGCCACGGACAGCCGTCCCGAACGTCGTCCGCTCACGGTCACCTGCGGAGTCACTCCGCGTCGGCCCCAGGTACGCCCTTTGGGCGGCCGGCGGGTGAAACCTGCCTCGTCTTCGAAACAGATGTAGCCCCCACAGGCCGCCCGGGCTCTTTTACCTCTTCCCAAGTCGCCTCCTTCCACGTGGTGACAGCCTGCTCGTCACGTTCAGCGACCCGCCGCGCGGGGACCTGCGGGCTGAAGCCGAGCCGGTGCATCAGCCTCGTCGCCCCGGAGACGCTGTAGGAGACGTGGAACTTCCTGCCGATCAAGGTGGCCACCCTTGCTGCGGTCCACACCTGGTCCTCCACCCAGCCGTGCGCGGCCGGGCCCTGCTCGAGGTACGCAGCCAGCTTCTCCAGACAGCGCGGGGACAGACGACATCGGGATCCGCTCGGGCCACGGGAGACCAAAGCCTGAGCACCGCCGTCCCGCCACAACTGATGCCATTGATAAGCCGACTTCGAGCTCACCCGCAGACGCCGTGCCACCGCCGACGGCTTGATCTTCTGCTCGAACAACGTGGCCGCCTGCAGCCGTACCGTCTCCCGGCGCCGCCGGCCCGCAGCGGTCAGCCCGCCCCCATCCGCATACCTCACACACCACGGAATACAGCCACCGCACCGGGCCCATCAGGGACTTCACGAAAGTTCACCCTGACGAGCCGAAGTCAGTAGGCCGGAACGCGATGCCGGTCGCGGCCGGGATGATCCGTTCCGGCCCCGCTGCTGCTGAGAGTGGGTAACTTTCCGCGATATGAGCGCACACCGAGCTTCCCCGGATGAACCGTGGCCCGGCTGGTCGACCAGCCGGGCGGCTCATGCCGCGTACGGCAAGCACCTGGTCCGCATCGGCGAACTCATCCCGGTGCTGCTGTACTCCAGTGCCATGGAACGCCAGCAGCTGGCAGCCGCGCACACCGCCGGTGACCAGGGCCACGTCGACTTCCAGGTCAGCAGCCTGGCCCGGGAGTGCCGGGACGACCTGCTCGAGCTCGCTGCCGTCCTGGACGCGCTCGCCCTGTGCCACGGACACGGCAGCTACCTTCCGCGCCCCTATCAGGAAGACTCCCGTAGTCCGGTGCCGAAGGATGTCGAGCTGCGCACCGACGCCTCCGACGTCGCCGGCGAACTGGTTAGCTACGACCACCGGCATGGGACCAGCACCACCGGTGACATCCCGTCAGCTTTAGAGGACGGCTGTACCGATGCCGAGCGGGACGCCGTCCGCGTCTACGCCCGCCGGGAGTGGATCACCGCCCAGGAGAGATGGAACAACATCTGACCAGGGCAGCGGACTGTCCTTCTTCGCTGTCCCCTGCCTGTGATCAGCACTTCCCTGTTACTGGTGGTCGTCCCGGCGTAGCGTGACGGGAACACGCCTGGTAAGGCGTGCGTCGCGGTGAGTGCGGGAAGGGGGAGTCGTGCAGGAAGGGACCGTGCTGGACGGGCGCTACCAGCTGATCGAGGCGATCGGTGCAGGCGGGTTCGGACAGGTCTGGGCAGCACACGATCCCAAGATCGACCGCCTGGTCGCGGCCAAGGTGCTCACCGGTGACGCGGGCAGCAGCCGGCAGGTGGCCCGGTTCGCCCGCGAGGCCGCAGTCGCCGGCGGCCTCGCCCACCCGAACATTGTCACCGTCCACGACTTCGGCTCCACGACACACAACGGGCAGCCCTGCGCCTACCTGGTGATGGAGCTCCTGCCCGGCAAACCGCTCAGCGCCGCCCTGGAAGCCGGGAGACTGCCCCTGCCCAAGGCCCTGTCCGTCGCGGCCTGCGTCGCGGACGCCCTGAAAGCCGCCCACGCCGCGGACCTGACGCACCGGGACATCAAGCCCTCCAACATCATCATCAGGGCCAGCGGCAAGGCAACGGTCGTCGACTTCGGCATCACCAAGGGCAGCGACGAACGGCACGACATCACCACCACCGGCGTCCTGATCGGTACCCCGGCCTACATGGCACCCGAAGCACTCGCCGGCACCTTCGACCACCGCTCCGACCTGTACTCGCTCGGCTGCGTGCTCTACGAGATGGTCACCGGCCGCCGGCCCTTCACCGGCACCTCCTGGCACCTGGTCAACCAGCACCTCAAGGAGCAGCCCGCGCCGCTGCGCACCCTGCGCCGGGACGCGCCCGTGGAGCTGGAGCGGTTTGTCGCCCAGATCCTGTCCAAGGATCCGGCTCAGCGGCCAGCCTCCGCCAGAAAGGTCTGGGAGGTCCTCAAGGGGCGCTGTCACGTTGTTGGGCGCGTGGGTGTCTGACGGTGCGTCGGGGAGTGGTTGGGCCCGGTTCGGGGCCTGTGCTCAGATCGTCGTGGCCAGGCCGACGGCGCCGGTGATCTGTTCCCAGATCGCGAAGCGGATGGTCATCTCGGCTCGGTAGTTGTGTGCGGTCATCTGGTGGCGGCGGGGCCGGAAGTGGGGTGAGATGCCGCTGAAGGCGGACAGAAACCGCTGCGCCCCACCGACGGAACGGAAGCCCTTCATCGCGCGTTCGCGCTGCCTCGTCGGCTGGTGGCTGTTCTCCGCCCGATTGTTGAGGTACTTCGACTGCCGGTGCTGGACGTAGGGCATGACCTCGCGGCGGGCGGCGCCGTAGGAGCGGAGCCTGTCGGTGACGACCACCCGCGGCACCGCACCCGTCTTCTTCATCAGGCGACGGAAGAAGCGCCTGGCTGCGGCCTTGTCGCGCCGGTTCTGCACAAGGACGTCAAGCACGTAGCCGTCCTGGTCGACGGCCCGCCACAGGTACTTCTGCTTGCCGTTGACCTTGATGAAGACTTCGTCCAGGTGCCACTTGTCGCCGGGCCGGGGCTGTCGGCGGCGCAGTGCGTTGGCGTACTGCTGCCCGAACTTCACACACCAGCGGCGGACCGTCTCGTAGGAGACGATCACACCGCGCTCGAGCATCAGCTCCTCCACCTCACGGAAGCTGAGCGGAAAGCGGTGATACAGCCACACACCGTGGGAGATGACCTCGACCGGGTACCGGTGCCCCTTGTGCGACGGCGATACGTTCCCCACGGGCCATCCCCCTCCAGCATGATCAACCAGAAGATCATCCCACCCTGTCAGCCAACGTGACAGTGCCCCCGCCCGCCCTCGTCGGTCATGGCCGCCTGCCACATGTGCGGAAAGGTACGGCTGCGGTCAGCAACCTCGCAGGTCAGGCCGCGGTCGCGCACCAGACGGAGATGGGTCGGACCCTCGGTGTAGCGGATGGCATCGGTGATCAGTTCGCTGAGGATCAGCTCAGTGGTGACGGCAAGCTCCTCCAGCCCCCACTCCGCCGGCTTGCGTGCCACAGCCATCCCCATGTGGGCATGTCGTGACGGACAAGACCCAGAGGGTCAAACGAGTGCGCGGCTCCGGCAGGCCGGCACCGCCTCGGGAGGCCCGGGACGATGGCTCCGGATCGGATGGGCCGAGTGCCGGAGGGCGCGGTATCGGAAAAGGACCTTGAGGTCCCTTCTGGATCCTGCTAACGTGCGCACCGGTAATCTGGCCAATGTGGCGGAACAGGCGCGCGACAAAATCGACTCCCGGCTGACTGAGCGCGGGCGGGCGACTCGAGAGCGCATATTGAGGGCCGCCGTCGACATGATGTATGTCAAGGGCGTGTCTTCCACGACCCTCGACGAGGTCAGGGCGGCCAGCGGAACGAGCAAATCCCAGCTCTACCGCCACTACCCCGACAAGGATGCGCTGGTGCGGGACGTTGTCGCGTTGCAGGCTGCAGAATTGCTCGAACGTCAGCACCAGCTACTGAAGCGGCTCAACTCCCTCCGCGGGCTGGAGCGCTGGCGGGACGCACTGATCGAACACAACGCGCTCCGAAACGGAGCGTACGGCTGCCCGCTCGGCTCCCTTGCAAGCGAGCTGGCCGATCAGGACGAAGAGGCGCGCAAGGCGATCGCCCGGCACTTCGACACCTGGGAGGGACTGCTCGATGCCGGGCTCGAGCGGATGAAGGACTCAGGAGTCCTCCGTGTCGACGCGGACGCCGGAGAGCTCGCCACCGGCCTCATGGCCGCCCTTCAAGGCGGCTACCTCCTTGCGCAGACGGCCCGGGACGTCAAACCCATGAGGATCGCCCTAGACATGGCGATCGGCCACGTCAAGGCCTATGCCGTGCTCGCCGAGGACGTCAATCCGCCGGAGCGGGGCGCGGGAGGGCGCTAAGCCGTCTGGGGCGATTCGGCGCCGAGAGGTCCCGGTGCGGCGCCACAGGCGGTTGCGTCGCGGTCTCCGTGCCGGACTGGACTTCACCGTCCTCCCAGCGGGCGGAGGCGGCCCGGCGGGGGCGTGACGGCGGGAGGGCGCGTTCGTCTGCACGCTCTGTGCCCGCATGTGGCCCCAGCTGCCAACCAAAAGCGGCGGCCCCCTGCAGAAAGGCCGGACTCCTGCAAGAGAGGACTATTTGGTCCTGAAAATTGGCCGATCTGCGGTACGTTTGGGGAGAGCGGTCCCCTGCGGACAGCCAAGCCTCACAAGGATCTCCAGGGCGGTAGGCACTATGCATGCAGGCGTCGAGTTCTCGGTGCTCGGCCCAGTCCGACTACACAAACAAGGGGTCGCGGCCGGAGCCGGTCAGCCGAGGCAGTGCGCCGTGCTCGCTTCGCTGTTGCTCAGGGCGGGCAAGCCTGTGAGCCTCTCGAAGCTGGTGGAGGACGTGTGGGGCGACGACGCCCCACCGTCGGCCGTAGGATCCGTGCGCACGTACGTCTACAGGCTCAGGCAGGCTCTGGGGGAGCAGAGTGACAGCTCCGTGAACCTGGTCGACGGGGGCTACCTGCTGCACATCCAACCGGACGCTCTGGACCTGAACAGGTTCAAGGAGACGACGGCAAGGGCGAGGGAGGCCCGCAGCACCGGCGACCTGACGTCCGCGGCAAGCCTGCTGACCGAGGGCCTCGAGATGTGGAAAGGAGTGGCCCTCGCCGGGGTCCCGGGGCCGTTCGCGGGCCAGCAGCGCAGCGTCCTTGGCGAGCTGCGCCTCGCCTGTGCGGAGGAGCAGCTCGCCTGCGAAGTGGAGAGAGGGCGCTACACCGAGGCCGCCGCAGAACTGTCCGCCCTGCTTGTCGAGGACCCGCTTCGAGAGCGCATATGCGGCCTCCTCATGACTGCGCTCTACGGTGCCGGGCGGCAGTCCGAGGCCCTGACGATCTACCACACGATCAGTCACCTGCTGCGTCAACGCCTCGGCGTCAGCCCGTCGCCGGAACTGCAACAAGTCCACGAGCGCATCCTCTCCGGGCGATTCCAGCTCCCGCAAAGCGCCGACCGCCCGAAGGACGCGCCACAGACGCCCCGCCTCACGCCCCGGCTCAGCTCCCAGCCGCCCTGCCGAGCCTCGTCGGCCGCGAGAGAGAACAGGAGCAGGTCGAGCGCTTGGTCGCCGATGCAGAGGCGTCGTCCTCTGTGGCCATCTGCACGGTCGGCGGACTGGCCGGCGTCGGCAAGACAGCTTTCGCCACCACCGTCGCCCACCGTCTGGCTGACCGATTCCCCGACGGCCAGCTCTTTGCAGACCTACAGGGAGCCGGACCGGAGGCCGAGCCGCGGGACCCCGCGCAGGTGCTGGAGGACTTCCTGCAGTCCTTGGGGGCCCGCCTCGAGGACATACCCGAGACCGCGCAGGCACGGGGGCTCATGTTCCGCGGCTTGCTGGCCAACCGCCGAGTGCTCGTCGTGCTCGACAACGCATGGAACACGGACCAGCTAAAGCATCTCCTCCCCGGAGGCCCCGGCTCCATGGCCCTTGTCACCAGCCGCATGCAACTGCACGCGCTCGTCGCTGCCTACCAGGCACTTCCCCTGACACTCATGCCCCTGAGCCAGACGGACGCACGCAGCCTCCTCGCGCGCCGACTCGGCGCAGCGAGGACAGCAGCCGAACCAGAGGCCGTCGACCGCATCATCCGGCTGGCCGGGCAGCTCCCCTTGGCCCTGGCCAACGTCGCCGCCCGCGCTGCCTATCGACCGCAGCTGCGCCTGGCGAGCCTGGCCGACGAGTACGAGGCGCCGGAGCACAGCACCCTGGACGCCTTCGCGAGCGAGGAGGACCAGGCGCTCGATGTCCGCGAGTCCATCACCCGCTCGTACCGCCTGCTCGACACGGAAACAGCCGCGCTCTTCCGCGACCTGAGCGCCTGCCCAGACCCCATGTTCGCGGCATCGCAGGTCGCGGAGCTGGCCGGACGGCCCGAACGCCGAGTCCGCAAGGTCTTGTCGCGCCTCACCCGAGTGCACCTCGTCTCGGAGATCGGCCCGGGTCGGTACAGCTGGAACCGGCTTGTGGCCGCGTACGCAGTGGAGCAGGCGGGGCAGGGGTTCCTCGACCAGGGCAAGCCGGCCCGTTGGTAGGGCGAGCGAGCAGGGGCCAGCATCCATCAGTACATGTCTCCCCGTCGCAGACAGCCGTGGAGACCGCCCCTGCGCTTTTCCTCCGAGGTCGGAGACCAGCAGCTGGCGCGTCTTGGCGCCTACGCTTCCGGAGTGTCGAAGTCGGCCGCGGCAGACGCTCTGGAACGCATCGTGCATCCCGACCTCAAAGCAGCCTTCTGTCAGATCCCCCTCCGCGCCGCCTCGCTGTGTACCTCGCAGACGTCGAGGGCCTCTCCTACCGCGAGATAGCGGAAACGATGGGCACCCGTGTGGGCACCGTGATGTCGCGCATCCACAGAGGGCGCCGGCAGCTCCGTTGGCTGCTGCCGCAGTACACGCCCGGGCTGCACACAGCGTGACCGCCCGCCACCGGCGTGGAGCGTCGCGGGCCTCCGCGGCCGGCCTGCTCACCAGCCAGTCGCGACAGTACGGGAAAGCGCGCCCCACGCCGCGCACGAGTCGCTCGTCGAAATACGCCGGAAACCCCGTCCGTGAAATCCCGGGATGCGCGCACGGCGGAAAGAAAAAACAGCGACTTCGCGTAGACGGCCTGTAGATGGTCTCGTGCTTGGCTTGTCCGCACAAGATGACCTGGGGATTGAGAACCATGCACTATGCGGATGTTGGAAATACGTGCCGCTCGGCTCCGGATGGACATGCCGGAACCAGCGGCAGCGCCCTGGCAGCAGGGCCCGCCAAGGGCCGAGGGCAACTCGACCCGGCGTCCGCCGCCTGGGTGGACGCGCTCGAGGGCGGCCGTGGGCTGCAGTACGAGCAGGCCTGCACGCGGCTGCACGAACTGCTGGTGCGGATTGCCATGGACGAAGTGTTCCGCCGGGGTCCTCGCTACCGAATTACCGGGCCCGAGCTGAACGATCTCGCCCACCAGGCGGCCGCCGACGCACTGATGAGGATCACGCACAAAATCCAGGAATTTCGAGGCGACGCCAGGTTCACCACATGGGCGTTCAGATTTGTCGTACTTGAAGTGTCCAGCAAGCTGGGCCGCCATTTCTGGCGTGTTTCAAATACCCGGTTCGACTTTGACGAATGGGCGCAAGTGCCCGACCGCTCCGGTATCGACCCCGTCAGCCGCTGGCAGGCACGAGAGCTGCTCGAAGCCGCGCGCAACGCAGTCGAGACAGCACTGAGCGCCCGCCAGCGGCAGGTCTTCACCGCCGTCGTCAACGGGGTCCCCCTGGAAACGCTTGCCAGTGAGCTGGAGACGAACCGCAACGCGCTCTACAAGACGATGTTCGACGCCCGTAAGAAACTGCGAGCTCAGCTCATCGCCAGCGGACATCTCAGCGCCGCGGGCTGATGCAGCGGCGGCGACGTCGGCCCAGGCAGCGCTGACCGAAGGGCTCGCACCGCAGCCGCACACGTCCCGGGCGCCTGACAGTCGTCTTCCCGGGGCGGACGAGAAAGACTGCGCCGCCAGGACCTCTCCTTCCCGAAGGGCCGGAGGTAAGAAATCGCCCCCGGGCGCTCACCAGCCGCGGGCGGGTCAGCGACGCCGAGCTCGCGGGTGTGCGGGGCGCCGGGAACACCGATCCTGGCGATCGTCGCGGTGGCGGTGCAGTTCCTGCTCACCAACTTCATCAACAACGTTATCCAGGCCGACATCGACATCCCCGCCGTCGATACGGCCGTGGCCCAGTGAACCGCCGATCGCTTGATCGCCGAAACCCTCGACGCGGTCCGCGCACCCAGCCCGGTAAACCCCTCAGCAACCCAACGATCATTCAGGAAAGGCTCGACATGTCTGACAGCCGGCGCCCAGGGGCCCGTCTGGCCGTTCGACGCGAAGTGGCCCGTCCTTTGCTCAGAAAATGGTCCACACGTGTGGGTGGACGCGCGCATACGCTCCGGTCATGGCCAGCGCGGATTTGGCCGCCTGCGTCACGCCGCCCGCGTAACTGTCTCTGTACCCCGGTCGACTTCCGTCACTGTTGCCGGCGTGCGGGCGCCGCCGGTCGTGGCGGCCATGCGGGAGACGCCAATTTGTGCCTTGGCCGGGCGGTCAGGGCACTCGGATCGATAGAGGAGTTGATCACCTTGGACGGACAGGAGCTGCAGAAGATCGCGGGCGACTGCACTGTGGAACTCCCCGGCGCCGACCTGGAGCGTCGTTTCGGCCCTGACTGGGAGGTCTACAAGGTGCGCGGCAAGGTCTTCATGCTCATGACCGACATGCCGGGGCGCCCCGTCGTGATCCTGAAAGCTGATCCGGACGACGCCGCAGCCCTGCGTGAGCAACACGCAGACATTACCCCCGGCTATCACATGAACAAGAGGCACTGGATCACGGTGGAAGGCGGGGGCACCATCGACGAGAAGCTGGTGAAGGAGCTCGTGATCGACTCCTACCGTCTCGTGGTCGGCGGGCTTCCCAAGTCCGAGCAGCCCGTGGATCCGCACACCTACGGCCGCCGCGCCTGACCTTCGTCATGCCCATCAGTGGCGAGAAGCTCCAGAACAGAGCGCGCGACACAGTACTGGCGCTGCCCGGGGTCAGCCACGGGCGCCCGTTCACCGAGCAGCTGGACGTCTACAAGGTGGCGGGCAAGGTCTTCCTGATTGTCACGGACGACCCGGACGAACGCATCGTCACCCTCAAGACAGAACCGGAGTACGGGCGGCTGCTGCAGCACGAACACCCATCGATCACCCGGGCCTACCAACCAAACCTTCGTTACCCAGCACTTGGCGGAGTAGCCACCCCGGGGTGGAGCGCCCTGGTCGCCATGCTTTCCGATAGGCCGATCACCCTCGCCATCGACGGACCTGCCGCCCTGGATTGGTCTGCGGCCGTCAAGTTGCTGAACTCGGCGCTGGAGGCGCGCGGCCTCGCCGCCTCGGCAACCGATCTCCGGGCCCACCTCGCCCCGTGGCCGCGGATCCTCGAGCCACAGGGTCCACCGAGCTCGCCGACGACCCGGCTTCGACCGGTTCGCCGAAGACACCCTTGCCGACCTCTTCGACGAGCTGCCTGTGCCGGAACATAGGTCCGACGCAGTGGCCCTCGTTTTCGGGCCCGGCGCCGCCCTGGCCCCCCACGACGTGCTCTGGTACATGGACACACCCAAGCGGTGCGCGGAGGCTGCGGTCGCCGCTGGAACCGCGGGCAACCTCGACTCCTTGGCCAACCGCATCGACTGCTGGATCGATTGCCAGGACCTCGCTGCACCCGCGGGGCTGTCCGGACCAGTGCTTCGCCGGAACCTGGCGGCCCAGCCGTTCCGTACCCGGCCCACCTTCAACACCCCGTCCTGGGGCGGCCGCTGGCACCAGGAGAAGCTTGGTCTCAAGCAGGACGCCCCGAATACCGCATCTCGGCTACGAGCTGATCGCACCGGAGAGCGGTGTGCTGATCGGTGACGCGGAAGGGGCCGTCGAGGTGCCCCTCCAGATGCTGGTTGCGCTGTCCCCGCGTGAACTGCTTGATGCCAGCGTTGTCGTTTCGGGGGGTTGTAGTTGGTGTCCCGGGCGGTTCAGAAGGACACGTTTTCGGCATGTGGCAGCCGGGCCGGGAAGGAAGGCCGGCAATAGATGCCAGTGGTGTGAACCGCGGTGACGAACTGGCCGTCGGAGCGTCGGTCCTTGTCTGTGACCGCCTGATAGCAGGTGCCGAAGACGGTGTGCATGGTCCGCCGTGTTCTTGGGTCGAGCAGGCATGCCCAACTGGCCTCAAAAGGCAGCGGCCGCCTGAGAAGTGTGTCGTGGAACGAACGCGCTCGTGGAGCTGCGAACGTGGGCTCAGCTGCGAGCGAGGGATTCGATGTGGTCCAGGGCCATGTCCAGCGCGATGGCCATCGGCTCGGAGCTGTGAGCGTTTTGTGCAAGCACGTAACCACCCTGCAGAGCAGCCAGCAGACCAGTACCCAAGCGTTGTGGGTCCGCGTCCTCGGCGAGTACGCCGAGGACGCGGAGCCGGGTCAGCGTTTCGACGAGTATCCGCCGCCAGGCATCGAATGATGCGTTGAGCGCTTGGCGGGACTGCTCATCGTTGTCGGACAGCTCAATCGACATCGCGCCCAGCGCGCACCCGTACGAGCCGTCCTGCAGTGAGTTGGCCTGGACCAGGGCGTCACGCCAGCGGCGCAGACCGGTGAGGGTCTTCACGCCCCGCAGGCGCTGTTCCTCGCGGGCGAGGACGAACTGCGACTGCACGTCGATCACGGCGTGGATCAGCGCGTGTTTGTCCTCGAAGTGGTTGTACAACTGGGACTTACTGGTGCTGCTGGCCAGCCGGACGTCATCGAGGGTGGTGGCGTTGACGCCCTTGACATAGAACAGCTTGGCTGCCGAATCAACGATCCGTGAACGGGTCTCCAGGCCGCGTGGCGTGCGGCGTGTACCACTGGTTCCGGGCACGGTGTCTCCCTCGGGCATGTTACTCACTCGTGCTACTCGGCCGCCGAGTGCGTCACAACCGCGGTGCCCTCGATCTCCAGGCGGAGACTGGGCCGGATCAGTTGTCGCACCACTGCGAGCATATAGGCCGGTCGGTGAGAGATGACGTCCTTGCGAACCTTCACGTACGCACCGATGTCGGCGGGGTCTGTGAGCCAGGACCGGACCTGAACGACGTCGCCCAGTTCGGCGCCCGCGCACCGCAGCGCCTCGCACACGTTGTCCGAGGCTTGCCGGGCCTCCTCGGCGGAATCTTCCGGCCGGGTTCCGTCCGGCCGCAACCCCAGGGTGCCGGGCAGGACGACCTGCGTGGCGCCGACCGGGATCGCGACCGCATCGGAGTAGGTGCCGATGTGGCGCGACACCCTGGCGTCGATGAACTGTGTTGCGGCGGTCGTATCAGCGAAAACCTCCTCGTAGATCGACGCGAGGCGGAGGCGCAGGCAGATCCGAGAGATCTTGCGTTCGTTTCAGTCCATCCTCCATCCTCACGTAAGAGTGGACCAAATCGTCCATCAAAAATCAATCGATCACGCTGGACTGGCCTGGCTCAAGGCGGCTTGAACTCGCTCGTTCCGACCGGTCGAATGGCTCACGGCGTAGCCTTGATAGGGCCTTGAACTGCAGATTTACCGATCCGATGCGGCATTGACCCGCTTGCATCCAGCGTGGCCGACTCGGCCCGCCCGGGGGAGGGGTTGCGTAGAAGATTGTGGTCTGTATAGTCCTTCTTGCACGGTGTCCGGGTTGCGAAGAGATCCGGAACTCGGCGCCGACGGAGTCGGCCCTCGCAATGCATGTCACCAGGCGCCCGGTGCAACCGACGCCACCGGCCAGGTTGCGGCCAGCGCAGGTAAGGCCTGCGGCGGAGCTCTGAAGCACCACGAGCCCGACTTGGGCTCGACGACAACCACTCACACCCGACCGGAGGTCGATTGGCTGTGTCACGACTGAACGTTCCCCCTCTAGAGGATGTACCCGCCGGCACGCAGCGAATACTCGACAACGTTGGTGCGCAGCTCGGCTTCGTCCCGAACATGTTCAAGACCATCGCGTCGAACCCGACCGTTCTCGAGGTCGTCACGACTCTGCAAGGCACCTTGAGCCGGGTTCTGGATGCGAAGACCCGGCACGGCATCGCGCTGGCCGTGTCGCAAGCCAACGGCTGCAGTTACTGCCTGGCGATCCACACCTACGTCGCGACCGAATTCGGCGGCATGTCAGCCGACGACATCGAGCTCGGCAGCGTCGGGAGCTCGGTCGATCCCAAACGCGCCGCGGCCGCTCGCTTCGCGCAACGGGTGGTCGACAGCCGCGGCCAGGTCAGCGACGCCGAGCTCGCGGGTGTGCGAGGCGCCGGGTACACCGACCCGCAGATCCTGGCGATCGTCGCGGTGGCAGTGCAATTCCTGCTCACCAACTTCATCAACAACGTCAACCAGACCGACCTCGACATTCCCACCGTCGGCTCGGTCGATACGACCGTGGCCCAGTGAACCCGCACCCGGAGCCGACGGCGCCCGACGCGGCGCGCGAGAGCGCGACCGAGCATGGGTTCCGCGCTCGGCACGAAGTCGTGCTGGCCCATTAGGCGGACAAGATCGCCAACCTCTACGCCTCAGACGGGGTCATCGAAACACCCACCGCCGTGCTTCCGTCGGGAGACATGGGCTCTGCCGTGGTCCAGGGCCGCGAGTCGATCCGTGTCTTCTTCGCCGCCCGTCGCCGCGAAGGAGCCTTTGAGAACTGGGTGGCGTACCGGGACCTACCTCAACGACAGGCATCAGTTGACCTGGGAGTACCCACGCCAGACACCGACGGGCGAACAGACCCGCCTCGTCGAGTCCACGGACATCGTCGACGGACTCATCGCGCGTCATCTCGTCTGTTGAGGCTGGGGCGGCTTTAAGAAGCTCCACGCCGCCGCCAACAACACCCCACCCACCGGTTGATCGCCGGAACCCTCGACGCGGCCCGCGCACCTAGTCGGCAGACCCCTCACTGACTCAACGATCATTCAGGAAAGGCTCGACATGCCGGGCTCCGAACTCTATGAGAAATTCATGGCGCTGCACACCCGCGACGGTGGCCTCGTCATGCCGAACGCATGGGACGGCCTCTCGGCGCTGATGCTGGCCGATGCCGGCTTCGAGGCGATCGCGACATCGTCTGCGGCGATCGCCGCCACGCTCGGCCGCCTCGACGGGCGTCACGAAGTCACCCGCGAAGAGCACCTTGAGCATGCGCGGCTGCTCGGCCGCCTCACCGGGCTGCCCGTCAACGGAGACTTCGAGGACGGTTACGGCGACACGCCTGAAGAAGTCGCCGCGACCGTTGAGGCCGCCGTGGAGTCTGGCCTGGCCGGTATCGGGATAGAGGACACCTCGGGCAATCCCGATCAACCGATCCGCGACTTCGACGAAGCAGTCAATCGCGTACGTAGCGCCGTCGACGCTTCCAAGGGGCGCATCGTCGTTACCGGCCGCACCGACAACTTCATCCAGGGACGGCCCGACCTTGACGACACCATTCGGCGTCTGACGGCCTTCGCTGAGGTCGGCGCGGATGTGGTCTACGCGCCGTTCCCACCCGACCTCGACGCACTCGTCGCGATCGTCACCGCGGTCGCCCCGACACCGGTCAACGTCCTGGTGTCTCCGTCGGACAAGGTGCTGACCGTCGCTGAACTGCAGCAAGCCGGGGTCAAGCGCATCAGCTTGGGTCCGTTGCTCTACACCAACGCGATGGGCGCACTCGAACAGGCCACGAAGGCGCTCCTCGCAGGCGACCTCGCCTCGGCAACGACAGGTATGAGCTTCGCGCGCGTCAACGAACTGCTTGCCCGCGGCAGGAACTAACCCAAACCCTACGAATCACTGGCTCCGCACCCAATGATTACAAGAAGAAGGCAGGTTGACATGGACCTCGACAAGCTCATGAACAAGCACCTCACCAGGTACTTCGACGCCAGCAAGACCATCCCGGAGGAGACACTTCAGCAGCTGCTGAGGTTCCTGCGCTCGACACCGTCGTCGACGAACGTACAGCCCAACCACTTCTACGTCCTCGCCACGCCCGAAGGCAAGGAGCGGCTGGCGGCCAACCTGGGCGAACGATTCCAGGACAACAGCGAGAAGATCCTGAACGCCTCACACACCGTCATCCTCACCACCAGGGCGGATCTTCCCGACAGCCACTTCGATGCGGTGTTCACCAAGGAGAGGGCCGACGGGCGGTTCGCCGACCGGGCAAAGCACGAGCTGTGGGAGTTCATGACTCGCGACTTCCTCAACCTGCGCAAGTACGGCTACAAGGACGTGAACCACTGGATGGAAAAGCAGACCTACATGGCCTTGGGCATGACCATGATGGCGGCTGCCGAGCTCGGCGTCGAAGCCATGCCGCTCGAAGGGTTCGACCCGACCAGCGTCGACAAGGCGTTCAAGATCCGCGAAACTGGACACACCACGACAGTACTGCTGGCCCTCGGCTACCCCGACCCCGCGAAGGCGTACCCCAGCCCGATTTCGCGCTTCGAAGCCGACCGGCTGTTCACCTTCGTCTAAACATCCCCGGCATCGGGAACGACTGTGGCCGAAGTCCGCAGGCCGCGGACACCTCGGTCCTCGATGTCAGTCGCGGGTCGCCCGGCCGGCGCCCCAATCGTTGGTGGCCCAGGTGACCCAACCGCGTCGGCTGCGCCGATCCTCACCTGCTCGACAGACCGCAACCTTGCACGTCAGCGCCGCGTACACGGCGCCTGCAGTGAACC
The DNA here is from genome assembly GCF_044763085.1 of Streptomyces sp. NPDC096311. Classification (NCBI taxonomy): domain Bacteria; kingdom Bacillati; phylum Actinomycetota; class Actinomycetes; order Kitasatosporales; family Streptomycetaceae; genus Streptomyces; species Streptomyces sp. NPDC096311. Next base: position 114,648 of record NZ_JBIWFN010000028.1, read on the forward strand.
CCGAAACGCACAGAGAAAGAACAAGAAAGTGAACGACAGTAAGCTGTCCAGCGAAGATCCGCGCATCGGAATAGGAAAGACCAACAAGCTCATCGCGCTCATCACGGCTGTGGTGGCTGTCCTGGCGGGCTCCGTGGCTTTGAGCTCTGGAGCATGGGGCGAGGGTCGCGACCAGGGCTCGGTGGCGGCGCAGTCGACGTCGTCTTACCCGCAGTCTCAGCCGCCCGCTGGCTTCCAATCCAAGTTCGCGGAAGTAAATGGCTTTCGCATGCACTACCTGCAGGGTGGCAAGGGTTCACCTGTGGTGATGATCCACGGGTTCCCCGAGGATTGGAGCGAGTGGCGGCAGGAGATGGGCCCGCTCTCCAAGACGCACACCGTGATCGCCGTCGACCTGCGTGGTGCTGGCCAGTCCCAGGTCACCGAGGGTGGTTACGACGCAGCGCAGTTGGCGAAGGACGTGCATCAGCTGCTGACGCAGCTGAAGCTCAACAATGGCGTGCAGGTTGTCGCCCACGATATTGGTATGTGGGTCGCCTACGGCTATGCGGCGCAGTTCCGGTCGGAAGTGCGGAGCATGGCTGTGATGGAAGCTCCCATCCCGGATAAGAGCATCTTCACCTACCCCGCGCTCAACGCCGACCCGAGCAAGCCCTCGCCGTGGCACTTCGGCCTGTTCCAGCTGCCCCTCGCTGAACGCCTCATGGTCGGTCACGAACGCGTCATCGTCCACGACATGATGCTTGAGTACGTGAACGGCGACAAGTCGCCGTTCACGGCGTCGGACTTTGACTACTACGCCCACTTCCTGAAGGAGCCCGGCCGCACGACGGCCTGGATGAATGTGTACCGTGGGCTTCGCACGGATGTTCAGCAGAACAAGGAATTCCTGGCTCAGGGCAAGTTGAAGATGCCCATCCTCGCGGTCGGTGGTCAGCTTTCCTTCGGTGCAGGGGTCCCCAACCAGTGGCATGACTACGCCGTGAACGTCCAGGGGCGAGTCCTGAAGAACACGGGCCACTTCGTGAACGAGGAGAGGCCGAAGGAAGTGACGGCTCTGCTGCGCTCCTTCCTGCAGAAGTAGCTTTCACCGTCAAGGGATGAACAACGATCCCTACAGACGGCGGAGAGCATCTCCGTAGACAGGGTCGCGCCGGTGGTTACGAGTATCTCCACCGCCGACGGCTGTTCACCTTCGTCTAAACATCCCCGGCATCGGGAACGACTGTGGCCGAAGTCCGCAGGCCGCGGACACCTCGGTCCTCGATGTCGGCCCACCCCGGACAACCCAGACCGGCGGCAGGCGCTGGCGGTCATCACGGCCCGCGCGATGTCGGTCGCGGGTCGCCGGCCGGCGCCCCAGTCGTTGGTGGCCCGGATGACCCAACGGCGTCGGCGGACCTCCCACTCGCCCGGCATCGGATTCTCGACCTGCGCCGTGGGGTCATCGAACGGCTCGGCGAGGAACTGCTGGTGGTAGGCGTCGACGAGATCCAGACCGCGCCAAAGTGGGCCTCTCTCTCGCCGACGCCGATCGGGTCGGACAGCACCTCTGGCAGCGCCTCGACGTCCACGGCGTACCGCTCGTCGAGCGCGGCGGCCTCCGGGGAACGCGCTTGACCTCAACAGGTTCAAGCGGGTGGTGGCGTGAGCGAAGGAGGCGCGGACTGATGGCGACCTGCCGTCGGCGGCAACGCTGCTGTCCGAGGCCCTGGGGATGTGGAACCGGTCGGTCAGACGGAGTGAGAGGACAAAGATCTACTGTGAAGGCGTGCGGAGTGTCCAGGTCGACACCGCTGCCTGCTTTGGGTTTCCGGCCCGTACCTCCTGGTCGGTTGGTCGGACTGAGTGAGAGGACAAAGATCTGCTGTGAAGGCGTGCGGAGTGTCCGGGGCCGAGAAGGAAGTCGCCCTGCTGGAGTTGCCCGAACCGTCATCTCCAGGGCCCGGTCAGATCCTGGTGGCGGTTGAGGCGGCCGGGGTCGGCCCGTGGGACCAACTGCTAAACGGCGCTGGCTGGGACGTGGGGCTGCGCCCCCCGGCGGCGCTGGGAGTGGAGGGCGCGGGCAAGGTGCTGGCCGTCGGCACGGGTGTCACCGGGTTTGCCGTAGGCGACCGGGTGCTCGCACACGAGGCCCCGCTGCCCGGGGGAAGCGGCTTCTGGGCCGAACGCGTTCTGATCAACGCGGATCACGCGGCAGCCTGCCCACCTGGGCTGGACGCCGTGCACGCGGCGGCACTGCCGGTCAACGGGCTCACCGCGTTGCAGGCCCTGGAGAAGCTGGACCTCAGCCGAGGACAGCGGCTCCTGATCACCAACGGAGGCGGGGCCACCGGAGCCCTGGCCATCCAGCTCGCCGCGGCCAAGGGCATCGAGGTGACCGCGACCGCGTCTGCTGCCGCCGCAGAGCGCCTGCGTGGTCTGGGAGCGATGGAGGTCGTCGACTACCACGACCCGAACTGGTCGGCCAAGGTACGCGGCGGGTTCGACGCCGCCCTCGTCATCGCCACCAGCACGGCGGACGCCGCCCTGCCCTTGGTGCGGGACGGCGGCCGACTGTGCTCCCTGACCTCGGACGCGCCTCCGGAGGAACGAGGCATCACGAGTTGGGACCTCTACGTCGAGCCCAACGCCGCGCAGCTTGTCCAGCTGGCGGAGCAGGCCGCCGCGGGAACCTTGAAACTCGCACCGGAACCCCTGCCGCTGAGCGAGGGACCGGCTGCGTTCGCCCGGGTGGTTACCGGACGGGCCGGCGGTAAGAAGATCGTGCTCACCCGAGCATGACCCGACCGGGCACCGCCCGATCTCGCCGTCATCGACAAGTTTGTCGGGACCGAATACATCAACCACAACCCTCACGCTCCCAACGGCCCCGAAGCACTGCGCGGCTTCGTGACCGGCTTCAGGGGCCGCTACCCAGACCTCCAGCACGACGTCCTGCGGGTCATTGCCGAGGACGACCTGGTCCTGCTGTACACCCACGCCGTCAGGACTCGGGCGGGAGACATCCCGTCCCTGTCGGCTTCCGGCCCGAATCAGTGCCTGAGCCATCACTCAGCCATCTTCTGCCTCGACGAGGAGCAACGGTGCGTCGCGGACGCCACCGTTGCCGAGCTCGACGCCTCAGGCCTGTGGCCGGGCAGGGTCGTCACGCAGGTGATTCCGGCGGGCACCCAGCGTTGCCCCTGGGGGCCGGGCGCGAGCGATGGCGGCAGCGTGAGCGGCCCTCCCTCGTCCTTCCGTCCCGGCTGTGAGGGGGGAGGCAGCCGGGCTCGCGTCGGGCGGCCGCTTCCGACCACCACTTCAACGGTCCGCCCGTGCACCGCGCCCTGGGCAGGCCCTCACCCGCGGCCCCTGCACCCCTGCGACACGGTAAGAGTCCGGGCGAGGCATGACGCGAATAGGGTAGAAGGGACACTCCAGCACGGTCTGGGAGGTAGTCATGCCGGAGTACAGCAAGAGCCCACAGCGCATCTCACAGCTCACCGACCAGCAGTATCGTGTGACCCAGCGAGACGAGACGGAGCCCTCGTTCTCCAACGCCTACTGGGACAACAAGGCACCCGGTATCTATGTGGACATCGTGTCTGGGGAGCCCCTCTTCGCCTCGGTCGACAAGTACGACAGCAGGACCGGCTGGCCCAGCTTCACGAGGCCTCTGGAGTCCAGCCACGTCGTCGAGAGGCCCGATACCAACCACGGCATGGTCCGTGTCGAAGTACGGTCGGCTCAAGGGGACAGCCACCTCGGGCACCTGTTCCCGGACGGGCCCGACGACCGCGGAGGACTGCGGTACTGCATCAACTCCGCCTCACTGCGCTTCGTCCCCCTGCAGGATCTGGAGCAGGAGGGCTACGGCCAGTACCTGAGCGTCTTCGAGACTAGGGAAGAGGACGCCGCCGAGAGCCGATGACCGGCAACCAGGGCAGGGCCCCGGAGCCCGAACAGCATGGCGGCTCGGCGCCCCGTCCTGCGGCCCGGGGCCCAGCAGGGCCCCAGCCGATACCCGTGTACAGCAGTACGGAAAGCGCTCATGTGCTGCGGCGCTCAAGGGGTCGGGTCACCTCCACGGAGTGGAGGCGGCCAGGACAATAGAGCAGACCCCCTCCCATGGGGTCATCTTCCGCCGCGCTGAGCCAGAAGACGCCCGCCGGACCTCACGAGCAACGGAACCGTCGGGCCCGGAAGAAGGACCGCACAGTGACCAGGAACATCGACAGCCTGCACCCAGAAGACGGCGCCACCGTGCCGCCTGAGCAGATCCCCACCGCTGTCACCGCAGGCCGCCTGGCCTACGGCGATGGCACGACCCAGATCTTCCAACCCGACGGGAGCACGTCCTACTTCGAGGCAGGACGCCAGACAGAGGGCACCTGGTCCGTCGACGAGAATGGGCGCTTCTGCTCCTTCTGGCCGCCCTCCTACCAAGCGTCCTACGATCTGCGCTGGGTGGTGGAAGGGGGAGCAGCCGTCGGCCTTCGGTTCTCTGACCTGAGGAGCGGTACCTGCTTCGATGGCCGTTTCCAGTAGCTGTCGGCGGCGGTTGAATCGTGGCTCCTCCAAGATTTCCGTGAAGCCGATCATGGGGCTGCCGGGGCCGTGAGGTGATCCCCGTGATGTGGACACACCTGACAATGGATCTTGTTGATCCTGGAAGGTGTAGATCTCTGTGGCACGGCCCTCGAAGTACAGCGCGGAGTTCCGGTCCGACGCGATCGCGTTGTGGCGGGCTTCGGCTGGCAGGCGGACGTTCAAGGACGTCGCGGCTGATCTGAACGTCAACCCCGAGACGCTGCGGACCTGGGTACGTGATGCCGACGGCCGTCCGGCCTCTGCCGGCGCGTCGCAGGACACCGAGGCCGAGTTGGCCCGGCTGCGGGCAGAGAACGCGCGGCTGGCCAAGGCGGAGAAGGAATAGCAGCTGGAGCGGGAGATCCTGCGTCGGGCAGCGGCGTATTTTGCCCGGGAGATGAAGTGAAGACCGCCGCTTGGGACTTCGTCTCCGCCCATGCCGAGATGTTCGGCGTCAAGCGGATATGCCGGGTGCCGGAGGTCTCCCGCTCGGGCTACTACCGGTGGATCGCCGGCACCAAAGCGCGGGCCGTGCGGCAGGCCGCCGAGGACACGCTGGTCGCCGAGATCCGCGAGATCCACGCCGAACACCGAGGGAACTACGGCGCGTTGCGGGTCCACGCCGAGCTGCGCGGCTTCGGCCACCCGGTCAACCGCAAGCGGGTCGCGCGGCTGATGCGCAAGTACGGCATCGTCGGCCGCCACCTGCGGAAGAAGAAGCGCACCACGATTCCAGACCGCCTCGCGCCGCCGGTGCCGGACCTGGTCCGGCGGGACTTCACCGCCGGCGATCTCGACGAGAAGTGGTGCGGCGACATCACATACGTGCAGGTCGGCACGGCCTGGCTCTACCTCGCCTGCGTCGTGGACGTCCGGTCCCGCCGGGTGCTCGCCTGGTCGATGGCCCCGCACATGCGGGCCGAACTCGTCATCGACGCGCTCCAGAACGCGGTCGCCGCCCGCGGCGGCAACGTAGCCGGAGTGATCTTCCACGCGGACCGCGGGTCGCCCGGGCAGTACACCTCGGCCGCGTTCGCCCAGGTCTGCGACCTGGCACGCCGTGCCGGCCTTCCCGACGATCAGCGAGGTGTGGCTGAGGCTGCTGGAGACCTACCGGGACCGGCAGCAGCCAAGCCCGTCATAACAGCCGACGATCGGGGGTAGCGCGCCCGTCGACGGCAGGGGCAGGTCGCCGCGATCCGGTTACTCGGCGGCGGGGGCTTTGTTACGGATCCTGTCGACGAAGGCTGCCTCGACCTGTGCGATGCGGTTGGCCTCTTCGAACACGCTGAGGACCTGTGCGGCGGGGATGACGACAGCGCCGGATGCGTCCGCGAACACGTAATCACCTGGGCGGACAGTCACGCCGGACACGACGACCGGCCGGTTGGCCTCGAAAGGTGTCACGACATCGCCGCCCCACTTGGTTGTCTGCCCTAAGCAGTAGGCGGCGAAGTCGTAGGTCGCGATTTCGGTGAAGTCCCGGAGACGCCCGTCGGCCAGGACGCCCGCAAGACCGTGTGCTGCCACCAGCGAGAGCTTTGATCCGCCTCCGAGCGATACCCCGGAATGCCCGTTGCCGGCCAGGACCAGCACCCGCCCCTGCGCGCCGTTTTCGATGGCGTCATGAAACAGCTGGGAGAAGTTGTAATGCTCGAGTGGGAGTGCTTCCTCGCACGAGGGGAGGAACGAGATCGTTATCGCGGGGCCCAGGAGGATACGGCCCGGGGTTGGGGTCACCAGGTCGTTGATGTGACACCGGTGGCGGTGCGTTCGTCCCATGGCGTCGGCGACGTCGGGGGTGCGTACTCGCGAGGCGAGACCTTGCAGGTCGTTCTTGTGTGCCATGAGGCCTCCCGTCCGGTTATGCAGTCGTAACGTCAGGCCGGAGTGGGGATCTTGACGTAGTTCAGTCCGCCGACGTCGAGCCACGTCTGGGTGGGGGAGCGGACCAGGCGAAGCAGGACGCTGTCGCACCCGGGGCAGCGCAGCACCATCCCGGGACCACCGAGGTAGGCGTGCGTTTGGGCAAGCATCGTCTGTTCGCCGCAGCCACGGCATCGTCCGGAAGCCATGGTCATGTCGGTTCCGAACAGAGACTCGAGGTCCCCGGCGGCGGCATTGCCGTCAAGGAAGTCAGGCGTCAGGGTCATGGAATTCACCTCGCTTTGTGCCGATGCACCCGGAGAGTCGTCGCCACTGGTGAGCCCGGCCACTGGCGGGGTACCACGCATGGCCGCGCACGCCACCTGCCTCTCGTCATCTGCTGGGTCCAAAACGCTCGGTTCGGATACGGCCAGGGTGGTGGCCGAGGGCGACCAGCAGTCCGGCGGCCTTTTCGACGAAGCCGGTGGAACCGCAGACGTAGCAAGTGGGTTGGAAATCCGGTGGCCACCCGGCGTCTGACAGGTCAGAAGCGGTGAACCGCCCGGGGGACCGTGGCCACTGTGGTGGGGTGGAGCGGGCATAAAGGTACGTCTTGTCGAGGCCCGGGTCGTCCCGTCTCAACTCCGATACGAAGAGCTGGTCCTCAGGGCTGCGCATGGCGTATACCAACCGGAAGGGCGTACGGCAGCCGATCGCGCGGCGCATGCGGATCATCGCCATCAGCGGCACCAGGCCGGAGCCGCCGGCCACGAGCATAATCGGCTCCTTCTGCTCGGGACGCCACACAAACCATCCGCCGACCGGTCCGCGCAACTCCACCACGTCGCCCACGGCGAGTTCGTCCGTCAGATACGGGGAGACCTCGCCGTCATCTACGCGCTGAACGGTCAGTTCAACGCTTTCGCCGTCGGGTGCCGACGCCAGTGAGTAGCTGCGCTGTGTGCTGTAGCCGTCCTCCGCCGTGAGCCGCACATCGACATGCTGTCCCGCCAGATGACCCGGCCAGCCGGGCACCTCGAAGACGAGAGTGCGCGCAGTTTGGGACGCGACGCGCCGATCGGTCAAACGGGCAGTCTTCCAGCGCAGCCGGTCGCTCAGTCGCCTTGATACCGCTGCTCGCGCCATGGGTCTCCATAGTCGTGGTAGCCGATGTTCTCCCAGAAGCCCCGCTCTGCCTCGTCGAGGAGCTGGATGCCGCGCACCCACTTCGCGGACTTCCAGAAGTACAGGTGCGGAATCAGCAACCTGGCGGGGCCGCCGTGCTCCGGCGCGAGTTCCTCGCCGTTGTATCGGTATGCGATCCATGCCTGCCCGTCGAGGAGGTCCTCCAGGGGGACGTTGGTGGTGTAGTCGCCGTAGGAGTGAACGAGCGCGTACTCGGCACTGGTCTCCACGTCCTCCAGAAGGACGTCCACGGAGACTCCCTGCCACTCCGTCTCGAACTTCGACCACTTGGTGACACAGTGCAGGTCAACGGTTTGCGTTTGGCTGGGCAACGCCATGAACTCCGCCCAGTCCCAGATGTGCCGTGTGCCGGTCTCTGTGCGGATAGTGAATTCCCACTGGTCAAGGTCCACCGCAGGGGTGGGTCCGGCCGACAGAACGGGGAAGTCGGTGGTCTCGTACTGCCCAGGAGGCAGTCTGTGTTGTGCATCCCGTGCTCGGCCGTGGAACCCTCGTGAAACGATGGGCATAAAGTGCCCCCATTCTCTGCACAATGCGGTTTCCATTCTCCAGGACATCGCGCAGCACAGCATCTCGAGACGAGTCGGCGGCGTCGTTCTGGGCATCAATCCGGCTTGTCCTCCGCCTCGATCCTGCGGATGTCCGTGTACGGCTCAGCAAGGGCAGCGCAATCAAGGGACACACGATCACGGACAAGAGACACGCTGCCACCAGCGCGGCTGCGTTGGCCGGTCGGATCGCATCAGCTTCAACCCGGTCTTTGTTGCTGCCACGAGCACAGGGAGGGAAGTGGCCTGCAGGAGTCCACTGGCCATGATCTCTGCCCGCGAGAGCCCCGCGCTGTGGTAGGCCTCGGGAGAGCAGTAAACAGGCGTTTCCCCTAATCCGGGGTGTAGGCGCCCGAGTCCGGCCGGCACAAGTCGGCTGGAGGGTGGTGTGTACGACTGAGTTCGTACCGGTGTGTGGGCGCCGGGATATGCCTGACTCCAGCCTGGACTATGAGGCCTTCTCCTAGACCGGCACCCGGCGTCCGCGCCGCTGCGAACCTACCCCGGCCGGCGGTGGTGACGCAGGCGCCGGGTCGATGCCTCCGTTGACAGGAGTTCCCGTTGGGGACGTCGAAGTACTCGCCTGAGTTCCGGGCCGATGCCGTCGCGCTGTATCACTCGAGCCCGGGTGGGACGTACGCGTCGGTGGCCAAGGACCTGGGCGTCAACCACGAGACGCTGCGCACGTGGGTGCGGGATGTCGAGCAGGCGGCCCGGCCCGGGGCGGTGGAGGCCACCGCGATGGAGAAGGAGAACCGGCAGCTGCGGGCGCGGGTGAAGGAACTCGAGCTCGAGTGGGAGATCCTGCGGAGGGCCGCGAAGTGTTTTGCGGGCGAGACCAGTTGGTGAGCAGCCGCTTCCAGTTCGTCGAAGATCATCGTGGCGCCTTCGGCGTCAAGCGGCTGTGCCGGATACTCGCGGTCTCGCGTTCCGGCTTCTACCGGTGGCTGGCCGGCGCATCCGCGCGGGCCGGCGGGCGAGGTGTCAATGGCCTTCAAGTTCTCCCCGTAGGCGGCCAGGAGTCCTCCCCGCTGGCGGCCTGCGAGATCTCCCCAACGGCGGCCAGTTATCTCCCCGCCGTGGTGAGTGCTGTGGTCAGCTGAAGGGCTTCACTCCCTGTCCGGAGGTAGCCAGGGTGAGCCGAAAACTGTCACCTTGAGTGACCACGATGTGAGCATGGTGCGTGAGCCGATCGACGTTGCGGTGGCCAGCGTCTTGGGCATGATCTCGTCGAACCCGGAGGGGTGGAGGTTGCTGCTGACCGCGACGGAACGGCGCTCGTAGGCGGCGTCGACCAGGCGTGCACCGGACCGCGGCCGGGCCCGCCAGCGGGTCGTACGCAGCACACTCTCCCGTACTGCTGGCAAAGCGCGACGAGGCCCGGTGCGTGCCTGTACACGTGCAGGCACGCAAGGGGGCCCGTGCAGCCGCAGTGGCCGCATCGGCTCGTCGCGGCGGTCACGTCAACGGCGAAGACCTCGGACAGGGGCCCTGCCAGCGCGTTTCCGTCGACATACCCGCCGTGGGCACCCCCCCTCATTTGGGCCGCCGGCCTCTTCGGACGCCATCTCAACCTCCACTGTCGCCGAAGCGCTCGGTACGTACTCGCTGAGGTGCATGTCCCAGGAGCACCAGGTAGGCAGCCGTCTTCTCGACGAATGCCGTGGGCCCGCAGACATAGCAGGTCGGCTCGAAGTCGGGGGGCCAGCCGCCACGGACCAGGTCCTCGGGGGTGATGCGCCCCGGCGGGCGCGGTGAGTCCGCGGGGGCCTCTCTGCTGTAGAGGTACGTCGTATCCAGCCCCGGCGCCCCCTCGCGGAGTTCTGTGCGGTACAGCAGGTCCGACGGGGTCCGCAGTGCGTACAGCAGCCGGAACGGGGTCCGGCTGCCGGCCGCCTCCCGCGCGCGGATCATGCACATCACAGGCACGAGTCCCGATCCGGCCGCCACCAGCAGAACCGGCTCGGTCTGCTGCTGCCTCCAGACGAACCAGCCGCCGACAGGCCCGCGCAGCTCCAGCTGGTCCCCCACCACGAGCTCGTCCACGAGGTAGGGCGACACTTCCCCGCCGGGCGTGCGTTGGACCGTCAGGTCGAGGCCCCGGCCGTTGGGGGCCGAGGCGATCGAGTAGCTGCGCTGGGTGCTGTAGCCGTCTTCCGCGGTCAGCCTGACGTCCACATGCTGGCCGGCCAGGTGCCCGGGCCAGCCCGGCAGGTCCAGTGTCAGGGTGACGGCCGTCGCCGACTCCACGCGCCGGCCTGTCACCTCGGCGGCCCGCCACCGGAGCCGGTCGCCTAGTCTCCCTGGTACCGCTGCTCTCGCCATGGGTCTCCGTAGTTGTGGTAGCCGGCGCTCTCCCAGAACCCGGGCACGTCGCTCTGCCGCAGCTCGATCCCGCGCACCCACTTCGCGGACTTCCACAGGTACAGGCGCGGGACCAGCAGCCGAGCGGGGCCACCGTGTTCGGGTGCCAGGTCGCTGCCCCCGTAGCCGTAGGCAATCCACGCCTTGCCGTCGAGCAGGTCGGCGAGGGGGATGTTCGTGGTGTAGCCGCCGTACGAGGTGACGAGTACGTGCTCTGGGGCCGTCTCCACGTCCGCGAGCAGAACGTCCAGGGACACGCCTTGCCATTCGGTGCCGAACTTCGACCACTTCGTCACACAGTGCAGGTCGACGGTCGGGGACTCCGCCGGGAGTGCCATCAGGCCTGCCCAGTCCCACACGTGCTGTTTTCCGGCTTCCGTGGTCACGGACAGCTTCCAGTCGTCTTTCCGGATGCGGGGGGTGGGCCCGGCGGACAGCACCGGGAAGCCGGTCGTCTCGTACTGCCCAGGTGGCAGCTTCGTGCCCGCCGACGACCTTCGACCGTGGAAGCCGCGCGAGATGAATGCCATGCTCGCCGTCCTTGATGGTCCGTGTGGCCCCTGCGGGCCCCTTCGAAGGTGAGCGCCCGGGGAGAGCGATTTCTTACCTCCGGCGCCTCGGGAAGGTGAGTGCCTCGGGGCGCAGTCTTTCTCGTCCGCCCGGGGGGGGATTGCCGGGCTCCCGGGACCTGTGCGGCCGCGGTGCGAGGCTTTCGGCCGGTGCGGCGAGAGTATGTGCCGGGCGTCGCGACGGGGCGAACGGTGCCTGTTGCGGCGCTAGTTGCGGCCTGCCATGACTCCGCCGTCGACGTTGAAAATGGCGCCCGTCGTCCAGCTCGATGCCGACGAGAGGAGGAAGACGATCGCGGCGGCCACATCCTGCGGTGTGCCGACCCGGCCGAGGGGGTGCAGCCCGCTCAGCTGCTCCATCGCGCCGTCCAGTTGGTCTGCGGGGAAGACCTTCTCGAACAGGGGCGTCCTCGTGACGGCGGGAGCCACGGCGTTCACACGGATGCCCTCGCTGGCGAGCTCGATGGCCAGGTTGTGCGTGAGGGCGTGCAGGCCCGCCTTGGCCATCGAGTAGGCCGACGACGGTGTCACGGCGAGGGCCTGGTGCGCCCACATGCTGCCCACGTTCACGATGGCGCCGCCGTGACCCCCGGCGACCATGCCCCGGACGATGGTTTGAGTCAGGAAGAAGGTCGCCCTGTTGAGGTCGTGATAGGAGTCGTAGTACGCGACCTCGTAGTCGAGGAAGGGCTTGGGCAGGAAGAACCCAGCCGAGTTGACCAGGAGGGTGGCGTCGGAGTGTTCCTCCGCCAGCTTATTCTGCGCCTCTACGACCTGGTCCCAGTCCGCCAAGTCGGCCGCGATCGACCATGCGCTTCCGGAGCGCGACAGGCTCGCCACGGCATCGTCGAGTTTCTGACCCGGGCGGCCGACGATCACCGCGCTGCCGCCCTTCGCGATCACGTCCTCCGCGGCCTTGAACCCCATGCCGCTGGCACCGCCGATCGCGACGAGTTTCTTGCCTTCGAATTCCGTGGCCATGCGAATCACTCTCCATTGAACGGCGAACACTTCTTGCCTATCGTGTACCCCACCCTGCCACGGCAGGCTCTACAACAGCTCTACAAGACCTCTATTGCACCAATCGCAAAAACCCCGTGGCCCGACGATCGGAAACTACATAGTTCCGTCCTGCGTGCCGCCTCTGGTCCTCTGCGCACTACTGCGCGGAAACGGCCCGCGCAGTAGTGCCGCAGGAAAGCCGCTGCACGGTCTGCTGCCATCAAGGCAGCGCCCGCGCTGAGCCCCGGACGTTGCCGCACGCACGCCGCCCGCTGGGCAGCGTGTCAACTAGCGAAACCGCAGGTCGGTGCTGCATAGAGGAAACTCGAGGTACTTAGCAGTTCTTTGGAGGTACCTCGCCAGTTCCTTTGAGTGCCTGTCACTTGACCTGCCCGGATGTGCTCCGTGGCGCGGATTGCAGCGCCGTCAGGCGCGAGGTCGGCGATGTGGCCTACAGTTTCCGCATCCACGGCTCAAGTGGCAGAAGAGAACAAGGTGTTTGCCGTGCCACTGCAATGTGCCGACCATGACATCCCGAGATCCAGAGTTGCCCATTCCTTCCGGTTTCCCTCCGTTTTCCTCGGGACTGGACGGGACTGCGCGGGACTGGACGATACGACGCACTAGGACGAGCTGAGATTAGCCCTGCGTAACTCTGCTCGCCCACCGACAAGGTCGTCGACCGGGCACCGAGAGTCACCAAGACCCTGGTCGATCAGGGCTTCAAACAGCAGGTCGTCACGCATGGCCGGCCCCTGGGCGCCCCGGTGCGCGTGGGCTCCGCGGTTTCCGTGCTCGCTGTGGTGGTCTGGCCCTGGCTCGTCCTGACTGCCGGGGACAATGGAGGCGTGGGGCCAGGAGCCTCGTCCTGTTCATGCTTCGACAGCATCTCGTCCTCCCCCTTTCGCGGTGGTGTGGCGCAGGACACGGGAACGCGGCCGGGTCGGCGGAGAGAACAAAGTGTGAGGCATACAGAACCCAGTGAGTCATTGCGGGCGCGAGTGCGGGCGGGGGACCGTGCGGCGTTCGTCGACCTGTACGACCAGAACGCTCGCGCGGTCTACAGTCATGCCTTGCGGCTGACCGGTAACTGGTCGGAGGCCGAGGAAGTGATGTCCGAGACCTTCCTCGGTGCCTGGCGTACCCGGGAGACGGTGGAGCCGGAGGGCGGTTCACTCACACCGTGGCTGCTCGGCATCGCGACGCACAAGGCGCACAACGCCAACCGCGGTCTGCGCCGGCGGCTCGCCTTCCTGGCGCGCAGTCCGGAACCCCGGCCCGTGGAGGACTTCGCGGACGAGACGTCCGGCCGGATCGACGATGCCCGCCGCCTCGCGCTGGTCCACGATGCCCTGCGTCAGCTGGGTCGCCCCGACCGTGAGGTGATCGCCCTGTGCGTGGGTGCCGGGCTGGACTACCAGCAGGCCGCCGAGGCGCTGGGCATCCCGGTCGGCACCGTGAGGTCGCGGCTCTCGCGTGCCCGGGCGCGACTGGCCCGGTACAGCTCCGGTCCAGCGCCTCGAAAAAATGCGGAACCGCGTGGTCGTCGCGGAGAGGAAGAGAGTGAGGCCGCGATCGCGGCCCTGTTCCTGCAGGAGGAAACCCGATGAACGCCGACAACCTGCGCGCCGGCTCTGCCCGGAGTGAGGCAGAGGAGTTGCTGGCAGCTTCGGCCGACTGGGACCTCTCGCCGAGCCGCCATCTTCATTACAAGGACATTCTGATGCAGCAGATCGACCACGACCACAGCGCTTCCGGCGAAATGTCGCCCGCTCCGTCCCGCCGGAGGCTGCCGCGTCTGGCTCTGGCGCTGCCCGCCATGTCACTGGCCTTGGCTGGTGCCCTGGTCATCACGTTCTCCGGCGGCGACCACAGCTCCGCCCCGGCGGCCGGGTCCACCGCTTCCGCACCGGCCCAGGTGAACAGCGCGACCGCCACCCTCGGCCGGATCGCCGCCGCGGCCATGAAGACAGACGCGACGCCGGTGAAGGAAGACCAGTTCGTGTACGTCCAGCGCCTGACGCGCGAGAACAAGGGCGCCTTCGGCGGTCCGGCGGTGCTCGGTGCGGCGCACAAGGAAGAGATCTGGATGGCTCAGAAGCCCGGTCCCGTGACCATGACCGGCTGGCTCCGTTCGAGCGGGAAAGACGCCATAATGCCTGGTCAACTGGTGCCCAGCACGTTCGCAACTCCCGTGCGACCCGGTCTGTGGTACCCCACCTACGCGTGGCTGGCCTCACTGCCCACCGACCCCGACGCCCTGCTCAAGCTGCTCTACACCCAGACCACGGTGGAAAAGGGCGAATCGAAGGATGAGGCCGTCTTCAGGACGATCGGCGACCTGCTGGGCAGTGTGATCACGCCGCCCGCGACCGCCTCCGCTCTGTACAAGGCCGTCGCCGAGATTCCTGGCATCACCTGGATCCCCGACGCCGTCGACGCGGCCGGGCGCCACGGCATCGGCATCACCCACAAGGACGGCGGTTCCGCGACCCGGTCCGTGTTGATCTTCGACAAGGACACTCTCGCCTACATCGGCTCGCAGGCGTACTTCATCAGCGACGGGGCCAAGGCCAGGGGTACCACGAGCGACGTGCTGTTCGGCATCGACGCCGTCATGGAACGCGGGGTTGTCGATCGGCATGGCGAGGTACCCGCGAAGACCGCCGGCTGAATCCGGCCCGTAGACGGGGACGGGCTGAACCGTGGGTCCTGCTGCCCGGCCGGGCAGCAGGACCCACGGAGTGGGGACCGTCACAGAACCGGCTACGGCTCGGCTGACCTCCGTGGCTTCGCTGACTCGCTCTTCGAGGTGCTCGACGTCGATCAGGCCCGAGTCGTTCGCGGGGTGCGTGATCCAGACTTCCTACATGATCGATGCCGAGGGATCGGCTGCGCTCGCAAGGGAAGGGAGCCCAACGTCGGTGTGTGAAGACAGAGTTGGACTCCCTCGCCACCGCACTCTATGTGAAGACCGATGACCTGCTGAAGGCATCACCGCATCTGGTGCCCTGGCGTCCGGCCATCGGGATCGTTCCGCGACTGATCGATGCCGAGCTGGTCACGCTCGCGATGATGCAGGCCATGCTGGGCTTCACCTCCGAGGCCAAGTGGCTTCGCTATGCCCGCTCCCACCTGCGGCATCTCTTCCCCTACCTGCCGAAGCAGCCCGGCTACAGAGGGCGACGCCCGATCAGCTGTGGAAGCTGGCCCTGCCCTTGTCGAATACCTCATCCATGTTGGTCAGGACGCGTGGGCGTACTTGTGCAGGGTGCCGCCGAGTCGTGAGTGTCGTCGTAGGTCAA
>NZ_JBIWFN010000029.1:0-123895 GCF_044763085.1 Streptomyces sp. NPDC096311
CAACTGCGCCCGAGCACGGTTCACTTCATGTGCGTCCACACACTCAGCATGCCGCTGAACACGGCCGACAGAAAGACCTAACGGAGTCCTACTAGGGGTGTCGCCCAGGCCGTGCGTCACCGGCCAACGCCCGGCAAAGCGCCCGACGCGTCAGGAGACTCCGCTCCCGGTTGGTGTCGGCGTTGGTGTCGGCGTTGGTGTTGGTGTTGGTGTTGGTGTTGGTGTCGGTGTGTCCGTGACGTCGGGAGTCGGCGTCGACTCCGTGCCGGTGGCAGTGGGCGAGGCGGGCTCGCTGGTCGGCTCCTCGGTCGTGGCCGTCGTCGACTTGGACGCTCCCACCGCCTCCCCGGAGAGGGGCACGGTGAGCGTCCTTCCTTGGGAGGTCACGGCCGTCAGAGTCCCACTGAACCATCCCGACTTCTCAGCGGTGTGCGAGAGCGCGACCTGGCAATTCTCGCCGGGCTGCAGCTCGACGTTCTCGCAGCCGTTCTCGGTGATCGAGATCTTACCGGTATCGGCGGTGGCGGCGAAGTGCCGCAACGTCGTCGGCACATGGCCGGTGTTGACGAAGTCCACCCTGCCGCCGGCCGGGTCGCCCACGTTCGCGGTCGGGACGTGGATCGCCGGCACTGTACGTCCTTCGTCCGAGCCGTCGTCGACGTCGACTCTGCCCAGCTCGCGGCCCCCGTCGGACGCAGTGCTCTGTACGGAATCTGTCGCGGTGGTCCCCGTCGGCTGAGGTTTCGGCTGCCCGCCCTCGTCCTTGCACCCCGTTGTCGTAGCCAGCGCGGCGATCATCGCTGTCACGGCAAGGCTTCGGGTGATCGCAGACGTCATGGCGTCAGTCCTCCGCTCCCCTCGGTCCGGCTGGGCTGGGCCTCAACGTGGCACACCCGAGGGCGGGCGCTGATCGGACCCGCCAGGGAAACGGGGTGATCACTCGAAAGGACACCCGAACAACACAAAGGGCCGTCACCCCCGAGGGGACGACCGCCCTTGGCTCATGCTGCTCGCCTACTGGTCGTACGGACCGTAGTCGTGGTCCTCCCCGGCGGCACTGCCTGGCCGGGTGCAGCGCCCTTGTGCCTGCCGGCCGACGGCCCCGAGTGCCGTCACTCTCCGACACCGAGAACCGCACCATGCAGGACACCGCGCTGCACCAGGCGCTGCATATGGGGTGAGTTCAGATCCGCCAGGAGCGGATGCGGTCGGCTGCGTCGTACCCGTCGGCGCGGCCGGCGTCTATGTCGCGGGCGAGGTCGATCAGCGCACCGTACGGCGGGTCCACAGCCTCGCCCGCGGCGCCCATGTACGCCGTGACGATCGCGGCACCGTACAAGGCATTGCGGGCCGGGAGGGGGCGCAGCCGGATGATCGCATGCATCAGGGCCGCCGCCCGCCAGGCGTTGTCGACGACGACGCCGACCTGGGGGGTGTTGACCCGGTGGCGCGCGACTGCGGCCACGAGGTTGGAGAAGTCGTGGACCGAGGGGTTCTTGGGCAGCACTTCCGACTGGCGCTCCAGCAGCCAGCGGATGTCGATATGAAGCTCCATGGTCAGGCAGCAGTCCGTCCAGAGGCGTCCAGCCGGGCAGGAGCATCGTCGGGAAACGCCGCGTCGAACGCGGCCGCGTTGTCCGCGACGAACGCACGGAAGACGTCGGCGGCCCTGTCCAGGCGGGGATCGCGGACCGCGTTGTGCGCGGCCTCGGTGATGAGCGCGGTGACCGTGGTGCCCTCGGCCTCGGCCCGCTCCTGCAGCTGTGCGTGGAGCTCTTCGGGGACTCGGATTGTCACTGACTTCGACATGTTCCGACCGTACAGCAAGGCGTACAGCACGGGGATGGGTGCGACGAAACCGAACCCGATCGAGGCGCCTTCCCACCTCGGGCCGAGGCGCCGACGACACAACTGATCAGCGGCTCAGGTCGGTGGATACCGAGCAGGACTTGCCTGTCGGTGATCTCGAGGCGCGCGGTCATCGCGTGACCGTCCACACCGAGCACCGGTCGCCGTTGTCGGCCTGGACGGTGTGGGTGGCCCCTTTCCGGGCACGGCGCGTCCCACCACTCGTACGGCCACGATTTGAGGCAGACGAGGTTCAACTCAACAGCGCCTCGCGCAGCTGGCCACCTGGTGGTGAGGCGCTCGAAAACCAGTGGAGCAGCCCCCTGTGCGCCATTACCGTGCTGTCGAACCAAGTCGCCTAGGCAAGGACGTCCCGTTGTACACCGTGTGAGACCTCCCGAGTGCTGATTCGTCGCGCGTCGCGCTTGTTGCGCCGCGCTGCATTTTGCTGCGGACTTCTCACTGAAACCGGTGTACTTCTGTGCTCGAAAACTGGGTTGTCATGCCCACCCGCCTGCCCCTCGTTCTCCGCCGTTGCCACACGTGCACGTCCGAGCGATTCCAGGCAAACGGTAAATTTCGCGTCAACGCACACCACAAGCTCCTCGACGCCTGGCTCCTCGTACTCTGTACCGGTTGCGGGGAAACGGCGAAGCTCACGGTCCTGGAGCGGGTGAATGTGCGCTCCGTACGACCTGAGCTGCTGGACCGGCTGCACGACAACGACCCTGGTCTGGCAGCCGAGTTGCTCCAGGATCCGGTCGTGCGGCGCCGTAATCGCATCGCCCTCGACTGGGACAACGCCTGGCGCCTCGACACCGGCGGATCGGATCACCTGGACCGCGAGGTGATCGACGTCTCGGTCCGCTTTGCGGCGCGGATCCCTGTCCGACCGGTGCTGCTGATCACTGAAGGGTGCGGTCTTTCGCGGGCCGAGGTCGAGCGACTGATCACCGAGGGGAAGCTCGTTTCGGCAGTCCGGCTGAGCGGCAAGCTCTCCGGCGACTTCACCTTCACGCTCAAGCGCTGAGCCCTCCTCGGGACCACGGGCCTGTCCGGCAAGATCCGCCGGACAGGTCCTGGCTCACAGGTGCCTCGGGGCGTTGGGAACTGTTTCGGGGGCAGGACGTCGTCCCCGTCGGATGGCATCGGATGGCAGTCGTTTCTCGCACGGGCCGGGTGGTGTTCCTGACGACCCACCAGTGGAACACCTGAGTCGGAGCTTCCACCGCGAGTGTCCCTCTTCGTCCTCGACGGCATCCGGTCCCACGAGGGGCGCAGGCCCTGACCGGGGCCGCTTGCCTGGACGTTGAACTGGTAGTGGCCCCCCTGCCGTCGCCAATCAGCGGCGTTGGAGAGCACTTGAACCGCTGCAGCAGAGCCCGGGCCGGCACCGCTGCTGCACGCCCGCACCGGCGTAGGAAGCCACCTCTGATGCACTCGTCGGCGCCGTCGGGAATTCGGGGGCGGCTCGGTCAAGGCGGGATTATCCGTGGTGGGTGAAATCGCACATGGGCCCCGATCGGCCTCTGCATCCGGGGGCACAGCCCCACCCGAGCAGGCTGCGGCGAGAGACGGAGCCTTATGCGCATGACGACGTGGGCGCGCTCGTACGTGAGGGTGGAGGCTGCGACGGTGAACGCGCTGGAGGCGCCTGCGGGCGGCGAGGACTCGAGCGCGTCCATGTTCTCGCCACCGTCACCGCCACGGTCAGGAACAACAACGAGCAGCCCTTGGCTCGCGGCGGCCTCGACCGCCACGTAGAGATCAGCGTTCTCTCCCCGGCAGGCGCCGGTCACGACGATGGACGGCGGTCCGGATGCCTTGGCCTGATACACCGTCCGCTGGAGGCCCTTGATCAGATGCTTGGGCTCCGGCCACCCGGTGTGGTTCGCCACTTTGACGGCGACGCTGCTACCCGATCCGCTCGGCCGCCTTTTCGGCGATCATGATGGTGGGTGCGTTGGTGTTTCCGCTGATGACAGTCGGCATGATGGAGGCGTCGACGACACGGAGTCGCTCGACTCCGTAGACCTCCAGGTCCGAATTGACGACGGAGTCGTCACCGGTTCCCATGGCGCAGGTGCCCACCGGGTGATAGGCCGTGGCACTCCACCTGCGGACGTGCTCTTCGAGAGCCGCGTCGTCCATGCCGTCCAGACAGTCCAGGTCGTCACTGGCCGGCAGGTACGCTCGCGCCAGGTGTGCGGCGAACGGTGCGCGGTGGGCGATGCCCATGACCGCTCTGAGTCCGGCGACCATGACCGACATGTCCGCGGGTACGTCGCAGTACCGGGGATCGATCAACGGTGGGGCCTGCGGATCAGCTGACGCGAGACGGACGGTGCCGCGAGTCCGCGGGTTCATGGGATAGCAGTTCATCGTGAACACCGGCCGGTCAGGTACTTCCTCACCGCTGTGAATGAGCGCCGTGGCCCCTCCCACCAACTGGACGTCAGGACGGCTGGTGCCGTCCGTGACGTTGAGGAACGCGCCGACCTCGCCGTAGTTGGAGGCGAAGGGCCCGTCGCCGTGGGCGCGCCACCGTTCGAGGTTGTCCGGGGTGAGCAGGTCCCGGATGATGTCAGTCGCGTTCCGGGTCTCCCACGCGACGGGAGTCATCAGATGGTCTTGCAGGTTGTGTCCGACCCCGGGCAGGGGGACGCGGACGTCTATCCCCACGTCGTGCAGCTCGCCGGGATCGCCTATGCCCGACAGGAGCAGCAACTGGGGCGAGTTGATGGATCCGCCGCAGAGCAGGATCTCCCGGTCGGCGTGGGCCACCCGCTCCTGTCCGTCCCGGAGATAGGTGACGCCGACCGCGCGTGATCCCTCGAGTGTGATCTTTGTTGCCAGGGCGCCGGTGCGTACCGTGAGGTTGGGTCGGGCAAGGGCCGGGCGCAGATAGGCGTCGGCCGCGGACCATCGTCGCCCGTGATGGCATGTCACCTGGTACAGGCCGGCGCCGACCGGGGACGCACCCGCGAAGTCGTCGTTGTGGTCGAGTCCCCATTCCACGGCGGCGTCCAGCCAGGACCGTGAGAGTTCATGGGTGTAGACGCGGTCCTCTACGTGCAGGGGTCCGTCCGCACCGTGGTAGGGCTCGCCAAGGCGGCGGTTCGACTCGGACTTCACGAAATACGGCAGGACGTCGTCGTAGCCCCAGCCTTTCGCACCGTACTCGTCACGCCAGCCGTCGTAGTCGTGCCGGTTGCCCCGGGTGTAGATCATGACGTTGGTGGATGACGACCCGCCCAGTGTCTTGCCCCGGGGCCAGGAGAAGGTGCGGCCCGGCTGGGGCTGTTCAACCGTCCGATAGCTCCAGTCGGTATGCGATCCGAAGAGCATTCCGAGCGCGGCTGGGATGTGGATGAGTTCGTCGGTATCGGGGCCGCCCGCTTCGAGGAGCAGCACTCGGACGCGGTCGTCGCGGCTCAGGCGGTCCCCGAGCACACAACCGGCGCTGCCGGCGCCCACGATGATGTAGTCGAATCCTTCGGTTCCGGTGGAAGTCATGCTGGCTCCCTCGCCCGCCGGATGGTCGTCGCCTGGACTCGGCCGAGCCGGGCGACGCATGCCGGCCGTCGCATCAGGGGTGGTAGTTGCATCAGGGGTGGTAGATCGACTGGACTTGCTGGTATGCATGAAGCCCTTCGGGCCCCAGTTCGCTGCCGAGCCCGCTGGCCTTCCTGCCTCCATAGGGGGAGGTGAGGTCGGGCAGATAGCCGTTGAGCCCGACGGTGCCGGTCCGGAAACGGCGGGCCACCTGGGCACCGTGGTCCAAGTCCGTGGTCCAGACGGTGCCGGCGAGGCCGTATGCCGACTCGTTCGCCAGGCGCACTGCCTCGTCCTCGCCGTCGTAGGAGGTGATCGTGAGGACCGGGCCGAAGATCTCTTCCTGCGCGATGGTCGATGAGTTGTCGACGTCGGCGAATACGGTGGGTTCGACGAACCAGCCTCGATCGAGGCCGGGCGGCCGGCCTCCTCCGGTGGTGAGCCGAGCCCCTTCGTTGAGGCCGGTCTTGATGTAACCCAGCACACGTTCGCGCTGGCGCTGGCTGACGAGCGGGCCGATCTGGGTGTCGGGGTCGAGTGAGTCACCCACGACGGCGTCACGGGCCATCGCCGTACAGAACTCGACCACTTCCCGATACCTGCTGCGGGAGGCCAGGATCCTGGTACTCGCGTAACAGGTCTGACCGTTGTTCAGCAGACTGGCCATGAAGAACTGCTCAGGGTTCGCGCCGAGGTCGGCGTCGTCGAGAACGACGGCGGCGGACTTGCCTCCCAGTTCCAGGGTCACCGGCCGCAGCAACTCGGCGCATGCGGCAGCCACTTGACGCCCCGCTCTGGTGGATCCGGTGAACGACACCTTGTCGATGTCAGGATGGGAGACCAGATACGCGCCGGTGTCGCGGCCGCCCGGAACGATGTTGATCACGCCGTCGGGGATGCCCGCTTCCTGGACCGCCTCCGCCAGCAGCACCGAGTCGAGGACCGTCTCCGGCGCCGGCTTGAGGACGAGCACGCAACCGGCCGCCAGAGCCGGGGCCATCTTGAAGAAGGCGATGGTCTGAGGGAAGTTCCAGGTCATGATGGCGGCTACGACGCCTGCGGGCTCCCGGCGGACCAGAGTGGTGCCACGGGGCAGTCCGGTACGCATCTCCTCGCACGGCATGCTGTCGGCCAGACCCGCGTAATAGCGCAGCAGTGCTGACGGCACCACACCTTCGAAGGACCGGGCGACAGTGATCGGCATGCCGTTCTGTGCGCTGACGGCGGCGGACGTCGCCCCCTTCCTGGCATCGAGCGCATCTGCGAGACGGATCATGGCGGACGCGCGACGTTCGGTGCCCCAGGAGGCCCAGCCGGTCGGTGCGTCGAATGCGGCACGAGCGGCCCTGACCGCCCGGTCGATGTCGTCCCGGGAACCGTCCGGCACAGCACCGAGCTGATCGCCGGTACTCGCGGATACGGCGTTGATGACGCGATCGCCGGACGCGTGTACCCAGCGTCCGCCGATGAACAGATGGTGGGGATTCATGGTGAACTCTCCCCTCGGCATGGCCGTGGGACCACGGCACGCCGTGGTGTTCGATAGGTGGATGACCAGCGGGCACGAGGGCGCTCAGCGCAGTACACGGGCCGCTACCGGTCGTGACTTCCTTAGTCCGTAGCCCGGCGCGTCGAACCTGCGGGTGGGCCACATCTGCGACGCCCCCTGCGGCTGGTACCTGCCTCGCGAGGAGCGCTTTCACGGTTCACGACTGAATAAATGCGACGTTACACCCATCTGGGGTAATGCGTCACCAGATGGGTAGAATATGGGCAGAAAACTTTGGTCGCCGCCCGATGAGGGAAGGCCCGACCGACGGCTCTCAACCTCACGCGATGCCAGTGGGCATCGAGGTCCGCAGACCGGGCCCCGGTGCGCGGCAACGCACCATGAGCAGGACGCCTCAAGGAGAGGTGGCACATCATGAGGACCTATGGCGGAGCAACGGCGGAACAGCGCACTTCGCTCCGCCGTCGACGCCTCATGGAAAGCGGTCTCGAACTTTTCTCCAGCCAGGGATACGCGCACACGTCGATCAGTGCGGTACTCCGCCACGCCGGAGTGAAGGACAGGTACTTCACGGAGAGCTTCTCATCCCTCGACGACCTCATGGCAGCGCTCATGAGAGACATCTACGAGGAACAGATCACCCGATGCGCCGAGGCGATCGGCACAGACCAGCCGCTGCGCGACCGGGCTCGAAACATGATCGACGTCATCGTCGGGCTTCCTCTGCAAGACCCGAGAAAAGGGCGCGTCAAACTCGCGGAATCCCTGGGTGCCGGTCCCCTCACGGCGCGCGAACGACGTCTGGGCCTGCAGCGTATGAGCGGCCTCGTGGACTCCCTCCTGAGGGAAGGGCTTCACGATCCCCGGATCGACACAGCCACCATGTCCGTGGCCGTCGTGGGTGCGGTCAGCGAGATGCTGCTGAGCTGGTTCAACGGGGTTCTGGACATCTCGAGGGAGGAGCTGGTGGATCAAGGCCTTCTCCTCTTCGAGGCCATCACCAGCATGCCCGGCGGCACCCCGTCGGTCCCGTAGAGCATGTACCGGTCGAGGAGATCGGAGGAGGGGTAGCGGCAGGTACCGAGACTACGCAGGGTGTTGTGGCCAACGTACGTCTGTGGGCGACCATCGCTGGTCGGCGTGCTGCTTGCCGCATCAGGTAACTGCTCCCTGCCGTAAACGGAGGGGTGCTGAAAGCCGACCACTCAATTCGAGCAGAATGCCGGGACCGGGGCTATCGCGGGTCCCGCCACCTGCCAGAACGCCTGTTGCTGATGGGCAGGAACGGCCGGAGCCGTGCCCACACCCCTGCTCCAGCAGGTCCAAGCCCAGGCCGACGCCGCGGATGACATCGACTGGGTCGTCTCGGTCGACTCCCCCATCGTCCGCGCCCACCAGCATGCGGCCGGCGCTCGCACCGATCCGCCGCCGACCCCCGCTTCACAGGGGGCCGGACCGGCAGAACACCTCGACCAAGGAAGGGGTGCCCGCGTTCTTCCTGGCCTGGCAGACGTACGGCTTCGCGGCCGTCGGGTCGCTCTCCGTCTTCCTGCTGGGATACGCGATGCGAGGAGGGCCGTTGATCGCGTCCCAGCCGGCCCTCACACTGGGAGATGCCACGGTCAGTTTCTTCCTCGGCGTCAGGCTCTTCGCGGAGACGCCGCGGAGCGGCACATGGCTCCCGCCCGCGCTCTCGGGCCTTGCCCTGCTCTGCTACGGCGTCTTCGCCCTGTCGCACACCCGGTGTCCGGCGAAGGGTGTCGGCCCGGACGAGGACGTGCCTCACCAGGATGAGCGGCCCGCCGCGGCCACCATGTGACGGGACAACTACGCGGCAGCGGGCCGAAAGACGGGAGGGTGCGGCCCTGCGCCGACCGGCCACACCCTTGGCGCACTACTCCGGCTGGGTAACGGCGGTGCGTCGGATGACCGCCTCGCCCTGGTCCGTGGCGACGGCCACGGCGTACACACCAGGGCGTTCGCCGTTGTACCTCAGGGGCAAGTCGCAGGCCCCGTCGCCGAGCCATGAGCGCATGTCCTTCTTGGTACCGCCGACCTCCATCCAGGTGATCCCCTGCGGGGAGTTCTTCTCCCCAGGCGACTCCTCGCGCCCCGCCTGTCGTTGACAGTGGAGGGTATGAGCGCGTCCTCGTCCCGGCATGTATATCGATGCCGGTGCTCCTCGGATGTCACGGGATCAGCGGGAAGCGGTCCATGATGCTCAGCAGGTGCATGAGTTGGCGGGGGAGGTATTCGGCGATGGTCAGGCCCACGACGTCGGAGGTGCCCTTGACATCGGAGACGATGCGGTTGACCTCGGTGCCGGTGAGGCCGTCGGGTTCGATGCCGAGGCCGAGGACCACCTCGTTGCTGTCGACCGCGTCCACGTCGAAGTGGATGGCGACGCGGGAGCAGCCGGTGGACGCCAGCCAGTCGAGGAGCGGCTGGGTGCTGGTGCGCAGGTCGTCGGGGCTGAAGCTGGTGATGCCCCATTCGGCGACGTTGGGGAAGTCGTCCTCGGTCCACGAGTGCAGGCCGACCAGGGCCACCTTGTCCGGGGAGATCGTGGCCGGGAGGACATCTTGGATGTCGGGGTCGCCGTGACCGGTGAGCGTGGCCAGGGCCATCGCGTGGTAGCCCTTGTACTCGCTGACGGGGGTGCCGATGTCGGGGTGCGAGTCGGTCCAGATGACCGCCAGGTCGTCGCCGTAACGGCGGGCCAGCTCGGAGAACGGGGCGACGCTCACCGAGCACTCTCCGCCCAGGGTGGTGATGCGGGCCGGGGCCTGCTCTTCGATGATCTTGAGGGCGGCGTGGAGCTGCCGGACGACTACGGCCTTGGCCTCGACGCCGTCGCGTTCCTCCAGTCCCTCGTCGCTCATCGTCACCGGGACTGTGGCGGTGGGGCCGTCGTGGGGCGGCAGCACCGCTTCGAGGACCTTGGCCCCCAGCGCGTAGCCGCGGCGGGCGACGTCGAGTGGGAACTCGGGGGCGAACGTCTCGACGCTCCAGGTGCCGGCGCCCTGCCACTGCGGCCAGATGAGACGGAGGGTGGAGTCGGGCATGGGGTTTCTTTCCTTTCCCAATCAAGCAGTTCGGTTTTGCGGGTGCTTGTTCTTCATGCCGACGTAAGGCGCTCGTGCCGGGACCGGACCGTTGAGGCGAAGCGATGGATGTCGCGGATCGTCGAGTGGTAAACGTCCGGGATTGCCTGGCGGAAGATGCTCGCGGCGCCATGGACGATGCCGAGGTTCACGCGTCCGTGGGCGGGCACGCCGGCCGCAAGGAGCTTGCGGTAGTAGGCGATGCCCTCATCGCGGAACGGGTCCAGTTCGTCGACCGCGATGACGTGCGCGGGCATGCCGACGAGTTCGCTGCTGTCGACGAAGTACGGCCAGGAGAGCGGGTTCTCCGTGTGTTCGCCGTCGGGGTCGTAGACCGTGCCGAACAGGTCCATGGCCTGGCAGTTCATGAAGTAGCCGTCGTTCTCGACGAGGGAGGGAAGCTCCTTGAGCTTGCGCTCGGTGTCCCAGGCGTAGCCGCCGCTGATGTAGGGGACTGCCACGTACACCCCGTCGATCGCGTCCAGGCGGCCTTCCCGTCGGGCTTTGATCGTGGTCGCGAGCGACAGGTTCGCGCCGCCGGACTCGCCGTGCAGGACGATCTTGGAGATGCCGAGTTCGGCGCGGTGCTCGTCGGCCCAGAGCAGCGCGCTGTAACAGTCGTTGAGACCTGCGGGGAA
This sequence comes from Streptomyces sp. NPDC096311, assembly GCF_044763085.1. Classification (NCBI taxonomy): domain Bacteria; kingdom Bacillati; phylum Actinomycetota; class Actinomycetes; order Kitasatosporales; family Streptomycetaceae; genus Streptomyces; species Streptomyces sp. NPDC096311. The sequence goes on from NZ_JBIWFN010000029.1 coordinate 10,656, forward strand.
CGGGTTGAGCCCCTCGGACGTGTAGGCGTTGCGGAAGTCGACGAGGATCACCACGGCCCCTTGGGCGGCGATGTCGCGGCACCAGCGGTCGTGGACCTTGCTGTGTGTGTCGAGGATCGCCATGGCGCCGCCGTGGAGGTACAGCACGCCCGGCAGGACCTCGTCCCCCGACTCGGGGCGGTAGATCTTCAGGCCGATGTCGTTGCCGTCGATGCCGCGCACCGTGGTGGTCCGGGTCGTCACGGTGACGTCGTCGTCGCCGGGCAGATCGTTGGGGAGGGCTTCGTAGAAGGTGCAGAAGGCGGCGTGAGAGTCGGCGACCGACTCGACGACACGCTCGAGCCCGTCGGCCCGCGTCACGGCCGGAACCTCGAGGAGGCCGTCGAACCCGAAGTCCGCGAGCGCCTTCAAGAGCCGTGGGTCGATGCGCGGGTCTGTTCGAGGGGTCAGGGCGGGATTGCCCAGTCGTCCCGGCTGGGCTGCGGTCGAAGAGGTCACCGGATTGGACGGCATGCGATTCTCCAGGCGATGTCTGAATGCTTATTGCGGTGTGGATATGGCGAGGCGGTACTGGCGTGGGGTGACCTGGTCACACGAGGGCGTCATCCTGCTCGAAGCGGCGACGCGGGCCGGGGCTGCCCAGAGCGGCGGGAACGGCACCGGGCAGCCAGGGCGGTGAGGGCCGCCCCGGCGAGCGGTACCAGGAGGTAGGCCCACAGGTGGGCGGGCTTGTCGGCCCAGAGGGCGGGGTCGAACTGGCGGGCAGGGTTGGCGGATCCGCCGGTGAGCGGGCCGAGGGCGACGATGACCGCGGCCGTGGCGGTCGGCAGAGCGAGCGGGATCCACTTCGCCCATGCGGGGTGGGACATCAGGAGGAACGCCACGGTGATGATCGCGGCGGTGGCCGCGTCCTCGGTGGTGAACTGAGCGGCGTCCGACCAGGCGGGCGTGGGCTGGACGGCGGCGTAGGCCATGCGGTCCGCGACGACCGGGCCCCAGAGGAGGCGGGCCAGGCCCGCCCCCACGACGGATCCGGTCAACTGGGCGGCGATGTAGGGCAGGACGTTCCGGCCGGGGAACGCGCCGGTCAGCCACAGGGCGAGGGTGACGGCCGGGTTGAGGTGCCCGCCGGAGTACCGCCCCCAGCGGGAGGACAGTGCCCACGCGAGCGCCGCCCCGACGATCACGGCTACGGCTGCGAGCTGGTGGTGCGCTTCAGGCAGGAACCGGCTGAACGGTGAGGCCATCACCCAGCGGACGGCCGTGACCAGGACGAACAGCACACTGCCGGTGAGAGCGAATTCCACCGCGGCAGCGGCCCGGACGGTCTTGGCGCCTGGGGAAGCGGGCCGTCCGGCGACGACAACGCCGCCGCCGGAGACCGTACCGGGTGCCCGCGGGGCGGGGGCACGGGTGCCGGTGAGCATCGGTCAGCCCCACGTCATCTCGCCGGTGGCGACTTTGGTGCCCAGGTCCAGGGCCACCAGCAGGCCCAGGTCCGGGTGGCGCGTGAGCATCGCCGCCTTCAGCGCCTCGGCGCTGTTGCCGCCGGCGGCCAGCTCCTGCTCGAACTCGGCCAGGTAGGCGCGGGTGTCGGCGATCACCGAGGCGTCGGTGGCGGAGTCGGCGGAGCGGTGGCCGGCGACGACGTAGCGCGGGTCGAGCTGCTCCATCTCGGCGAGCGTCTCGGCCCAGGCGGCACGCTCGCGTGAGGTGGCGGTGTCGGCGGTCCACACGTGCAGGCCGGCGAAGAGCAGCACCCCGCCGACAACCGCGCGGTCCTCGGGCTGCCACAGGTACTCGGTGCGCCATACCAGGTCCGGGTGCCCGCCGCGGAGCTCGAAGTCGTGCCCCTCGATGCTGACGCGGTCCCCCTCCAGCACCTCCGGGACGACCACCTCGGTCGGGAGGTTCCTGCCCAGGTGCGCCCAGGTGTGCAGCTTGCCTTCCCAGCTGGCCTTGATCCGCTCCACGGTGGTGGCGGTGGCGACGATCCGGGCGTCCGGGAACGCCTGGCGGATCACTTCCAGGCCGAAGTAGTAGTCCGGGTCGGAGGTGGTGACGACGACGGTGGTCAGCTCCTTGCCGCTGTCGATGATGTCGGCCAGGACCCGGTGCTGCTCGGCGAGCGTGAACTGGCCGTCGACCAGCAGTGCTTCGCGCTCTCCGGTGATCAGGACGGACGACTTGTGCAGGCCGGTGTCACCGGCGGTGTGAACGGTGTACGCCAGCGTGGTGGTGGACATGGGCTCTGCCTTTCAAAGGGGGGCTTCGCAAAGGGGTGGGTGTTCGCCTCGAGGGCGGGGTGCGGAAGGGGTTCAGGCGGCGGTGGCGGCCAGGTGCTGGTCCAGAGCACGGGTGAGGGCGTCGGCCGAGGCGACGGGGCCGCTCATGCGGTCGGTGCCGTGTGCGGTGTGCAGCAGGAGGGTCGGGTAGCTGTCGACGCCCAGGCGGCGCACCTGGTGGAGGTCGGCCTCCGCCTCGGCGCGCGCGGCAGGCGAGCCGTAGGCCGCGGCCACCGCGTCCGGATCCAGGCCCAGCTCGGCGGCGATGTCCCGGTAGACCTGTACGTCGGAGAGGCTGCGGCCGTCGACGTACCAGGCGCGCTGCATGGCCGCGCCGGCTTCGAGGGCGTTCGCGCCCGGCTGGCTGCGCAGCGCGACCAGGCCCCTGGCGGCGTCGGCGGAGTCCATCACGGCGGTGCCCTCGGCCAGCGCCCGGCGGTAGCCGGAGCCGAAGGTGACTCCGGTCAGCTGGGCGATGCGCTCGTTGGCGCCGGGGATGTGCGGGAAGGCCGCCAGCGGCAGGGCGCGCGAGCCGGTGAACAGGCCGCCGGACAGCACCCGCAGCTCGATCCGGTCGGCGTTGGCGGCGGCGAAGTCGTGCAGGGCCGGGCCGAAGCCGTAGCACCAGCCACAGTAGGCGTCGAAGGCGTAGGTCAGCCGTGCGCGGCCGGCGGTGTGGTCCTGCTTCACAAGCTGGGTCTTCATGGGGTACGTCGTCCTCTCCTAGGCTCTGGTCTGTCAGCGGCCGCTGCGGTGGTGCGCCGCGGCCACACCAGAAACGTAGGAGCGCAATCCGGCGCGACCCGGATACGCTGGCGACTGATGATGGTCAGAACTGGACAGCGAGCAGAAAAGCGCATCCCCGATGTCGGTTTCGCTGCTCCCGTGGGGACACCGGCCGGGGTGGAGGTGCTCTCCCTGGCGGTCTTGCGCGAGCGCGCCCCGGTCCGGCTCGGCAAGGGGCGGATCTCGCTTCCCCAGCGCCCGGACTTCCACCACCTGATCACGCTGTCCGAAGGCCGGCTGCGGCACACGGTCGACTTCACCGGCTACACCCTCGAACCGGGAGCCTGGCTGTGGGTGCGTCCCGGCCAGGTGCAGCAGTGGGGCGACCTCGAGCACGCCGAGGGCACCCTGATCCTCTTCGAGCGCGACTTCCTCGACCCGGCCACCGTCGTCGCGGCCCGCCTGGACGAACGGCACGCACCGCCGCTCCTCACACCGGTCGGCGAGGACCGCGCAGCCCTGGAGATCGCGTCCGCCCACCTGGAGCACGAGTTCCACGCCCTGGGCCGCGTCCCGCTGGAGGCGCACGTGCTCATCCTGCGCCAGTTGCTCGGCGCGCTGGTCCTGCGCGCCGCCCACATCCAGGCCCCGGGCAGCCCGGCCACCGACCCGGGCGAGCCGTATGTACGGTTCCGTGCCGCGGTGGACCGCGACTTCACCCGCCTCCGCCGCGTCGAGGACTACGCCCACGCCCTCGGCTACTCGGCCCGCACGCTCTCCCGCGCCACGCTCGCCGCCGACGGAGTCACCGCCAAGGAGTTCATCGACCGCCGCGTCCTGCTGGAGGCCAGACGGCTGCTCGCCCACAGCGACCAGTCCGCCGCCCGGATCGCCGCCCAGCTCGGCTTCTCCAGCGCCACCAACTTCAGCAAGTTCTTCCACCGGCACACCAGCAAAAGCCCCCTCGGCTTCCGCGGCACGATCCGCGGCACACAAGGCTGAGCCGGCCGGAGCCCACTTTCATGGACTCCCAGGTCACGCGGCGCGTGGTTCCGAAGGCGGCAGTGAACGCGTGCCGCGGAGACGGTGAAGCCGCTGACATTCTTCCGCGAGCCTGTCCACGGGCTTGCGTCGGGTCGCCTTGTGGCCCAACCATCCCGGAGAAATCAACGGACGCGCTCGACCGCGCTTTCGCTGACATTGGTCTTCCCTGACGCAGTGAAACGACTCCCCATTGCACTCAAGTGCCTGGTCTTCCTACCGGTTTTCAGGGTGGATGACTTGGACAAGCCCGCTTTGGTAAGCGAGGGCGACGAGTTGTGCGCGGTCGCGGGCGCCGAGTTTGGTCATGGCGTGCTGGACGTGGCTGCGGACGGTGAGGACGCTGACGACGAGTTGTTCGGCGATGTCGTGGTTGGACTTGCCGAGGGCGGCGAGGGCGGTGATCTCGCGTTCGCGGGCTGTGAGGTTGTGCAGACGTTCCGGGGACACGTGCACGGTGCCTGGTTGGGTGGTGGCGAGGAAGCGGGTGATGAGGGCGCGGGTGGCGCCCGGGGATAGGAGGGCGTCGCCCGCGGCGATGGTGCGGATGCCTGCTAGAAGGGTGTCGGTGGTGACGTACTTGCCAAGGAAACCGCTGGCTCCGGCGCTTAGAGCTCGGGCTACGTGCTCGTTGGTTTCGAAGGTGGTGAGGACGAGGATGCGGGTGCTGGCGAGGTCGGGGTCGGCGCAGATGGTGGCGGTGGCGGTGAGGCCGTCTGATCCAGGCATGCGGATGTCCATGACGACGACGTCGGGGTGGTGGGTGCGGGTAAGGGCGACGGCTTCGTCGCCGTTGGCGGCTTCGGCGACGACTTCGAGGTCGGGGCAGGAGTCGATGAGCAGGCGGAAGGTGCCCCGGAGCAGGGCTTGGTCGTCGGCGAGGAGGACGCGGATGCTCAACAGGGGGCCTGTTCGTTCAAGGTGTGGGGCTGCAGCGGCAGGGCTGTAGTGACGCGGAAGCCGCCTCCGGGGCGGGGGCCCGCGCGTAGGTCGCCTCCGACGGCGTGGGCGCGCTCGCGCATACCGATGATCCCGTAGCCATTGGGGCCGGTCTCCGGCTTGTGGGCGAGGGCGGCCGCGGTGGCGCCGTTGTCGGTGATCGTGATGACGATCCGATTGCCCGTGTGGGCCAGGGCCACGCGGGCCGTGGTGCCCGGGGCGTGTTTGGTGATGTTGGTAAGGGCTTCCTGAATGATCCGGTACGCGGTCAGGTCCACGCCCGGGGACAGGGGCTTGGGGGTGCCTTCGGTGGTGAGGGTGACGTCGAGGCCGGCGCCGCGATAGGTGGCGATCATGGTGGGGAGCTGGTCCAGGCCGGGGGCGGGTTCCAGCATGTCGGCGTCCGCGTCGTCGGCCTGGCGCAGGAGTCCGACCACGGCGGTGAGTTCGTACAAGGCGGAGGACGTGGTGCGGGTCAGGTCGGACAGGATCCGCTGCGCCTGCTCGGGCTGGGTCGGGGCGAGGTGGGCGGCGGTGCCGGCCTGGGCATTGGCGACGGCCATGTGGTGGGCGACGACGTCGTGGAGTTCGCGGGCGATGCGCATGCGCTCTTCGGCGACCCGCAGCCGGGCTTCCTCCTCGCGGGTGTGCTCCGCGTGCTCGGCACGGGCCTGAACGGATTCGACGTAGGCGCGGCGCAGCCTGACCCTGCTGCCGATGACGAGAGGGAGCATCAGCCAGAGGAACGGGCCGGTGATCTCCAGCGCGGGAGAGGTCCCGGGGGGAAGGTAGAGCAGGCCGCTGACGATGACGGCGACCGTGGTGACTCCTCCGTAAAGGCGTGCGGTGCGCTGCTCGGTCAGGGCGGCCAGCCAGTACAGGGCGACCATGGCGGGTGCCAGGGTCAGCGGCGTGAGCAGGTAGCCCAGGACCGTGGTGGCGATCGCGCAGCTGGCGGTCACGACGGTGACGGTGCGCGGGGCGCGGCGGCAGGCCAGGATCGCGAGGCAGGCGATGCCGGCGACGAGCTGGGCCGGCCATTCGTGGCGGGGGTAAGGGGTGCCCGCGGTACTGATCTTGGAGCCGAAGACGGCGCAGCCGAACAGCGCCAGCGCGATCATGGCGTCGGCGATGTGCGGGTGCCGGTCGGTGTGCCGCTCCAGCTTCCAGGTCAGGGCCACGGTGTTTCTCCAGGAGAGGATGTGGTCCCCATGCTTACCGATATCCGGGCCGAAGGCCCCCGAGATCCGCCGGTGAGATGTGTCTCGGGCGGCTCGCGGGGCCTCCCGCCGGTTCAGGCGCGGGGAGATGAACTGGTGCGCAGGGGGTGCGTTTCCGCGTCCTCGACGGACGTGGGTGTGCTCGCGACGTCGAGCGCCGCGGTGTCCCGCGCCAGAGCCTCCCCCTCTATGTCGACGTGGGGAAGGACGCGCTCCCAACGGGCGGGCAGCCACCAGGCGCGGGGGCCGAGGAGGGCGAGGACGGCGGGCACCATGGTCATGCGGACCACGAAGGCGTCCAGGAGGACCGTCGCGGCCAGGCCGAAGCCGATCATCTTCATCATCGCGTCGCTGCTGCTGATGAACCCGGCGAAGACGGCGATCATGATCAGAGCTGCGGCGACCACGACGCGGGCGCTCTGCCGGAAGCCGGAGACGACGGCCTGGCGGGGGTCCTCGCCACGGGTGTGTGCCTCCCGGATGCGGGAGACAAGGAACACCTCGTAGTCCATGGCCAGGCCGAAGGAGATGCCGGCGAGGAAGATCGGCATCATCGACTGGATCGGCCCGGTGGCGTTGACCCCGAGCAGACCGCCGAGCCACCCCCACTGGAAGACGGCGACGAGCATGCCCAGCCCCGCGAGCAGGGACAAGACGAATCCGAGGGTAGCCTTCAGCGGAACCAGCACGGATCGAAAGACGACCAGCAGCAGCAGGAAGGCGAGGCCGACGACGGCCAGCACGTAGGGCAGCAGCGCGCCGCTGACCTTCTGCGCGATGTCGATGTTGGCCGAGGTCAGACCGGTGACGAGATAACCGGCGCCGGTCTCCCGCGCTATCGCGTCGCGATGGTCGCGGATCGCTTTGACCAGCTCGGTAGTCTGCTGGGAGTCCGGCGCGGCAGCCGGGATCGCGCTGATCACAGCCGTGTCACCCTCGGCATCGAACTGGGGCGGCGAGACGGAGACGACCCCGGGCAGCGCGCTGATCCTCTTCGCGACCGCGGCTGTGGCGGCCTTCGGATCGGCGGCGTCCTCGGCGGTGACGACGAGGGTGAGTTGCCCGTTGTATCCGGGCCCGAACGCGCGGCTGATGTCGTCGTAGGCCCGCCTCTGGGTGTCCGCCGTCGGTAGGATCGCGTTGCCCGCCTCGCCCAGCTTCAGACTGGCGGCGGGCACGGCCAGGACTCCCAGGCCGACGACGGAGACCAGCAGGACCGCCAGCGGACGGCGCATGACGAATGCGGCCCACCGGCTGCCCAGATTCGCCCTGGACGCCCTGACCGGCCGGGGCGTGCGGCGACGGACCGCGCGCGGCAGGACCGCCCGGGGCCAGAAGCCGAGCAGCGCCGGAGTAACGGTCAGTGCCACGACGACGGCGACCGCCACCGTGGCGGCGGCAGCCAGTCCCATCTTCGTCACCGACGGAATCCCGACCACCGCCAGCCCCGCCAGAGCGATGATCACGGTGAGGCCGGCAAACACCACCGCGGACCCCGCCGTTCCCGCGGCCCGCCCGGCGGCTTCCCGCGGCTCGTGGCCCCTGGCCCGTTCCTCGCCGTAGCGGGAAACGATGAACAGGCCATAGTCGATACCCACCGCGAGCCCCAGCATCAGACCCAGCGACTGCGTCGAACCGGACAGGCCGAGCACGCTGCCCAGAGTCATGATCGACGCGAGGCTGAGCCCGACACCGACCGCCGCCGTCAGCAGCGGAAGCCCGGCCGCCACCAGCGACCCGAACGTCAGCACCAGCACGAGCGCGGCCACCGCCACACTCACCGCCACGCCGCTGTCCGAAGGACTGGCGTGCAGCGCGTTGCCGCCGACCTCCACCGTCAGACCGGCCGCCCTGCCCCGCTCAGCGGCATCCTGCAGCGCGTTCTTCGTCCCTGTGGTGAGGTCGTCCGCGACGGACTTGTAGTTGACCGTCGCCAGAGCCGTGGAGCCGTCGGCGCTCACCGTGTGCTCCTCGAACGGATCGCTCGCGCCGACCACCTGCGAGGAGCCGGCCGCCACCTCCACGGCCTCACCGATCGCCTTCTCGTACGCCGAGGCCGTGACCTTGCGCCCGTCCGGAGCCACGAACACCAACTGCGCGCTCGCTCCGTCAGGATTGGCGTGGAAGTCCCGCGCCAGCAGGTCGTTCGCCTGCTGCAACTCGGTCCCGGGGATGGTGTCGTCGTCGGGCGGCGCCGCCGGAGCCCGGCTCGCCGCGGCCACCACTCCCGCCAGCACCGCCAGCCACAACAACACCACGAGCCACCGGCGGTGGAAGGCCCCCCGGCCCAGCCGGTACAACAAAGCTGCCATCAGCAGAAACACCCCAGATCAATGCCGGAACGAACCTGCCAAGCCTCGCCCGACGGCACCGGCCCGGTCTTCCTGCTCCTGCGGGTACTTCGTCTCTACTGCAACCGCACCGGTTCCTACTGCAGCAGCAGTAGACGGCCTGGCATGAGACAGCCCTGGTAGCTCACATAAACGGTGAGTTGGTCGTATGGGACGCCGCGGGCCGCCTCGCGTTCGAGCGGTTGCAGAACCGGTTTGCCCGGCGCGGTGCCGGGGCGGCCCGGGCGGCGGAGTGGCCAGCCCACTTCGTCGCGTTCGATCCGTTGCGGCTGTCCGAGACGGACACGACTGGGTGGCCGTCCCGACGGCGCAGGGCCGCACTGGAGTCCGTGTTTGCCGCCCGCCGACTGTCGGCGCCGCCCGTCCCGACCCCCAATGACCGGTAAACCCTCGTAAGCGTTAACGGTGATCACCTGTCGGATATCACCTGGGAGATGAACATGGCGGCATCCCACAGCCCTTCAGCAGCGGGTGCGCGAGGTCGTGGAGCGCACCGAAACGGTCCTGCATGCCGTAACGGCCGCACGCACCGTTACGCGGCAGGGCGGGTGCAGATCCCAGGCGCCCGCACAGAGGCTGAGCCGACGGCCCTGCACCCTCCCCGAGGACGCGGTCGAGCGCGTGCAGGCTCTCGCGTACCTGCGCGGCGCAGTGGGCGATCCGCAGATGCACCAAGGAGTGGCCCTGCGCCGACACCTTCTCCCACGCGATAGCGAAGCAAGAGGTGTTCTTCGGTCTCGCGTGGTCGGCGAGATGGTCAGGGTGCGCTGTCCCCTCTATTGGGCCGACCAGGGCGGACTGCCAAACCGGGGGCCGATGGCTTCGGCCGTGCGCGTCCACTTCCAGCGGTCACGACCGTGAGCAGGCCAAAGAGCGAGCCGGGCTTCGTGACCCTGCCGCCCCGAGTCAGGCGCACGACCTCACCGCCGTCGGCCGGATTCGTCCCCCGACTGGCCTGGTGCCCCGGGGTAGACACGTCTCCCCGGGGCACCAGAGCATCGGTGTGCTGGAACGTCAGCCGAAGTTGTACACGGTGACGGTCACGGATCCGCCTTCGGCGCTGATGGTGTATTCGCCGGGGCCCGTGTAGGGCACGCAGCCGTCGGCGAGGACGTCGTCGTCGTTGATGCCGGTGTCGTCCTCGCCCACGAAGGCGCACACCTCGGTGACGGGGTGCGGGACGAACCGGTGTTCGGCACCGCCGAACAGCGGATAGCGGGGCAGGGTGGGGGTGTTGATGTCCCGGTCCGGGTGTTCCCACAAGGCGGTCTGCTGGCCCCACGGGGCCCTCACCACGACTTCACCGTAGGGCTCGGGCAGGTCGTTGTCGTCGCTCTCCCGGGGGTTGGAGAACACGATCGAGTACGTGATGGGCCCACCGGGCACCTGAGCCTGTGCCGCGCCGACGCTCACCCCGCCGACCAGCACCAGGACTGTTGAGGCAAGGACCGCCAGCCGGCCCGCAGACTTGGGACGCATCCCAAACTTCCTTCCACTCAAAGTAGCCAAGCGACTACGGAAAGTAGGCTATGCGGTTGCGGAAGCGCCTGATCCGCTCCCTTGGCTAAACCCCCCGCAGGGATGGGACGGAAGCCAACTCGGTCAGTGTGCGGGCGCACGCGCGGCTGATTCTTGCCAACAGTGCTCCTCCGCGCGTTGGCCCCTGCGCCGGAACTCCTCCCCAGAGCACGGTCGTTCTGGCTTCAAGAACAAATGCTCAGCCCCAGGCCTGCCACCTCGCATCGCGGCCGTACGGATGCGTCAGGCACCGCACCGGCGGCAGCCGACGCGCCCGTGTCCCGGCGGCCTGCGCCTGTTCATGGCTTCCAGGGCTGGTACACGAGGTGCGGGCCGCCGACCTGCGGGCGAGAGGGCCATGGCCGAGATGGTGGGCTGCTCAAGCACACCAGCAGCGCAGCCCCGGCGTACGCCGTGAGCACCCCGGACGGGCGGGTGCTGCTCGCCCACCACGTATTCCCATCGGCGCCTCAACTCGTAGGCGTGGATCAAGGAGTCCGAGGCGGCTGCCGGTCAGTCCCCCACCGCAGGAGGGCGAAGGGGCCGACGGCGCGACCGCGTCAGCTCCGGATCGCTCTGCTCGGGAGCGTTCAGGAGTCCCCCGAGGTCAACTCGTTCGACGGGCAGAAGCCGTGGGGACTCCTCCACGGACGGGGTGCTGCTGCTGGCGGTCGGGCCCGTGCCGAGTCGGCGTCGCTTGGTACTCATGACGAGAGTCTGACCCATGCCCGAAGTCCCCCGGCAAAGCAGCCCGCGTTGCCCATGCCGATGCCCAGAGCGGGGATCAGACTCCGGTACGACACGGCCAGCACGGCGCTGATGAGCATGCGCCGCGAGATGGCCCAGTCCAGACCAACCAGCCACAACCGATGCTGCGTCTCTACTCCCGTTCCCTGCACGGGACCGCTCCCTGCACGGGACTCCGGCCTGGGCGCCCCGCTGCCGCCCGCCAACTTCTTCGCTCCCGCGCCTCGGTATGCATCATGCGAGCAGGCACATGCCGAGCGCGGTCGCCGAAGCCTGGCTCTGGACCAGCCGACGCGTGTCGTGCCGTTCGTGCTGTTCGTGCCGTTCGTGCCATTCGTGTCGGCGGATCCTCATTGCGGTGCGCTCTGAGCGGGGACGTGTCACATTCCGGAGGGCCTTGTCGTCGTACTGCTGAGACGAACATCGTGCACCGAGTTCAAAGCGATGAGGAGGAAACCGATGAGTGACTTTCAGGCCATCGCGGATCGCGTCGAGATCGAGGCGCTGCGCGGTGAGTTCACCGACGCGGTGATGATGCGCGACTACGACCGCATCGCTTTGCTGTTCACACCGGACGGCGTATGGCGTATGCCCAACATCCCCGTTGAACTCGAAGGGCAGGAGCCGATCCGCGCCTGGGGCAGGCGGGTGCCGGATGTCGTGGACTTTCTTGTGCAGAATACGCACCCGGGCGTGATCCAGCTTGACGGCGACACCGCGTCGGGCCGCGCGTATATGTCAGAAGTCGGGCGTGGCCGCGACGGCCGCGGAGGGCTGAACTACGCCATCTACCATGACCGTTACCAGCGCACCGGCGACGGTTGGAAGTTCGCCGAGCGTGTCTACGAGGTCCGGTACGAAGACGCCTCGCCACTGGCGGGCTCACCGCCCCACCCGGCTGAGGATGCGTGACCAGCCCTGCCGCCCGGCCTGAGCGGCGGCTCCGTCACTTCGAGCCGTAGTACAGCTGGAGGAAGTCCTCCATCGCCGCGTTGACGCCATCGCGGTCACCAGTGGCGAGCAGGTCGAGCAGCAGACCGCGGACGGTGGCGAGTCCCAGCCTGGCGCGGTTCCGGGCCACGGCAGGGTCCACCCCTGAGGCGACCTCGGCGGCCACGAGCGGCTCCAGCCAGTCGTTCACGAGCCCTTCGAGGAGCGGGGCAGCCTCGAGGCGGCCCCGCAGCGCGTGCCCGTAGATCTCGAAGAAGAGCCGCTCCTGACCGGCCAGTCGAGGGTCCGTCAGCTGCTGCCAGAGGAGCCGCGCAGCATCCGCGGGCGAGAGACCGGGTTCCAGGCGGAGCCGGGACAGCACATCACGCTGGCGCTGCTCCGACGTCCGGACGATCTCGACGAACAGGTGTTCCTTGGAGCCGAAATAGTGGATCAGCATGCGGTGACTGACGCCGATCGCGGCGCCCAGGCCACGCAGGCTCAGGTCCGCGATGCCGTGTGCCGCGACGTAATCGACGGCCGCGTTCACCAATTCAGCGCGCCGACCCGCGTCCGTGCCGGGCGCTGCCCCGCCCTCAGGATGTGGGCCGTCCGTATTCGTCACGTCACGAGTGTACCAATTGGTACATGCCCTGTGTACCGTGTGGTACATGAAGTCTGTCAGCGTGTCGATCGACGTACCGCAGACGCCCGAGCAGGTCTACGACTTCCTCGATGTCATGGCTCACCATGAGCGATTCACCAACCACTACCTGACCGGATGGCGCTACAGCGGCCCCGGCCAGGGCATCGGATCGTGCGCCACGGTCACCGCGGCGCTGGGCGGCATGAAGACCGACGTCACCATCGAGGTCGTCGAGGCCGACCCGCCGCGACGCATCGTCGAACGGAACATCAGCGCGGCCGGCCGACGCCTGGCCCAGGGCACCTACACCATCGAACCGCTGCAGACCGGCGGGAGTCACGTGACGTTCACGTACGCCTGGTCGCGCGTCCCGCTCGCCGACCGTCTGCTGACACCCGTCGTCCGGGCCAGGATACGACGCGCCAACCGCACGGTCATGCAACGCCTGGCCACCGAGTTGGCTCGCCATGTGTCCGCTGCCGGATCCTGACGTCGGTACATGTCGGTTCTTCTGCCCGACGCAGCACCCGGGGCCCTTGGCGGACCAACGACGGTGAGCCGTGAGTACTGAACTGATCGGCCCTCGATCGGGGGGAGCTGCGTGGTGGGAGGGTTGTATGTGAACGTCTACGGACCCGGGATCGACGTCAGAGGGCACTTCCTCGGCATTGACGAGTTCAGTGAGATCTACCTCGTAGAGAGGTAGGTAGCCAGTTTCGGTCAAATGCCGGAGGCCATGGCGAACCTGAGCCTCGGAGTCATGCCTTCAGGGACACTACGAGACAGGGGTGCGGCTCACACTTCGCGACTGTCCGACGGCGGTTTGCCGCGACCGGATTGTTGGTTAGGCTGACAAATAGAGGCTGATCCTGATGCCCTTGGGCAGGGTGAAGGCCAGGCCGGTGAGTTCGGGGCTGCAAAGACTTACGGCTCCCGCGGAGTCGTGGAGGCCAGGAGCGGGTGTCCGCGGGGCAGTTGTGATCGCAGAAGCGTGGGTCGGACACGACGGGGGGCTCGCGTTGGATCGCCTGGCCGGAGCGGAAGTGGAAGTCGCCCCAGCCCAGTTCGTGCTTGACGGGTTTGGAACCTTGCTCGGTCCGGGAGCCGAGGACTTGACGGGACACACAGGCCGTGGCGTACCTGGACTTACGGTCGTCGGAGTCGTCCGGAAACAGCGCCCCGCCGTCGTGGGCCGCGGCCAGCGTCCTGTTGCGGTCCCGCGGCGCCGGCCGGGCGGCGACGTAATCCCGCCACGCCCGACGCTGCGGACGGTGGACAAGAAGGTCACCACCGCAGGTCGACCGGACGCGGTGGGCGTGTGACCGGCCGGCCGGCGCCCGCGGTGCTGCCCCCATCGCTGCGCGTGTGGCTCGGGCTGATTGCGGCCCTCGCCGCGCTGGTGGTCGTCGCGCTCGGGGTCCTGTATGCCGGCCACAGCGAGCCCGGCGGCGTGGACATGTGGATCCAGACGGCGGTGGACGGTGTGCGGTCGCCGTGGCGGCAAGTCGCTCTGGCCATGGACTTCTTGGGGGAGCCCGCCGGATCGGCGACGCTGATCGTGGCCATCGTGACGGGCTGCCTGCTGCTTCGGCGTCCTCGCGCAGCCGTGCTCGTCGTTGCCGGCGTCGGCATCACCGTGGGGACGGCGACGCTGCTCAAACACCTGGTGGGACGTACCATCCACGGCGACGAGAACCTGTCCTACCCGAGCGGGCACACCGCCTTCTTCACCGCGCTCGCCCTCGTGGTGGCGCTGCTCGCGACCGGCCGGCTCGGCCTCGGCAGGACGGCCGGCACCTCACTCGTGTTCGCCGCGGCGCTGGTCGCCGGCGCTGCCATGGGCTGGGCGCAGGTCGCCCTGGGCGCGCATTACCCGACCGATGTCCTCGGCGGCTGGTGCACCGCGCTGGTGGTGATACCGGCGACCGCGTGGCTGGTCGACCGGACGGCCGACCGGCTGGGCGACCGAACGGCCGACCGACTGGGCGACCGAACGGCCGACGCCGGTCCGCGGGAGCGTCGCTGACGCCAGGTCACGTCACGTCACGTGTCGTCTCGTCACACCGAGCGGCGGAACACGGGCTTCACCGGTCGCCCGGCGAGCCAGGGGGTGGGGTCGGCGGCGTCCAGCGCCTTCCGGTACACCGCGCATGCCTGGGCCACCACGTCGACGGTGCGGTCGATGTCCGCGTCCTCCAGTGCGCTGCTCACCACGAAGGACGGGGCCAGCACGCCGCCCGCGAGGAGCTGGCGCAGGAACAGGGTGCGGTACTCCTGAGACGGCTGCCCGTTCTCGTCAAGGGTGGCGAAGACCAGATTGCTGGCCCGGCCCCGGACGACGACGTGCTCGCCGACGCCCATGCCGGCCGCCGCCTCGCGGACACCGGCCGCCAGCCGTTCGCCGAGGGCGTGCAGCCGCGCGGTGACGCCCTCCTCGACGTAGGTGGCCTGCACGGCCATGGCCGCTGCCAGGGAATGCGTTTCCGCACCGTGCGTGGTGGACAGCAGGAACACCCGGTCGCCGGAGTGCCGCAGCCCGCCCCACTCCATCAGGTCGCGGCGCCCGGCCAGCGCGGAGACGGCGAGTCCGTTGCCGAGCGCCTTGCCGAACGTGGAGAGGTCGGGGACGACGCCGTACAGGCCCTGGGCGCCCGCCTCGGACCAGCGGAAGCCGGTGATCATCTCGTCGAAGATCAGTACGCAGCCGTACCGGTCGGCCAGCTCGCGCAGGCCGGCGAGGTACCCGGGCGGCGGCTCGGTGTGGGTGGCGGGTTCGAGGATCAGACAGGCGACCTCGTCCTGGTACCGGGTGAGCAGATCCTCCGCGGCGGCCAGGTCCCCGTAGGGGAACGCCACGGTGAGGTCCGTGGTCGCCGCCGGGATGCCCGCCGACATCGGCGTGGTGCCGATGAACCAGTCGTCCACGGAGAAGAACGGGTGGTCCCCGCAGATGGCCACCCGCGGGCGCCCGGTGACGGCGCGGGCGAGCCGTATCGCCGCGGTGGTGGCGTCGGAGCCGTTCTTCGCGAACTTCACCATCTCGGCCGTCGGCACCGTGGCCAGGAAGCGTTCCGCGGCCTCGACCTCCACGATGGACGGCCGGACGAAGTTGCTGCCGCGGTCGAGTTCCCGCCGCACCGCCTCGACCACGCGCGGGTGGGCGTGGCCGAGGCTGACCGACCGCAGGCCCGAGCCGTACTCGATGTAGCGATTGCCGTCGACGTCCCACACGTGGGCACCGCTGCCATGGCTGATGACCGGGGCCAGGTTCTCCGGGTACTGGTCGTCGCCCTTGGCATAGGTGTGAGCGCCCCCGGGGATCATGGCGTGCAGCCGCTCGTTGGCTGTCCGCGACAGGGGCAGGTGGAACTCTTCGGTGTCCACGGGACCTCAGCTTTCTTTGTGCTTCAGGACCTCGGCGAGACTCGGCGCCTCTCGGTCCCGCTGGGACATCAGTGCAACCGGCAGCGGCCAGGGAATGGCCAGTTCCGGGTCGTCGTGGGCGATGGTCACGTCCTCGGCCGGATCGTGCGGGCGGTCGATGCGGTACGAGGTGTCGGCGGTGTCGGTCACTGCCTGAAAACCGTGCGCGCATCCCGCGGGAATGTAAAGAGTTGGTTGTGATTCTCCTGTGAGTTCAAAGGAAACCCAACGGCGGTAAGTCGGAGAATCCGGCCGCAGGTCCACGACGACGTCGAAGATCTTCCCGTACGAGCACCGCACCAACTTGGCCTCGCCGGCGCCGGATCGCAGGTGCAGACCGCGCACCACGCCCCGGACCGAGCGGGACACGCTGTCCTGGACGAAGGCGTGGGGGTCGAGGCCCACCGAGCGGACCACGTCGGCGTCGAAGGTGCGGCAGAAGAAGCCGCGTTCGTCGGCGTACGGCGTCGGCTCGAACAGGAACGCGCCTGCTATCTCCGGGACTTCGGTCGCTTTCATGGAGACTCCTGCCGAGCGTGGGCGTGGGTGCGGTCGGTCGCCGGGAACAGGGCCGCGGTCAAGGCGGCGAACTGGCGGTCGAGTTGGCGGGTGGCGTCCTGGTTCCGCTCGGCGAGCGTCTGTCGCAGCTCGGGCGATCGCTTCTCCAACGCCCGGAATTGCTCCAGCAACCGGTCTGCGTCGACTTCGCGGGCCGGGTGGCAGTACGCGCCGAGGCCCATCCGGTCCATGAGCGCGTCGCTCTTGGCCGCATAGCTGAGGGCGAGCACCGGTGTGCCGGTCTTCAGCGCGCAGATCAGGTTGTGGTACCGGACCGCCACCACGGTGTCGGCGGCCGCCATCTCCGTCATCAGGTCGGCCAGGGAGGCCGGTTCGGCGGCGGTGACCAGTGGTGAGTCGACCGCGTCGAGGATCGCGGCGACCACGGAGGCGTCGCACTGGTCGCCGGTGAGCAGCCGGACCGGCCGACCCTCCTCGACCAGCGTGCGAACGAACCGGATCGTGCCGTCGAGATACCGCTGGTAGATCTCGTCGGCCCGGGCGCGGTCGTCGTTGCCGCCGTGGAAGTCCATGACGCCGACGCAGACCGTGCCCGGCGCGTCCGAGGGCGCGTTCGCGGGCGGTGCAGACAGGGAGAAGGCGAGGTCCGGGTAGACCTCGTCGCGCGCGGTGTCCACGCCCATCGCCCGCATGGCGTCCCGGGATTGAGCGTCCCGGTAGGACCGGTAGGCGGCCAGGCGGCCTGACCAGCGCACCAGGGCGCGGGTGGGCCGGTTGCGGATCTCGGCGGCGCCGACGCTGACCAGCGCGACCCGGGTGCCGAGCAACCGGCCGCTCGCGGAGAGCAGGAACAGGGAGTACGGGAAGCCCCAGGGCCGCAGCGGCAGGGTGGCCTCCAGGACACCCATGCCGGGCACGATCACGACGTCGTGCCGGCGCACCCAGGCGGCGGTGCGGAAGACGTCGACGAGTTTGCCGAGCCCCTTCGACGCGATCGCGCCCACACGTGACGCGGTCCGGTACTCCGCGCGGTTCCAGTGCAGGCGCGTGGCGGGAATCCCGAACCGGGCCGTCACGGCCTCGGGCCCGCCGCACAGCGCGTCCACGGCCGCCTCCGGATGCTCGGCGCGCAGGTACCCGAGGACGGCTTCGAGCGACCCGTCGTTGCCGAGGTTGCCGGAGCCGAGCAGGCCGAACACCCCGACCCGTACGGGAGTTGAGTCCGCGGACGTCATGCGTGCCTCCCCTCGCGGCCGGCGACCAGGGCGTCCACGGAGACCGTGAGCTGGGCGGGGTCGACCGGGGCGCGGTCCTCGACGCGCTCGCCGGCACCCGGGCGGACCCGGCTGGTCATCCAGGAGGCCAGGTGGCGGTAGCAGGCACGCCGGTCGGCCGGGGACAGCGGTGCCCGCCGGATCGCGGAGGCGAAGCCCCAGATGTACTCGGCGAGCAGCCGGGGCGTCGGGTGCAGCGCGCCCGCCCGGCGCGGGTCGAGGTTGACGCAGCGGGCGCGCTTGGAGGGGTTGGCCCGTTCGGCGCGGGTGGGGTGGTCGCGGCGGAAGTAGAGCAGTTCCGGCACCTGGTGGAAGCGTCCGTGCAGGGTGATCTCGGCGACGTACGTGCGGTCCGCGTGGTGGTAGCTGTCCATCGGTTTCACCCGACGCAGCACGTCGGCCCGGATCACTCCGTAGAAGTCGTCGCCACCCGGTTCGAACAGCAGACTGCGGAAGCGCTCCGGGGCGTGCGGCGAGCCGGTGGCGAGCGTGTAGTCGTAGGGCACCGTCACCTGGCCTTCGCCGTCGATGACCGCCTGGTCGGTGTGCGCGAGGATGACGTCCGGCCGCTCGTCCAGTGCTTCTATGCAGCGCGTCAGCAGGTCGCGGCCGTAGAGGTCGTCGTGCGAGGCCCACTTGAACAACTCGCCGCGGGACTCGGTGAACACGAGGTTGTGGTTCGGAGTGGCGCCGATGTTGCGGGGCAGGCGGTGGTACCGGATGCGGGAGTCCTGCGCGGCGTACTTGCGGCAGATGGTCTCGGTGCCGTCGGTCGAGGCGTTGTCGGAGACGACCAGTTCGAAGTCCTCGTAGGTCTGGCCGAGGAGGGCGTCGAACGACTCGGCCAGGTACTCCTCGCCGTTGTACACGGGCAGGCCGATGCTCAGCCTCGGTCGGTCGGTCATGAGGTCCTCACTTCGGGGATGGGTTCGCGGTGGCGCTCGCGCAGGGCGGAGCGCAGTTGCAGCCACCACACGGCCGAGCCGCTGATGGTCGCGGCGGCGACGCCCCAGGCCGAGCCCGCCGTACCGCCGAGGGCCGCTCCGCCGAGTCCGCCGCCGACGTAGCAGGCGGAGGCGAACAGTTGGCAGCGCAGGCTGCGCCGGGCCGCGCCGAGCGCGCGCAGTCCGGCCGCCGCGCCGGTGCCGAGGCCCGCCCCCGCGACGCTGAGGGTGATCTGCACGATGAGGTGCGAGGAGGAGTGCCAGACGTCGCCGAGCGCCAGCTTTCCGAGCCTGCCCGGCATCAGCAGCAGCGCCGAGCCCCAGAGCAGGGCTCCGGTGGCCTGTCCCCCGCCGAGGTAGAGGCAGAACCTGCCCAGTCGGTGCGGGGCCTGCCGCAGCACGCGGGCCGCCTCCGGGACGGTGACCAGGGAGAGCCCCATGAGTACGGCGAGGAAGGGGCCGAGGAGGAGTTCGGCGCCGCGCACCGCGCCCACCGCGCTCACTCCGACGATCACGCCGAGGCCGTACGCCCGCAGTTGGCTCGCGCCGCTGAGGCTGACGTTCTCGACCAGGTACCGGTAGCCGAGGTCGCGCTGTTCGCGCAGCCAGCCGCGGGCCTGGGCCGGCCGGGGCCGGATGCCGGACTGGGCGCAGCCGTATCCCGCCGCGACCGTGGCGGACGCACCCCAGGCGAGCACGAAGGCGGCCACGGTGTCGACATGGGCCGCCACCACCATGGCCGGGACGAGCGCGATGCCCCACACGATGTCGTTGACGAACGCCTTCCGCCCGTCTCCGGCGGCGAAGAACGAGAACCGCCAGGCGTCCTGGAGCAGCAGCCCCGGCATCATGAGGCCGAGGGCGGCGAAGGCGGGCCCGACCCGGCCGCCGAGGCCGAGTCCGGCCGCCAGGCACAGCACTCCGAGGGCCGTGCCGACGCCGAGCGCGGTGCCCGTCGAGCGGGCCACCGCCCCGCGCCACGACGCCTGGGGCACTCCGCTGAAGCGGACCACGAGCGGGTCGGTGGCCAGGCCGCGGGAGACGTTGAGCACCACGCCGTAGGTCACCCAGGCGAGGCTGAACACGCCGAACGCGGTCACCCCCAGGGAGCGGGCCACGTAGATGCCCACCGCGAAGTTGCTGATGCTGGAGGCCGCCTGGTCGGCCAGTCCCCAGGAGAGCCGGCCGACGAGGGCCCGCTTGGCGGACCGGGCGGGTCTCGCCGTCGTCTGAGGATTCTCCCCGTCGGTGGTCATCGGTGTCATGTCTTGATCAGTCCGGCCTCGTGCAGGGCGTCGGCCGCTCCGGCGACGCTGTCGAACGGCAGCCCGGACCGCTCGGCGACGTCCAGCAGACTGTGCTCGCCGTCGGAGAGGTTGAGCACCCACAGCATGGCCATCTGCGCCTGCTTGGTGTCGCTGCGGCCGCCGAGCGCGTCGTACAACCCGCGTCGGCCCAACTGCGGTTCGCCGTAAGGGCTGAGGTTGAGGTACCGCCGGTTGCGGTCGAGAACGGCGAACGCCTCGCGGCAGACGGCGAGGGTGTCGGCCATCGCCTCCGGGGAGACGAAGTCCGGGTTGTCCGCCGAGGTGTGGTACTCGGGGTACCCGGCGTACGGGGTCCGGCTGAGCGAGCCCACGCCGAGGTTGAACCCGGGTGAGCAGTACTGCCGCTCGTCGTAGCCGTACGGCGTGAACTCGTTGATGTGGTGCGGTCGTTCGGACGCGGTCAGTACGTGTTGCAGCACGCGGTCGATCTCCGCATTGCCGCGCCTGCTCTGTTTGTAAGTCAGTTGGCCCGTGTCTCCGGCGCAGGCAAGGACGAGCCCGTGCTTGACCCGGTCGATCCGCTCCGCGTTGCGGGCCAGCCAGGTGATCGCCCCGATGGTGCCGGGGGCGTAGATGAACCGGTAGGTGTAGTACGGCGTTTGCTCCGCCAGCGCGCGGGCCAGGAAGGTCGCGACCGCGATGCCGGCCAGGTTGTCGTTGGCCAGCGACGGATGGCAGACGTGGCAGGAGACGATGACCTCGTCGGCCACCTGCCCGGGGACCACGTGCTCGGCGTAGGTGAGGTGGCCGTCCGCCAGGGTGGAGTCGACGCGCACCTCGTACTCGCCGTCGGGCAGCGCGTCCAGAGTCTCCTGGGCCAGGCAGAATCCCCAGTCCGGCTTGTAGTAACTCGTGCGGTACGGCACCCAGTTCGGGTGGTCCGGCAGCGTGTGCAGGTGTGCGCGCAGCTCGGAGAGCGGCATGGTCCGCGACACCGGCACGCTGTAGCCGAGCACGTGCAGGCTGGACTCGGCGAAGTCGACGACCCGCCGACCCGAGCTGTCGGCGATGTACGCGTCCCGGATGTTCCACTCCTGCGGAACCGTCCAGTCGAGCACCTGCGTCCCGGTCGGCACCTCGTGCACCTGCAACGGGACGTACTCGCCGACGATGTCCAGGGTGGCGCGCACCCCGTCGCCGGTGATGCTCCGGCAGAGCGGGTACAGCCGCTCCACCAGTGCGTGCATCTCCTCGCCGACCGCTGTCATCGGCGCCACCGCAGGGTGTCGTCGACGGTGCCGGCGTCGGAGGCCGCCTTGAGCACGGCGAGACGGGTGAAGCGCTGTTCGAAGTCCTCCCGGGTCAGGTCGAACTTCCGGTAGGCGTCGGCGAGTTCGAGCGCGCCCTGCTTCACCGTCCACTCGCAGTCGAAGTCGGGGATGGCGGTGCGGAAGCGGGAGAAGTCCACCCGGTACGAGCGCGGGTCGGCGCCGTTCTCGCCGGTGATCACCACCTTCGCGCCGGACACCGCCTCGGCGACCTGCTCGGCGATCTCTGCGACGGTGACGTTGTTGATCTCGCTGCCGATGTTGAAGGCCCGGTCGTGGACCGCCTCGCGCGGCGCGGTGAGCGCGGCCGTGAAGGCGCGGGCGATGTCGGCGGCGTGCACCAGCGGGCGCCAGGGGGTGCCGTCGGAGAGGACCAGCACCTCGCCGGAGAGCAGCGCGTGGCCCACCAGGTTGTTCAGCACGATGTCGGCGCGCAGCCGGGGCGAGAAGCCGAAGGCGGTGGCGTTGCGCATGAACACCGGCGTGAAGTCGTCGTCGGCCAGCGCGTGCACGTCGTCCTCGACCCGCACCTTCGACTCGGCGTACGGCGTCACCGGGCGCAGCGGGGCGTCCTCGGTCACGAGGTCGTCGCCGCCGGAGGCGCCGTAGACGGAGCAGGTCGACGCGTACAGGAAGCGCCGAACTCCGGCGTCGCGGGCCAGTTTTGCCAGTCGTACGGACGCGTGGTGGTTGATCTCGTAGGTGAGTTCCGGCGCCAGCGAGCCGAGCGGGTCGTTGGAGAGCGCGGCCAGGTGGATGACAGCGTCGAACCCGGCCACGTGCTCGGCGGTGAGGTCGCGCAGGTCCACCCGCACGCCCGGCGGGTCGGCGGGCCGCGGGCCGAGGACGGAGTCGGCGAACAGGCCGGAGTCGAGGCCGACGACCTCGTGTCCGGCGACGGTGAGGACGGGTGCCATCACGGTGCCCAGATATCCCTGGTGTCCGGTCAGTAGTACGCGCAAGGTGTTCAACCCCCCAGGTTGAGCGTGAGTTTGGTGACGGCGAAGGCCTCGGCGTAGCGCGCGTGGCATTCGATACCGCGGATCCGGGCGAGGCCGAGGAAGGCCTCCCGGTCGTACCACGGGCGGTGCCGCTGCGAGGGGTAGTGCTCCTGCAGCAGCCTTACCTTCTCTTCGGCGGTCTCGGTCTCCAGCGGCTGGTAGGCCGCCGGCCGGCCGAGGTCGCCGTCCCACTTGACGATCTCGTAGCCGAGCACGAGGTGGTCGCGGAACGCCGTGGTCATCAACTGCGCCAGGCCGCGGTGGTCCTGGTGGGCGTCGTCGGTGCGCGGCGCGAGGACCAGTTCCGGCTCGGTCTGTGCGCGGAGTTCCTCGACGGCGGCCTTGGCCTCCTCCCAGTGCGCGGGCAGGCGGCCGTCCGGCAGTTTGTGCACGGTCAGCCGCAGGTCTGCCCCCGGGCAGAAGGCGGTGAGCGCGGCCTGTTCCTCCTGCTCGCGCTCGCTGCCGCCGCCGGAGAGCACCAGCGCGTCGACGCGGATGCCCGGTCTGGCCTGGCACAGCGTCAGCAGGGTGCCACCCGCACCGATGCCGATGTCGTCGCAGTGGGCACCCACGACGACGATCCGGTCGAGCCGGCCGGCTCCGAGCCTGATCACGCACGCACCCCCGCGCTGTCCCGCTCCCACACGGCCCACGGGCGGTCGCCCCGCGCGTAGGCCTCGTCGAGCGCGGCCCGCTCCTTCACGGTGTCGGTCGGCTTCCAGAAGCCGCGGTGCTGGTGTGCCACCAGCCGTCCCCGCTTGGCGAGTTGGGAGCAGCCGTCGGCGACCAGGTCGCCGTTCTCCGGTATGTGGTCGAAGACCTCCTGGCGGAGCACGAAGTAGCCGCCGTTCTCCCACAGCGGCATGTCGCTCACCGCGGTGATGCCTCCGACCAGGCCGTCCTCGCCCAACTCCACGCAGTGGAAGGAGGATTGGGGCGGTACGACCATCATCGACGCCCCGGCGTCGCGCGCGGCGAACCGGTCGATCATCTCCGGCAGCGGGGCGTCGGTCAGCACGTCGGCGTAGTTGGCGAGGAACATCTCGTCGCCGTCCAGGTGGTGGCGCACCCGGCGCAGCCGCTCACCGATGGGCGACTCGATGCCGGTCTGGGCGAAAGTGATCGTCCAATCGGCGATGTCGGTGGAGAGCAGCTCGGTCTGCCCGCCGTGCAGCACGAAGTCGTTGGACACCGTCTCCTCGTAGTTGAGGAAGAAGTCCTTGATGTGGTGGGCGCCATAGCCGAGGCACAGGATGAACTCCTTGTGCCCGAAGTGCGCGTAGTAGCGCATGACGTGCCAGATCAGGGGTCTGGGCCCGACCATCGCCATGGGCTTGGGGACGTCGTCGGAGGTTCCGTTGCGCATGCGCATCCCGTAACCGCCGCAGAACAGGACGACCTTCATGCTGTGACCTCTTTCGACTGCGCGACCTCGACGATGCTCAGTTCCGGGATCGGGAAGACCAGTCGGCCGCCCCACTCGTGCACGTAGGACAGCTGCTCGGCCAGTTCGGCCCGCAGGTTCCACGGGAGGACGAGGACGTAGTCCGGTTTGTCGGTGGCTATCTGCTCGGGCGGCAGGATCGGGATGCGGGTGCCGGGGGTGAACCGGCCGTGCTTGTACGGGTTGCGGTCGACCGTGTACGCGAGCAGGTCGGGCCGGATGCCGCAGTGGTTGAGCAGGGTGTTGCCCTTCCCCGGGGCGCCGTAGCCGACGACCGTCTCGCCCCGCTCGGCCGCGTCGATGAGGAACCGCAGCAGATCCCGGCGCACCTTGGCGACCCGGGCGGAGAACTCGGTGTACCCGGCCAACTCCTGCAGCCCGGCGGCCTTTTCGCGCGCCAGTACGTCGGCCACCCGCTGCGAGGGCTCCCTCGCGATCTCGGCCGGGCGGGACCACAGCCGGATGGAGCCGCCGTGCGTGGGCAGCAACTCGACGTCCACGAGGGTGAGTCCGCCGCTGGCGAGGGCCCGGATCGCGGAGGCGACCGTGTAGTACTGGAAGTGCTCGTGGTAGATCGTGTCGTACTGGTTCTCCTCGATCAGGGTCAGCAGGTGCTGCACCTCGATGGAGACCCAGCCGTCGTCGGCGACCAGGGCGCGCAGGCCCTGGGTGAAGCCGACCACGTCGGGGATGTGCGCGTACACGTTGTTGGCCACGACCAGGTTCGCCGGGCCGTGCTCGGCGCGGACGGCGGAGCCGGTGTCGGGGCTCAGGAAGTCCGTGAACGTGGGCACACCCGCCTCGCGCGCCGCGGCACCGACGTTCACCGAGGGCTCGATGCCCAGGCAGCGGATCCCCCGGTCCACCACGTGCCGCAGCAGGTAGCCGTCGTTGCTCGCGACCTCGACCACGAAGGAGTCGGGGCCGAGGCCGAGGCGGTCCACCGCGCCGTCGACGAAGGTGCGCGCGTGCTCCACCCAGGAGGTCGAGAAGGAGGAGAAGTACGCGTACTCCTTGAACGTCTCCTCCGGCGTGATCAGCGGCGGTATCTGCGCCAGCCAGCAGTCGGTGCAGACCCGCAGGTGCAGCGGGTACGCCGGTTCCGGCAGGTCCAGTTGGTCCGCGGCGAGAAAGCTCTCACACGGCGGTGTCGCCCCCAGGTCGACGACGCTCGCCATCGCTTCCGAGCCGCAGAGTCGGCATCGTGTCATGTGCTGTCCCCATCCCCCCTGCCCGCGTGGGTGTCCCCACCACGAGCCAGTGCTGACCGTCCCGCGATCGCGGTGCGGTACTCCTCCAGCAGGCGCTCCAGGCCGACGGCCGGGCTGAATCCCTGCTCGTAGCGGCGCCGGGCCGCCACACCCATCTCCCGGTTGCGGTCCGGGTCGGTCGCGATCCGGCGGATGCCGGACGCCAGCGAGGCAGCGTCACCCGGCTGGTGCAGCAGCCCGGTGACGCCGTCCTCGACGAGTTCCACGAACGCGCCATGGCCTGCGGCGACGGTCGGCACACCGGCCGCCATCGCCTCCACGACCACCAGGCCGAACGCCTCCAGCCAGGTCGAGGGCGCGATCACGGCGACGGACCGCGCGATGGCCTTGCGGCACTCCGCCGGGTCCAGCAGGCCGACGTAGCGCACGTCGTCCCGGCCGGCCGCCCAGGCGGTCACCTCTTTCTCCAGCGGCCCGGTGCCGGCGATCGCGAGCGGGACGCCCACGCCGCCGTCCGCCGCGACCTCGTCCCACGCGGCCATGAGCAGTCGTACGCCCTTGGCCTCGGCGAGGCGGCCGAGGTAGAGCAGTTGCTCGCCCCCGCCCTCCCGGCGGATGCCGGGTTCGGGGACGAAGTTGTGCTTCACCGCGAGGCGTTCGGCCGGCATGCCCGAGCTCACCAGAACATCTCGCTGGGCCGCGGAGATGCAGAGGAAGCGCTCCACGCCGGTCCACCAGCGCCGCCGGTTGACCGAGAGGCTGACCGCGAGCGGCACGGTCGCGAGGCTGGAGTTGCGGTAGCAGCCGTGCCGGACGGCGGGCAGCGGCGTCGAGCCGACGCACTCGGTGCAGGGTCGGCCGTCCCGCTGGAGTGTGCCGGGCGGGCAGACCTGCGTGTAGTTGTGCAGCGTGGCGACGGCGGGCACTGAGGCATCGGCGCAGGCGGCGAGGACCGCGGGCGACAGTAGCGGGAACACGTTGTGGACGTGCACCACGTCCGGCCGCTCGGCGCGCAGCTTGGCCGCCAACTCCTTGCGCACCCCCGGATTCCACGGCACCAGGAGCGGTACCGCGACCTTGCCGAGGAGGGAGCGGGCGCCGATGTCGTCGCTGCGCCGCTCGAACAGCTCGACCCGGTGGCCGGCCGCGCGCAACAGCTCCACCTCCTGGTCGACGACGTTGTTCTCCCCGCTCGGCTGCGCCGAGTTGTAGCGGTTGTGCACCACGAGGACGTGCATGCTCAGTTCACCTCCGATCCACGGGCCCAGCGCGGGACGTGCCGTCGAGGGGCTTCGGGCTTCGTGAGCCGCTTCGCGAGCGGCTTCCCGGGCTGCGTCGAGAGCGGAGCGGCCTGGACCGGTGCCGCCAACAGCGAGGCGGCCAGGGCCAGATGGAGCAGATAGGGCGAGGCGTCGCCGAGGCCGGCCTCGGTGTACGAGGCGATCGCGCAGTAGCTGATCAGGAAGATCGCGCAGGCCCGCTGCAGGGACGGCGGGCGCAGCAGCGCGACGCCGCCCAGCACGACGATGATCACCGCGACGAGGGTGACACCGATCAGGCCCTGCTCGTTGTAGACGGCCAGCCAGCTGTTGTCGATCGGCAGCCCGCCGAACGACTTGTCGCCGAGGCCCATGCCGAACAGCTTCTCCGAGGTCGACCGGGGCGCGGACAGCAGGGCGTTCCAGACCTTGGCCCGGCCGGTGAGACTGGAGAAGTTCTCCTGGCTCTGGCCGCGCAGGAACCAGGTCTGCAGCGCGGAGGCGAAGCCGACCGCGGCCACCACGGAGATCAGCACCGACCAGCTGAAGAACCGGCGGGCCGCGCCACTGGTCAGGATGAGCGAGCCGATCGCCAGCGCCAGCCCGAGCAGCAGGCCGAGCGTGGCCGTCCGGGTGTGGGTCAGCGCGAGCAGCACCAGCGACGGCACGATGACCAGCACGGCGCTGGTCCGGTCGGTCCGTCTGCCGATGACGAGCAGCGCGGTGAGCCCGATGATCACCGCCGCGTACTGGCCGATCTGCGGCGGGGTGAGCGGCCACAGCGCGCCGACGAGGCGTCCGCCGTAGAGGTCGGGCAGTGCTTTGCCCGGGGAGACGACCAGGCCGAGGGCCACCGAGCCGAGGACCGCGAAGTAGGCCCGGATGTGGTAGCGGACGAAGGTGAGGCTGCCGTCCCACCAGCGGCTGAGGAGCCACAGGGTGCCGACGAAGAGGGTCAGCCGGAAGCAGCGGAACAGCGCGCCCATCCCGGACTCCAGGCTCGCGCTGGAGATCACGCTCGACACCAGCAGCAGGGTCAGCAGCAGCACGTAGGCGCTGGACCTGACGCGCACCCGCTGGTTGACCACGAGCGCCAGGCCGAACGCGGCGACCAGCGAGCCCATGGTGACCATCTGGATGAGGGAGCGGGGCAGCGGGACGATGGTCTTCGCCCCGGCGGAGCCGAGCGTGTTGAGGACCAGCAGCCCCCAGACGATCCCGACGATCTTCGGTGTGCCGGCCGGGCGGGGTTCGGCGCCGGGCAGCGTTTCGACCGTGTCCGGTCCACGTGTCGAGTTCTCGCTCATCTCAACCACCGGCCTGCAGGTCGAGGGTGCTGCCCTTGTCCTGCTGGTACGGCGCCGTCTGCCACTGCCCGAAGTCGAGCACCCGGCTCTGGTCCTCGGCGACGAACTTCCACGGCCCGACGTAGACGTTGTCGTGCCAACTGTTGTGCTGCTTCTCGGTGATGGCGTCGGCCACCCCTTCGCCGTGGTACGGCGACCAGTCCGGGTAGGTGCCGTAGTTGGACAGCACCGCCATGCGGTCGCACATCTCCGTGCACTTGACGACGGACTCGTCGAACACGAAGCGGTTGTCGTGGATGTCCACCCACTGGGTCTTCCACCGGCAGTCCGAATAGAGCGGCGCCTTGGCGATCGCCGGTCTCACACAACTGCTCGTCTTCTTCACCAGCAGGGTGCAGTCACCGGAGGAGGTGTTGGCCGGGCTGTTGCAGAACCGGTCGGCGTTCTCCCACAGGGTGATCCCGGACCAGTTGTCCTCCAGCACGTTCCCGTAGATCTCGATCTTGTGGGTGCGGGCCTTGACCCGCGGTTCGCCGCCGGACTCGGACAAGTAGACGGTCGCGTACGGGAAGTTGTCGCCGCTGTCGGCCGCCTTGCGGCCCTCGACCCAGTTGTTGCGCCGGATGGTGTTGTTGCGGATGACCGCGTTGTAGCTCGTCTCGTAGATCAGTGCGGCACCGTCGTTGGCCTCGATCACGTTGTTCTCGATACGGAAGTCGTTGTTGTTGGTGTCCGCCCACAGCCCGGTGCCACGGTTGTCGTGCACCCAATTGCCGCTGATCTCAGCGCCGTTGACCTCCCAGAACTTGATGCCTCCGGTGCAGCCGCAGCCCTTCTGCTTCCGTTCCCAGTCACCGGTGTTGTTTCCGACGATCTCGTTGCCCTCGACCACCAGGCCGGTGAGGGGGCCGTTGCCCTTGTAGGCGTTCATGCCGTACTGGCCGTTGTCGCGCAGGCAGTCGGCGCGGACCTGCTGGCGGGCGCCGGCCATCAGTCCGGCGCCGGAGTTGTCCTTGATCGTCGAGTGTTCGACGACCCATCCGTCGGCCGAGTCGTGGTTGACGACGCCCTCGTCCTGCGGTGCGACGAATCCCCGCACGGTGAGATAGCGGATGGTGACGTCGGCGGCGTTGCCGGTGAAGGCGTACTGGTTGACCTTCCGGCCGTCGAGCACGGCGCCCGGCGCGCCGATGTAGTGGTCCCCCTTCTTCGGGATGACCTGGGCGTAGCGGTCATGTTCCAACGTGTGCGTGCCCGGCTTGAGCCAGAACGTGGTGTTCGGGGGGCTCTTCTTGGTCTTCGCCGCCAGGTCGCCGACCACCTTGGGGTCCACGGTGACCGCGCCCGCGGGCGCCTTCGCCGGTCCGGCGGCGGGGTTGGCGCACACCCGGGCCACGGACCGGGCGGCGGACGTGGCCGTGGACGGCGCGGCGTCCGGCTTCGTCGCGGCCGGGGCGCTCGACGTGCTGTCGCAGCCGGTCGCCGTCAGCAGGAGCAGCGCCGGCAGTGCGACCGCCGTCGCCCAGTGCCGTCTCATGTTCCCCACGCGCCCCCCTGCCCGCGGAACCCGAGCACGGTGGTGAAGCCGTCCGTGCCGTCGGCGAATCCGGTGCCGATCAGCGTGGTGGTGGGTTCCTTGCGCCCGAATCCGGCGGAGTACCAGCCCAGCGGCGGTTCGCTCTCGCCGCGGTGCGCCCGCCAGGACAACTGCTCCGGCAGGTCGAGCACGGCGGAACGCCCCTCGCCGTCCCGGATCCAGGTGAGCACCGCGCGGTGCCCCACCAGGTCCGCGGCGATCGCCGGGCCGAGGTGGAACGCCAACCGCACGTCCCGGCGCGGGCCGCGCACCTCGTCGACGATCGTCAACTCCTGGCTTGCGGCCGTGAGTTCCACCCGGCGGCGGTGCACCGAGCCCTGGTAGCCGTCGTGCTCGGCGGCCCAACGGGCCACCCCCGCCCCGGAGTTGTCCACGTCCAGCACGCGGGTCCGCGCATGCCGGGTCCACAGGAACGGGCCGCCGGAGACGGACTGGTCACCGCCGTCCAGCTGGAGGGTGTTGTGGCCGAGGGTCGAGCGGAAGTACTGCCGCCACTCGGGCTGCCCGTGGTAGCAGTACGTCCCCGGGTCGGCGAGCACGTCGATGCCGTCGTGCCGGACCTCCACGGACAGCGCGTCGGCGTGGGCGTGCGCGGCGATGGACAGGAAGCCGTGCGGACCGCCGTCGCAGCGGCACCAGATCTCCTCCGGACCGCGCAGGACTGTGAGCCCCGCGTCGGCGAAGTGCGCGGGCCTGGTGGCCGGGCGGGCGGTTGCGTCCTTCGCGTACGGCCTGATGAGCGCGGCCAGCAGCGGGGTGCGCACATCGGTGCCGGTCACCTCCGGCCACCAGTCGAGCCGGCCGAACACGGCGTCGCCGGTGGCAAGGAGCGAGCCCCAGCGGTCGGTGCCCGCGCCGTCCAGGATCAGGCCGAAGCCGTCGTCCGCGTCCCCCTGGCGGGGCGGGCGCAGCCGGTTGTCCACGACGGCCGCGAGCGCGTCGGTCATCCGCAGCAGCACCAGCCGGAGCGACTCGGGCACCGGCACGCCTGCGGCATCGGCCTCGGCCACCGCGGCCAGGCCGAGTTCCAGGACGAGTCCGTGGTACTCGGTGGCCAGCTCGCGGTTGAGGCCGGAGTCGAAGGTGTTGGCGCGCAGTTGCCGCTCCAGCGACCGCAGCGCGTCGGAGCGCCAACGCGCCGACGAGGGGAACCAGTTGAAGGCACAGGCCGCGGCGAACTGCCCGGCGGTCTCGGCGATGACGTGGTTGTTCGCCGAGGAGCCCCGGCTGGGGAAGGCGGCCAGCCAGCGCTGGTGGTGCCAGATCTGGTTCAGCGCGACCGAGTTCTCCTCGAACAGTTCGGCCGCACCCTGCCAGCCGTCGAGCAGCCGGCGGATCCACACCCAGGACAGCAGCCGGATGCCCAGTTCGATGCCGCTGATCCAGTGCACGCCTTGCAGCGGCGGGTTGGCCGCCCACCACGACCGCAGATGCTCGGCGACACGCTCGGCGTACCGCTCGTCCCCGGTGACCGCGTAGGCGGCGGCGAGCACGGTCAGGTACTGGTGCCGGGACGGCTCCCAGATCTGCTTGATGTCCCCGGCCACGTTCTCGTCGCGGTACGGCACGTCGAAGGCGTAGCCCGACGGGGCCCGGCGCCCGGTCTTCGGGTCGTACGACCAGTCCGGGTCGGTGAGGTCGTCGCGGTCCACGCCGAAGAACTCGGCGTGTCCGGCCATCAGTCGGTCCGCCTCGGCGACGAGCCGTTTCACGGCGTCTGGCGCCACCTCGGCGATCGTGCCCGCAGGCAGGGCGGCGGTGAACCGGGCGCCGGTGACGCTCGGGCAGTCCGGCTGCGCCGATCGCCAGCGCCGTCTGCGCACGGTGTCGCCCGCCCGGCCCGCGATCTCGCGCGGGCCCATCCGGGACAGCCGGCGCAGGTACCAGCCCACGCTCATGGTCATGGCGTCCTCGCCAAGGTCACCGGCGCGCCGCCGGCCAGGCCGGTGTGCACGGCGAGGGTGGCCGCCGTGGTGGCGACCAGCGACTCCAGCGGCACCGGCATCGGCCCGCCGGTCCGAACGGCCTTGATGAAGGCGGCGAGTTCGGCGTTCTGCCCCTTGTCCCGGGCCTTGGGCAGCCGCGAACTGACCCACTTCTTGGGGCCGTGGACCGAGGCACGGACGAAGTCGTCGAGCTTCAGCACCTTGCCGTCCCCGACCAGGTCCAGGGTCTCCTTGGGGAAGCCGGAGGCGCCGGTGGTGACGTAGCTGATGGTGGCGGTGGAGCCGTCCGGGTAGCCCAGGACGACCTGGAGGTCCTCGTTGCCGGGCGCGGCCGTCGCGTACACGGAGACCGGGTCGGCGTCGAGGAGCCAGCTCGCCGTGTCGATGAAGTGGCCGCCCTCGCCGGCGAACCGCGAGCCCTCGGCGGCCTGTTGGAGGTACCAGCTGCCGTGCTGGAGCTTGCCCGCGTTGACGAGGTAGCGGAGGTTCGCCGGACCGGTCCGGGCGCCGAACCGGTCCTTGGCCTCCGTCAGCAGCGGTGCGAAGCGGCGGTTGAAGCCCACTTGGAGGCGGTCGTTGCCGGACTCCTCCACCGTCGCGAGGACACCGGCCAGCTCGTCCTCGGTGAGGGCCAGGGGCTTCTCCACGAACACGGTCTTGCCGGCCAGCAGCGCCTGCCGGGTCAGTTCGGCGTGCGAGCTGTGCCGGGTGACCACGAACACGGCGTCCACGGACTTGTCGCCGAGGACGGCATCGAGGTCGGTGGTCGCCTTGGCGAAGCCGAACTTCCGCTGCGCGTTGGCCCCGGAGAGCGCGGTCGTGGTGACGACGGTCGACAGCTCGACGCCCTCGCGCCGGGCCAGGTGCGGCAGCAGCATCGACGTCGCGTAGTTGCCCGCGCCGACGAACGCGAGGCGCACCGGAGTCTTGGCGGACCGGGCCGGGGTGGACGTTCCCTCGCTGCGGCGGACCGTAGGCACGGCCACGGACGGGGCCTCCGCCTCCCCCGCCTCCTCCGTCTGCTCGGGATACCGGAACAGCACGGCAACGGCCTTCAACTCGCCGTCCTTCAGGCGCCGGTAGGTCTCGACGGCGTCGTCGAAGTCGGCGATGTGGGAGACCAGGGGGTCCACGTCGACGCTGCCGCGGGCGACGAGGTCGAGGAAGCAGGCGAGGTTGCGGCGCTCGGTCCAGCGGACGTAGCCGATCGGGTAGTCGCGGCCCTCCAGCTCGTACGACGGGTCGTAGCGACCGGGGCCGTAGGAGCGCGAGAAGCGGACGTCGAGTTCCTTCTCGTAGTACGCGTTCCACGGCAGGTCCAGGCGGCACTTGCCGATGTCGACGACCCGGCCGCGGTCCCGTGCGAGCCGGGCGGCCAGCTCGACGGGCTGGTTGCTGCCGCCGCCGGCAGCCAGGAAGACCTGGTCCACGCCGTGGCCGTCGGTGAGTTCGGCGACGGCCGCTTCCACGGCGGCGGAGGCGGGGTCGCCGCAGGCCGCTGCGCCGAGGCGCTCGGCGAGTTCGCAGCGCGCCGGGTCGGGGTCGGCGCCGACGACGCGGACTCCGGCGGCGGTGAGCAGCTGCACCACCAGCTGTCCGATCAGGCCGAGGCCGATGACCAGGGCGACCTCGCCGAGCTGCGGCTCGCCCTGGCGGACGCCCTGCATCGCGATCGAGCCGACGGTGCCGAAGGCGGCGTGCCGCGGCGCGAGACCTTCGGGGACCGGGGCGTAGAGGTTCTTCGGCACCCAGTTCAACTCGGCGTGCAGCGCGTGTTCGTTGCCCGCGCAAGCCACGAGGTCGCCGACCTTCACGTCGTCGATCCCCGCGCCGACCTGCTCGACGACCCCGCACAGCGAGTAGCCGAGCGGGGTGTAGGAGTCCAGCTTGCCCATCACCTTGCGGTAGGTGGCGGGCACCCCGTTGGTGGCCACGCTCTGCATGACCTTGGCCACCTGGTCCGGCCGGGAGCGGGCCTTGCCCAGCATCGACATGCCGGCCTCGGAGACCTTCATGAGCTCGGTCCCGGTGGATATCAGCGAGTAGGCGCTGCGCACCAGCACACCGCCCGGCTTGCACCCCGGTACCGGAACGTCGAGCACCGCCAGCTCGCCGCTCTTGTAGTTCTGTACAACCTGCTTCACCAGAACTCCTGATTCCTAAGCCGTCGACCGAGTGCTCTGGACGGAGCCAGAGGTCGCGTCGCGATACCAGTACTCGAGGGTCAGTACGTGCCACAGATGCTTGGAGTAGTCCGCCTGTCCGGCGGCGTCCTCGGCGACCATCCGGGCCAGCGCGTCGCGGCGCAACAGCCCGGACCGGACGAGCTCGCCGTCGTTGACCACCTCGCGCACCAGCGGTGCCAGGTCCCGGCTCATCCAGGCCCGCAGCGGGGCGCTGAACAGACCCTTGGGCCGGTACACGATCTCCTTGGGCAGGATCGAGGTGGCCGCCTCCTTGAGGACGGCCTTGCCCTGGCGTCCGACGATCTTGCGGTTGCCGGGCACGGTGAACGCCGCCTTGACGACCTCGATGTCGACGTACGGCGTCCGGACCTCGGTGGAGGCGGCCATGCTCGACCGGTCCGTGTACGTGAGGTTCAGGCCCGGCAGGAACATGCGGGAGTCGGTCAGGCACATGCGGTTGACGAAGTCGTCGAGGTCGTTGTCCTGGTAGACGTCCGTGTGTTCGGTGACCACGTCGTCGACCGTCCCGGCCAGGTCCGGGTTGAGCAGGGCGAGCAGCTCGTCCTGGTCGTACATGGTGTAGCTGCGCCGGAACGCGGTCTCCTCCGGCAGATCGGCGAAGGAGAGGAACCGCTTCGCGAAACGCACCGACCGGTAGCCGCGGCGGGCCGAGGCGACCGGCAGCCGGTCCACGACCCCGGACACCCCGCGCCGCAACGGTCGGGGGACGCGCTGGTAGCGCAGCGCGAGCAGGTTGGCGAAGTGCTTGCGGTACCCCGCGAACAGCTCGTCCGCGCCCATCCCCGAGAGCATCACCTTGACCCCGGCCTCCTGGGCGGCCATGCAGATCAGGTAGGTGTTGATCGCGGCGGGGTCGCCGATCGGCTCGTCCAGGCTGTACGTCATCTGCGGCAGCAGGTCGAGCACGTTCGGGGCGATCTCGATCTCGTGCAGGTCGACGCCGTACCGCTCGGCGACCTGCCGGGCGTAGCGCAGGTCGTCCGGCATCGCCTCGAACTTGGCGTCCTCGGCGCGGAATCCGATCGTGTAGGCGGAGATCCCGGGCTGGTGGCGGGCCGCCAGCGCGGTCAGATAGCTGGAGTCGAGGCCGCCGGAGAGGAAGGTTGCCACGGGTACGTCGGAGATCAGGTGGCGGCGGGTCGACTCCTCGACGATGGCGGCGAGGTCCGGCCGTTCACCGGCCAGGGCGCGGTCCCGGCCCTCGGCGGCGACGTCCTTCAGGTTCCAGAAGCTGCCGCGCTCCACCCGGCCGTCGGGCCGGCAGCGCAGCCAGCTGCCCGGCGGCAGCTTCTCCGCCTCGCGGAACGCGCAGCGCGAGTCCGGCACCCAGTAGTAGAGGAGGGAGGCCACGAGCGCCGCCTGGTCCACCTCCAGGGACTTGCCGGTCACGGCGGCGAGCGCCTTGAGCTCGGAGGCGAACATCAGGCCCTCGCCGCGCCGGAGCAGGAACAGCGGCTTGATGCCGAGCTGGTCGCGGACGAGGACCAGGTCGCCGGTGCGCTCGTCGAAGATGCCGAACGCGAACATGCCGCGCAGCCTGGGCAGGCAGTCGGTGCCCCAGCGCCGCCAGGCCTCCAGCAGCACCTCGGTGTCGGAGGTGCCGCGGAAGCGGACCCCGGTGGCCTCCAACTCGGCGCGGAGTTCGGGCGCGTTGTACAGCTCGCCGTTGTACGTCAGGGCGAGGCCGTCCGAGACCATCGGCTGGGCGCCGGTCTCGGACAGGTCGACGATGGCCAGCCTGCGGTGCCCGAGCTGC
The DNA here is from genome assembly GCF_044763085.1 of Streptomyces sp. NPDC096311. Taxonomy (NCBI): domain Bacteria; kingdom Bacillati; phylum Actinomycetota; class Actinomycetes; order Kitasatosporales; family Streptomycetaceae; genus Streptomyces; species Streptomyces sp. NPDC096311. The sequence goes on from NZ_JBIWFN010000029.1 coordinate 45,543, forward strand.
ACCTCGCCGTCGCCCAGGGGGTGGCCGTAGCGGCCCGAGCCGTCGGGGCCGCGGTGGGCGAGGGTGTCGGTGAGCCGGTCGGTGACGGCCTTTCCGTCCGGCCATCGGTACGTGCCCGCGATGCCACACACGTCTACCGCACCTCCTGGTCGTTGTCCGGGACCCGTGCGGCCCGTATCGGCTGGCGTTCGGTGAGCCGCCGGCCGTCCCCCACTGCCTGAACGGCGTGGGAGGTACCCCCACCGTTCTGCCAGGTCGGCCGCTCGGTTCGGCCGCGCAGCGCGTTGGCCAACCCGTCCCACAGGGTGCCGTCGGTCCGGTCGCGCGGATCGGGGTCGATCAGCACGACACCGATCACCGGGATGCCCTGGTCCGCGAGCTGCCGGGCCACGGTGTGCAGCCAGGCGGCGTTGCCGTGCCCGGCGCGGACGACGAGCACGGTGCGGGTGCCGAGGTACTGGAGGTCGGTCCACGCCGTGCCGGGTGCCACCGAGCCGACGCCGATCCGCTGATCCTGCGGGGACACGGTCGCGGCCTTCTCGCCGCCGACCACGGTGGGGTCTCCCGGTTTCGGCCGGCGGCCCGAGAGCTGGGTGCCGGGGAGGCCGTCGACGACGGTCACCGGACCGTCCTCGCCCAGTGCCCGGGCGAGACCGAGGGCGATCACGGCCGTGCTGCGCGCGCAGCCCAGTTCCAGCAGCGACAGCGGTTCCGCCGAGCCGCGCGAGGTGCGGGCCAGCGTGGTGGTGAGGCGTTCGCGTGCCACCCGGGTCCGCCGCCGCTGCCACAACCTGCCGGAGCGGCGGGGCAGTTCGGCGATGACCGAGGCGCCGAGGTTCGCCGCGATGTCCCGGCGCAGCACGGGCCGGTCCGTGACGACCACGCCGACCGCGGCGAGCGCGAGCCCGAGGAAGAGCCCGAGGACGAGGCCGACCACGCCGTCGGTGACGAGGGCCTTGGGCAGGGAGTGCTGCACGGCGCGCGGGGCGTCCACGATCTGGGTGCCGGCGACGAGTTGGGGCGCGCCGACGCGGGCCTCCTCGGCGCGCTGGCCGAAGTCGGAGATCTGTGAGGTGAGTTCGGCCCGCCGGGCGAAGAGCGACTCCAAGTTCGCCGCGTCCTTGGGGTCGGTGGCGGGCGACCGGCCGCCAATCGTCTTGTTGACGTCGGCGAGCTCCGCCTGCATCCGGGCCTGCTGATCGAGCAGCCCCTGGGCGTTGGCGTTGGCGATGTCGTTGATGCGCTTGGCGTGGTCCGCGACGAACGCCTCGGCCAGTGCCTTGGCCCGGGCCACCGCCTCCGCGTCGGTCTTGCCCGTCACATCGATCTCGAGGACGTTGTTGGTCAGTCCGGTGCCCCGGTAGTCCTTCCTCAAGTCCTCCGGGTTTTCTGGGGACTTGAGGATCTTCAGGGCCTGACCAGCGATCCGCGAGGTCGCCAGCAGCTGGGCGTCGGTGCGGATCAGCGTTCCGGTGTCGTTCGGCTGGTCCTCCTGGTGCGCGACCAGAACCTTGGTCACGGCGGCCGGGGCCGGCGGCATCAGGACCGCCACGGCCGCGCCGGCCAGCATCCCGAGGAGCGCCATGGCGCCCCACAGGCGGCGGCGTCTGCGCACCGCGACCACCAGCGCCTGGAGGTCGAGGAGCGGGGTGGCGGCCGACGACTCCGAAGTCGTGCTCGTCGTCACGCTGGATCTCCTGTCGCGTGGCCGTGTACCGCGAACGTCAAAGTGGCGTCGTCGGAAAGTCGGTCGGCGGTTTCCGTCGGTCGGGTGCGGACCGTGCCGGCGACGACGACGCCGACGAGCTCGTGCCCGCCGTCCGCGCACGCCTCGGCGATGCCGGCGAGTTCCGCGGCGGTCCAGTTCCCCGCGCTGAGGACGGCGAGGGCACCGGACTCGGTGTCGCGGTCCGGCACGATCGGCCGGTCCACCGAGACCTCCACGACCCGCAGCTGGGGGTCACCGGTGGCCTCGGCGACGAGCTGTCCTGCGGCCAGCCGGGCGACCTCGTCGCCTTCCGGTACGACGACCAGCAGCCGCCGGGGGGCGGGCAGTTGGTCCCGGAGGCGGGCGCACACCCGCCGGTAGCGGATCCGCCGCTCGGCCTCGTCGCCGGACCGCTGCGGGGCTGGTACGTCCCACCGGACGTCGATGCCGAGAAGGCGGCGGAGCCGTCCCCGCGAGCCGTCCCTCTCGGGCCGGTGGCCGTGCCGTTCGCCGGGCACGTCGACGGTGCCGAGGAACGGCGAGCCGAGCGCCGCGGCGATCTCCGGTTCGGTGCGCAGCCGGCGGCTCACCCGGGCGGCGGCGAGATGGCCGACGACCGCGAGCACGAAGAACAGCAGCGCCCCTGCGACGATGAGCTGCATCCTCGTCGGCGCCGCCGCACCGGTCGGCCGGGGGGCCGGCCCCATGACGACCATGCTGGCCTTGGCGCTCGCCGGGTTGGCCTCCTCCAGCTTCTTCATGGCGTCCTGCAGCCCGGTGCGCAGCCCCTCCAGCTCGGTGCGGGCCTGCACGCCCTCCACGGTCTGCCCCGGATCCGCCGAGTCGGCCAGGTCGGTGATACGGCGGTTGGTCTCGGCCACCTGCTTGCGCAGCGCCTCCGTCGCCGTGTCCGCCGCGGGGTCGGTGCTGCCGCCCGCGATACGGGTGGCGAAGGTGACGAACTGCTGGGCCAGCTGGTCGGAGAGCCGCTGCGCGCGCTCCGGGGTGTCGGCCGTACCGGAGACCTTGATGATGTTCCCGTCGTCCGCCTTGGCGGTCACGTCCTTCTGCAGCGCGGCGCCGTCGACGCCCCACTTCAGGGCGGCGGCCGCGCGGTCGACCACCGCCGAACTGGTGGCGATGTCCACCTGGGTCAGCAGTTCGCGCTCTTCCCACTGGCCCGGCAGCAGCACCGACGCCTCTGCCGTGTAGCGCGGCGGAAGCAGCAGCACCGAGGTGCCGTAGCCGAAGAGCGCGCCCGCTACGGCGAGGACGGCCAACAGCCGCCACCGCCGACGGAGAATCCGTCCGATCGTGACCAGGCGGATCGTGTCGTCATTCAATGGTGCGGCCTCTTCCCCGTACGGACCGGCCCACCCGCGGACACCGGGGCTTGGTCCCGGCAGGCGGCGGCATAGGCGGCGAGCAGTGACGCTTGCGAGTTCTCCCAGGACAGCGGCCCGCTGATCCGCTCCTGGCCGGTCTTCCCCATCCGGGCCCGCTTCTGCGGGTCGTCGAGGAGCAGCGCGACGAGCTTGGCGAACTGGGCCTCGTCGTTGGCGGGCGCGTAGACGGCGGCGTCACCGGCGGAGACGCGCGCCTCCCGGAGGTCGAACGAGACGATCGGCCGCCCCATCGCCATGTACTCCAGGACCTTGTTCATGGTCGACACGTCGTTGAGCGGATTGTGTGGGTCGGGGGAAAGGCACACGTCGGCGGTGCACAGGTAGCGCACCAGGTCGGCGTCCGGGATGCGTCCGGTGAACTGCACCTGGTCGGAGAGACCGAGTTGCCGGGACAGTTCGACCATCGCGTCGAACGCGTCGCCGGCGCCGACGAAGACCGCGTACCAGTCGGTGCGACCGACCTCGTCGCGTAGTTTCGCCAGGGCCCGCAGGGCGTAGTCGACGCCGTCCTGGGGGCCCATGACGCCGAGGTAGCAGAGCAGATGGGGTTTGCCGCGCTTCAACTCCGGCTCCGGCGGCACCGGTTGGAACCGGTCGGTCGCGGGCGCGCTGCGCACCACGAAGACGTCCTCGGGCCTACGGCCGCCGCGGCGCAGCGCGACGTCCTTGTAGCTCTCGTTGGTGGCGAGCACGATGTCCGCGGCCCGGTAGGTCCGCCGCTCCAGCGCGCACACGGCGCGGTAGAGCAGGTCCTCGCCGCGGTCGAACCGGGAGAGGTACAGCTCGGGCACCAGGTCGTGCTGGTCGAAGACGAAGCGCGCGCCGCGCCGCTTCATCCACAGGGCCGGCAGGAACAGCAGGTCGGGCGGATTGCAGGCGTGCACCACGTCGACCGGGCCGACCTTGCGGGCCAGCCGGAGCGTGTGCCACAGCGCCGATCCGTACTCCCGCAGATAGCCGGCGGGACCTCCGGTGGCGGCGCGCAACGGGTAGCGGTGGATCCGCACCCCGTCGATCACCGCCTCCGCCTCCGTGTCCCGCTTCTCCCCCCGGGGGCAGATGACGTGCACCTCCCAGCCCGCGTCGCGCAGCGTGGTGCACTCCTGCCACACCCGCCGGTCGAAGGGGACCGACAGGTTCTCCACCAGGATCAGTGCGCGACGGTTCGTGCCGTCGCCACTGGTCTCGTTACCAAGCAAGGCCTGTGTACCCCGGTTCGGTCCGGCGCTTGTCGGCGTCGGGAAGGCGGATGAGGTCGATGATCGCCGGTTCGCCCGTGTGGGGAAGTGCCGACAGTACGGTCGGGTCCTTGGTGCCCACCAGGCACACCTCGGCGTGGTCGATCACCTCGTCGACGGAGTCGGCGAGGAGCTGCGCGAGATGCGGCAGGCGGCTCTCGATGTACTCGCGGTTCGCGCCCAGCAGCCGGGAGAGGCTCACGTTGGCGTCGTAGATCTTGAGGTCGTAGCCCTTGCCGAAGAGCCGCTCCGCGAGTTCGACGAGCGGGCTCTCGCGGAGATCGTCGGTGCCGGGTTTGAAGGAGAGTCCGAACATTCCCACTCTGCGCTTGCCGGTGCGCTCGACCAGGTCCACCGCGCGCTGGAGGTGGTCGGAGTTGGAGGCCAGCACGTGGGAGAGGATCGGCACCGAGACGTCGGCGCGCTGTGCCGCGTGGACCAGGCTGCGCAGGTCCTTGGGCAGGCAGGAGCCGCCGAAGGCGAAGCCGGGGCGCAGGTAGGCGGGGCTGATGTTCAGCTTGCGGTCGGCGAGGAAGACGTCCATCACCTGGTGCGAGTCCACGCCGAGGGCCTGGCACACGGCGCCCAGCTCGTTCGCGAAGCCGATCTTGAGGCCGTGGAACGCGTTGTCGGCGTACTTGATGGCCTCGGCGGTCGGGATCGGCACCCGGAACACCTCGCCGGGCAGGCCGTCGTAGAGCGCCGCCACCGCGTCGCCGCTGGCCAGGTCGAGTTCGCCGACGACGGTCTTCGGCGGGTCGAAGAAGTCCTTCACGCTGGTGCCCTCGCGCAGGAACTCCGGGTTGACCGCGACCCCGAAGTCCACGCCGGCGGTGCCGCCGACGTGCTTCTCCAGAATCGGCACCAGCAGGTCCAGGCAGGTGCCCGGGAGCATGGTGCTGCGGAACACGACGGTCTGCCGTCCGCCCCGCTCGGCGAGCGCGGCGCCGATCTCCTCGGTGACCCGCTCCAAGTAGGTGGTGCACAGGCTGCCGTTGGGCTCCGACGGGGTGCCCACGCAGATCAGCGACACCTCGCTGTCCGCGATCGCCTCGCGGACGTCGCGGGTGGCGCGCAGCGCCCCGGTCCGCACGACCTCGGCGATGAGTTCGCCGATACGTTCCTCCACCACCGGGGCCTTGCCGTCGTTGACCAGGTCGACCTTGACCTGGTTGACGTCCACCCCGATGACCTCGTGGCCCATGCTGGCCAGGCACGCGGCCGACACACAGCCCACGTAGCCGAGCCCGAAAACGCTGACTCTCATGACCGGTCCCTCCCCCCAGGCAGGCCCCTGCGGCCTGCGGTCCGCGCGCCGGTCGGACGACCCCCGCGCATCAGTAGGCCCCCTGCCCGTGGATCACGGCACGCAAGGTCTTCCACAAGATCACTGTGTCGAGGGCGAGCGACCAGTCCTCCACGTACCGGAGGTCGAGGCGGACGGCCTCCTCCCACGGCAGGTCGCTGCGCCCGCTGATCTGCCACAGGCCGGTGAGCCCGGGCTTGACCAGCAGCCGTCTTCGGATGTCCGGGTCGTACGCGGCGGACTCCTCCGGCAGCGGGGGCCGGGGTCCGACGAGCGACATGGATCCGGCGAGCACATTGAAGAGCTGCGGGAGTTCGTCGATCGAGTACCGGCGCAGCACCGTGCCGACCCGGGTCACCCGCGGATCGCGGCGGAGCTTGAACAGCAGTCCCGCGCCCTCGTTGCGGTCGGCCAGCTCCGCGCGTGCCCGGTGGGCGTCGGCGACCATGCTGCGGAACTTGAGCATGGTGAACTCGTGGCCGTCCTTGCCGACCCGGCGCTGGCGGTAGAACACTCCGCCCCGGCTGTCCATCAGCACGAACAGCGCGACGAGGATCATCAGCGGCGCGAACCCGATCAGCAGGATCGCGGCACCCAGCCGGTCGACGACCCCCTTGATCGCCCGGCGGCCCCCGGTGAAGGTCGGCATGCTGACCCGCAGCAGCGGTATCCCGAGCACCGCGTCGACGTGCAGCCGCGGGCCGGCCACCTCCATCAGCACGGGGGCGACGATCATCTCGGCGTCGCTGCCCTCGAGGTTCCAGGCCAGGCGCTGCAGGCGGTCCGGTGACCAGTGCGGGTCGGGCGTGACCGCGACGACCCGGTAGCCGTCGTGGCGGACGTGCTTGGCGACGTCCTCCAGCTGGCCTATGACCGGCACTCCGTCCAACTGGTCGCCGTCGAGGCCGCCTTGGTCGCCGTCGACCCCGCGACCGTCCGTCGTGCACACGGCCTCCACCCGCCAGCCGAGGTGCGGGAACTTGCGGGTCCGGTTGATCAGGTCGCGCACGGTTGCCGGGCTCCCGGCGGCGAGCACCGGTCTCAGGCAGCGTCCTTCGTTGCGCTGCTTGTGCAGCCAGAGGCGGAGCACATACCGCTCCGTCATGGTGACGAGCGCGATCGCAGGGATCGCGACGAAGATCCAGAGCTTGATGTTGCGCGAGGTCAGAGCGATCCCGCCGAGCGCCAGCACGACGGTCGCGGTGAACAGTGAACGTCCCAACCGGCGGAATTCCTCGGCGCCTTGACCGAGTACGGCCGGGGACCACGAGCGGCTCACCGCCAGCGCGCCCAGCACCAGCACCTGGGTGCCGAAGGCGAGGATGCCCCATTTCTCATGCCAGTTGGCCGCGTCCCGGGCCCCGAAGAAGTCACCGATCGACGCCACCACGCAAGCGGTCGCCACGGTGTCGCTGATGATCACGGTACGTCTGTACCGCTGCTCCCATTCGATCGCCGGCTGGCCGATCGCCCCGTCCGCCAGACGCTCGCGCGCCGACGGAAAAGGGCCGACTATTCCCCCCTGCCGCACAGAACCCCCCCGGTCCCCAGTTGTTCGACGTGATCGCCCAACACTGCCCTTCCCCCCAGAAGGCCCCAGCCCTCGAACAGTTGCTCCACTCGGGAAGCCCCCGCCCCCCGCGCCGCGCTGCTCTTCCCCCGGGAGGCCCCCGCCCCTCGCGCATGACATTCCGGCTATTTCAGCGCTAGTTGAACAACCCACCCTGGCGGCAGCAGACTCGCGTGCCCTGCCAGACCCTCGAGGTGCGCGGAAGCCCGTCAAAACCTCAGGTGCTCCCCGCACCCAAAGCCCCTTCGCGGGCCCACGAGTTGATCACCTCCACATCTGGCACCAGAGACGCAATTGCTGGCTATCCGTAACGCTTGACCTATAGATCATCATTTGTCGCCTCGTGTCCCAGCATGTGAAGCACGGTCAATCTAGACCATCGGGGCCCGTCTGAAGAGAGGGGTGTGTGGAAATTGTGCTCACGATTTGAAGCCGCATCCACGGACCGGTGACCGCCCACGGGTGCCTTGATGACGAAGACGCGCCTGCGACCTGTGATGACGGGAGTTCTTCGGGCTGCCGGCACCGGCAATCCCGAGGCGTCCTGGCGCTGCCGACCGGGCCGCGCCCAGGGCATGATTGGCCGAACTTGTCGGTGAGCACGGGGCGTTGGATGCGGGTGTGGGCGATCGACGGCACGTGGGAACGGATCTTCACCGCTCCGCTCACACAGGCAGACGCCGAGGCCGACCTCGACCGGTCCGTCGCCGTCGCCGTCGCCGTCGACGCCTCCTCGGGCATCGACGCCGAGGTGGCACGCCGACTCACCCCCGGTGGCAACCGGCTGGTCCGCACGGCGCGACACCCCCCGAACTGGCCGCCGTGGCGAGGGAGATACGAGCGGCGGGCAGCGCCTGCCTGGACATCGCTGCCGACGCCCTCGATCCGCGGGCGGCCGCCGACATGGTCACGGCCTCCGTCACGGAGTACGGCTCCGTCGATGTGGCCCTGCTCAACGCCGGGCAAGGACCGGACAAGTCCATGGACCAGGTGAGCGTCGCGGACATCGCACGGATCCTGGCGCTGAACTACGACATCGGCGACGGCCTGCCCAAGCCGTTCCAGAGCAGCCAGGATCGCGCTGCCCGGGTACGTCGTACGGGCCCTGGAGAGGGAACCCGCGCAGGCGTACTTCCCCTGGCCCACGGCGGCGTTGGTCCGCGCCCTGCGCACCCTGCCCCCACCGCTCTCCTCCCCGGTGCTCCGCACACTGGCGCAGGCAACGGCACAGCGCCGCTCAGGCGCCGGCTTGAGGAGCTGCCCCGCTCGAGGCGCTCAGCGCGTTCGGCTGGGCCGAGGGCACCGACTCGTCATCCACGCGGGCACCGGCTCGAAGGCATACCTCATGGTGAGGGCGCGGTGTCGGCGTCGCCGTGCGCCGCCGCCCGGACCGCCTGGATGTGGAGGTCGATCTGGGCGGCGAAGAGCGCGTCCTCGTCGAGGGTGATGGCGAGGGCCGGTACGCGGGAGGCCCTGGGCTCATTGCGGGCGATGTCCGCGTAGAGGGCCGAGAGAGCCGCGTCGTCCTTCCGGCGGACGTCGTCGTCGAGGGATTCACGCATGGCGTCGAGGGTGAGCAGGCCCATCACGGTGTCCGTGAAGAGCTCGTAGTGGAAGAGGGCCTGTTCCTGCGTCAGGCCGGCGTCCAGAAGGAGCCGGAGGGTGGCCAGGGCCACGGCCTGGTCGCCCGGGCCGCCCGTGTTGCGGTAACCGAGCCACGCCAGGGTGACCGCGTGCCGGCGGCCCACATCCCGTCCCAGAAGGGCGAGTTGACGCAGGTCGGCCGCCCAGTCCCCGGTGGCGGCGAACCGCTCGCCGATCTCCACGAAGATCTGGTCGGCGAGGGCGAGCATCAACTCGTCCTTGTCGCGGAAGTGCCGGTACAACGCCGTGGCGACGACGCCGAGGCGGGCGCCCAGGGCTCGGAAGGAGACGCCTGCCGGGCCTTCGGCGGTGCTGATCTCCACGGCCGCCTCGATGATCTGCTCCCGTGTGAGCGTGCTCCCCCGGCGTCGCCCTCCGGTGGTTCCTGCCGCTCCCATGGCCTTCCCTCCCGCTGTCCGACATACGTGCCATACCTGCGGATGATCCTAGGGAACAACCCTGTGATCAGTCCAGACAACGACATGGACAACAACCTAGACAACAGTGTTCACATTGCTGTTCAATCAGGGCCACGTCGACGCCACGTACCCCCTCCGGCGCCACCCTCCGCACGCACCCGTGTATCCCGCACCGCACCCCCGCTTCCCTCCCGGAGCCGTGAGATGCCTCTTCCCGTGCACCGCGCCGAACCCGCCCCCGTCCCCGGCACCGCGACCCAGGTCATGGTCGCCATGCGGGACGGGGTGCGCCTGGCAACCGACCTCTATCTGCCGCCCGACCACGACGGCCGCCTCCCCGTGGCCCTGGTCCGGCTGCCCTACGACAAGAACAGCCGCTATGTCTTCATGGACCGCATCGCCGCCTACCTGACCGCGCGCGGCTACGCGGTCGTCGTCCAGGACGTGCGGGGCAAGTTCCGCTCCGAGGGCGAGACGATGCCCTTCGTCCACGAGGCCGACGACGGCCACGACACGATCGACTGGATCGTCCGCCAGAAGTGGTCCGACGGCCGGGTCGGGATGTTCGGCGACTCGTACTACGGCGCCACCCAGTGGGCGGCCGCCTCCGCCGGGCACCCGGCGCTCAAGGCCATTGCCCCGAGGGTCACCGGCGCGGACGGCATCCGCCCCGACTACTGGCAACGGGACGGCGTCACCCAGCTGTTCGGCGCCCTCTACTTCGCCGCCTACTGGACCGACAGGTGGGTCTACGAGTTCGAGCCCGACCTCACCCGTCGCCCCCTCATCGAGGCACTAAAGGAGATAGCCGACGGCATCGGCACCCGGCCGGCCATGTGGGACAGCTTCCTTCCCGAGGTGGCGGCGCTGCCCGCGTTCCCGCACGGCCACCCCTTCGACGGCCGTCCGCTGCCGGTGCTGCACCAGGCCGGCTGGTTCGACAACTGCCTCCAGCCGAGCATCAACGACTGGGCCGAGCTCGCCTCCCGCCCGGGCTGGGCCCGGCTGCAGTACCTGCACGTCGACTCGATCGATCACGAGAACTACCACCTGGACGACGTCCCGGTACCGCCCGAGCTCGACCACGCGGACGTGGACGCGGCGGTGGAGCGGCTCCTGCCGCGCTATCTGGACCCCCTCGTCGCGTTCTTCGACGTGTTCGTCAAGGGCGAGGGCACCGCGCAGCGGCTGCCCCGGGTGCGCTGGCACCACGGCCATCTCGGCGACCGTACGGCGGACACCTGGCCGCCTCCCGGTTCCCGCACCCTGCGTCTGCATCTGGGCGCGGAGAGCCTGCGGGCACAGGCACCGGTCCAGGAAGAGGCCGTCACCTGGGTGCACGATCCGTCGGACCTCGTGCCCAGTCTCCTGGAGGACTCCTTCTCCGCGCTCCGGTTCCACGTCGACGAGTCACCCCTGCACCGCCGTAGCGACGTGCCGACCTTCACCACCGATCCGGTCGGTGAACCCCTGGACCTGGCCGGCCCGGTCCGGGCCGTGCTGACGGTCGGCACCGACGGGCCGAGCGCCCATGTCTTCCTCAAGCTGCTGGACGTGTCCCCCGACGGCAGTGCCCATGTGCTGGTACGAGGTCAGCGGCTGATCCCGGGCGGCCCGCCCGCGCCGGTCACCTTCGACCTCACCCACGCCGGGTATCGCCTCCGCTCCGGCCACGCCCTTCGTCTGCACATCGCCTCCAGCGACTTCCCCACCTATCTGCCGCACCCGGGCACGCAGGAGAACCCGTGGCTCGCGGTCGACGGCAAGACGACCGTGCAGACCCTGCTCACCGGCGGGGAGCACGCCTCCCACCTGTCCCTGACCGTTGTCGACGCGGCGAGCCTGTCGTGAGCCGGCTTCGGCCTCTGTTCCTCGCGCTGGCCGCTCTCGTGCTGGCCGGCTGCACCGGTCTGCCGCGCGCCGAGCTCGGCAGCGCCGCCCTGCGCGACACCTCCGATGCGGCGACGGGCCGGCTCGACTCGCTGGTGTGGGACCTGCCCGCCGGGGAGCCGACCACCCTCGACTACCAGCAGGCGGGCGACTCGTCGCCGTATCTGGTGGTCAGCAACCTGTGTGACAGCCTCCTGCGCCTGAACCCCGACTTCAGTACGTCGCCCGCGCTGGCCCGCTCGTGGGACCGGCCCGATCCGCGCACGCTCGTGCTGCACCTGCGCGACGGCGTACGGTTCTGGGACGGCACCACGCTCACCTCCGCCGACGTGGTCCACAGCCTCAAGCGGCAACTGGATCCGAACGCGATCGCCAACTCCTTCTTCGTCAACGTCCGTTCCATCGAGGCGACCGACCCCCACACCGTCACCGTCCGCTTCACCCGCCCCGACGAACTGTTCCTGAAGGAACTCGCCACCACCGCCGGCACCGTCGTCCAGGCCCGGTACGCCGAGCACGCCGGCAAGAAGTTCGGCACCGCAGCCGGCGGCCTGATGTGCTCGGGTCCTTTCGAACTGGCCGCGTGGAAGTCGGGCGTGAGCATCGAGCTGAAGGCCAACTCGCACTACTGGGACGCCCGTTACCGAGCGCACGCGCGCAAGGTCACCCTGCTCTTCGTCACGGACACCACCGCGCTCACCCAGGCGCTGGCCAGCGGCGCCATCGACGGCGCCTTCGACGTGCCCAACGCCGCGCTGCCCACCCTGAAGGGGAGCGTCGCCGGACAGCTGTACTTCGGCCCCAGCCTCAAGTCCGTACAGATGGCCCCGCTCCAGGACACAGGGATCGCCGCGGAACCGGACATCCGCCGCGCGCTTTCCCTGGCCGTCGACCGCACGCAGCTGGCCGACACCGTCTTCCGGGGCGCCGCCACACCGAGCACCACCGTGCTGCCGTCCGCCGGCTGGGATCCCGAGGCCAAAGCGGTCTATGAGAAGGCCGCCGCCACCCTGCCCCTCGCCCACGCCTCCCCCACCACCGCCGAACTGGCGCAGGCCCGCGCCCTGGTGGCCAAGTACCCCCACCTTCGCTCCGGCACCCTCGCCGTCCCGGCGGGAAACCAGGACCAGGTCAACGCCGCCGCCGTGATCCAGCAGGCGGCCCGGTCCCTCGGCATCAAACTGACGATCCGCCAGCTACCCGCCCTGCAGTTCTCCAGCATGTTCTACGACCCCACCTACCGCCGTGGACTGGACTTCGTACTGGCGGAGACCTTCCTGGACATCCCCGACCCGCTGGACTGGATCCCCAACCTGGTCCTGCCCAAGGCGATGTTCAACTGGGCCGGCTTCGACGATCCCGCCGTCACGTCCGCGCTCACGAAGGCACAAGCCACTCTCGACCCCCACGAACGCGCCGCGCTGATCACCGGTGCCCAGCGCCGCTGGGAGGCCAAGACCCTCGCCGTCCCACTGCTCTCCCTCCATGAGGTGACGTACATGAACAAGCGCATCACCGGCGCCACCACCTCCTTCGCCCAGCTCTTCTCCCCGTCCCTCGCCTTGGTCGGCAGCAGGTGAACGCCATGAAGCCCCTCGCCCGTACGGCGTCCACGGTCCTCCTCCGGCTGATCGGAACCGTCGGTAGCGTGCTGGCCGCCGCCTTCGCCCTGTTCGCCGCGCTGGACCTGGCCCCCGGCGACCCCGCCAGCCGCCTGGCCGGAGCGCACGCCTCCGAACGCACCCTGCACGCCATCCGCCACCAACTCGGCCTCGACCAGCCCCTGTTCACACGGTTCTGGGACTGGCTGACCGGCCTCTTCCAGGGCGACCTCGGCACCTCGCTGACATACCGTCAGTCCGTCTCCTCGCTCATCGGCCCCCGCATCGCCGACACCCTGCTGCTCGTCGGATACGCCGCCGTGCTGATCCTCGTGGCCGGTCTGGGGCTCGGCATCTGGGCCGCGCTGTCCCGCCGTACGGGCACGGCCATCACCGCACTCACCGGCGTCGGCCTGGCGGTGCCCTCCTTCGTCGCAGCCTCCGCGCTCGTCGCGCTCCTCGCCGTGAAGGTCCACTGGTTCCCGGCCCTCGGCGGCGGCGGACCGTCCCTCGGCGACCGCCTCCAGCACCTGACCCTGCCCGCCCTCACCCTCGCGCTCGCCTCGGCCGCCTACCTCGCCCAGATCACCAAGGCAGCCGTACGCGAGGAAGCCGACCGCGAACACGTCGAGACCGCGCGCAGCCGGGCCCTGCCCACGCGTCGCATCCTGCGCCGGCACATCCTGCGCAACGCCATGATCCCCATCACTACCGCCGCCGGCCTGACCGTCGGCGGGCTGATCGCCGCGGACGTCGTCGTCGAGCAGGCATTCGGCCTGAGCGGCCTCGGCGCGACCCTGGTGGCCGCCGTGGCCCAGAAGGACACCCCCGTCGTCCAGGCCGTCGGCCTGCTCATGGTCGTGGTCTTCATCGTCGTCAACGCCGCCACCGACGCCTTGCAAGCGGCCCTGGACCCGAGAATCCGGGCGGTGGGCTCCCGATGAGCGACGCGTCCTCCGTGCGACTCGGCACCCGCGTGCTCTCCCTGCGTCTGCCGCTGCGCCGCCTCGCCCCGTCCACGACGCTGCTGGCCACGGTGGCCGCACTCCTCGTGGCGCTCGCCGTGCTCGCCCCGGTCCTCGCCACGCACCGGCCGGACGCCGTGGACATGGCCGCCGCCAGTCAGGACCCGTCCGCCGCACACTGGCTCGGCACCGACGCCCTCGGCCGCGACCTGTACTCCCGCCTGCTGTACGGCGCCCGGATCAGCCTGCTCGGCCCGGCCCTCGTCATCACCGGCGCCACCGTGGGCGGCGTCGGCCTCGCGCTGCTGTGCGCCTGGCGGGGCGGCCGCCTCGACCGGATCGTCAGCCGGATCAACGACGTCCTCTTCGCCTTCCCCGGCCTGCTCCTGGCGGTCCTCACCGTCGCCGTCCTCGGCCCCGGACTGACCGCACCCGTGGTGGCCCTGGCGATCGCCTACCTGCCGTACATGACACGCATCGTGCGCGGAGTGGCGGTGCGCGAACGCCGGCTCCCTTACGTCGCTGCCCTGGAGGCCGCCGGGATGTCGGCCTGGCGGATCAACCTGCGCCACCTGCTGCCCAACCTCGCGCCCTTCGTCGTCGCCCAGGCCACCGCCGCGTTCGGCTCGGCGCTGATCGACCTCGCCGGGGTGTCCTTCCTCGGGCTCGGCGTCCAACCGCCCACCTCCGACTGGGGGTTGACGGTGTCGGAGGGGCAGTCCTCGCTGCTCGCCGGTGCGCCCGGGCAGAGCCTGATGGCCGGTGGCCTGATCGTCCTCACGGTCGTCGTGTTCAACCTCCTCGGGGACACGATGATCGCCCGCAGCCACCAGGGGGCCCTGCGATGACCGCCGTTCCGCCTCTGCTACGGGTCGAGCACCTCGGCATCGACCTGCACCGCCCCCGTCAGGCACCGCGCACCCTCGTCCGCGACGCCTCCTTCGACCTCGCGCCCGGCGAGGCGCTCGGCCTGGTCGGAGAATCCGGCTCCGGAAAGTCGCTCACCTCACGTGCGGTCATCAAACTGCTGCCGCAGGGCGCGCGTTCGCGCGGCACGGTCGCCTTCGAAGGCCATGACGTCCGCGCGATGAACCGGGCCCTGCTCACCCGCTACCTCTCCCACGACGCGGCGATGATCTTCCAGAACCCCCGCGCCCACATCAACCCGGTCCGCACTCTCGGCGACTTCCTCACCGAGCCCCTCGTCTGCCACCAGGGCCTGAACCGGGCCCAGGCGGAGGAACGGCTGATACCACTGCTGGCCGAGATCGGCATCCCGGACGGCCCGCGCCGCCTCGACCAGTACCCCCACCAGCTCTCCGGTGGCCTGCTCCAGCGCATGATGATCGCCTCCGCCCTCATCACCGCCCCGCGCCTGCTGCTCGCGGACGAACCCACCACCGCCCTCGACGTCACCACTCAGCAGGACGTCATGGCGATCCTCGACGAACAGCGCCACGAGCGGAACCTCGCCCTGCTCTTCGTCACCCACGACCTGGAACTGGCCACTGCGGTCTGCGACCGCATCGCCGTCATGTACGCGGGCACCATCGTCGAGCAACGCCCCGCCGCCGCCCTGCACTCCGGCCGCCGGCACCCCTACACGGCCGGACTGCTGGCCGCCCGGCCCGGCCTGGGTGCGCCCGGCGCCCGTCTGCCCGTCATCCCCGGGCGGCCGGCAGCGGCTTACGAGTCCCACCAGGGCTGCCCCTTCGCCCCGCGCTGCGCCTTCTCCGAGGACCGCTGCCGCGTGGAACGCCCGCCGCTGCTGCCGGACTTGGACGGCGCCGTCGCCTGTCACCGCGCCGACGAACTCGCCGGCGACCTCGACCGTACGAAGGAGGAAGTGTGACCGCCCTGCTCGAGGTCACGGGCCTCTCCAAGCGCTACCCCAGCCGCCACGGCGAGGTCACCGCCTGCGAGGACATCAGTTTCCAGGTCCGCCGGGGCGAGACCTTGGCCCTGGTCGGTGAATCCGGCGCCGGGAAGTCGACGGTGGTCCGTCTCGTCGCCGGCCTGGAACAGCCGACCGCAGGCCACATCCTCCTGCACGGCAAGCCGGTCCACGAACGGCCCAGGGGGCGCACGGCGCGCCTGGCCCGGGCGGCGACCGTCCAGATCGTGCACCAGGACCCGTACTCCTGCCTCGACCCCCGCCAGACCATCGGAGCCGGGTTGGCCGAACTGCTGCGCCTGCACGGCCGCCGTTTGGGCCATGGCTCGGCCACGGCCGACCGCGTCGCCGAACTCCTGGACACGGTCGGCCTGCCCGACCAGGCCGGCGCCCGCCCCGCCCACCTGTCCGGCGGCCAGCGCCAGCGCGCCGCGATCGCCCGCGCTCTGGCCGTGGAACCCGACATCCTGCTCCTCGACGAAGCGGTCGCCGCCCTCGACGTCTCCGTCCAGGCCCAGATCCTCAACCTCCTGACCGACCTGCGTGAACGCTGCGGCACGACCCTGGTCTTCGTCACCCATGACCTTGCCGTCGTACGGCAGCTCTGTCAGGCGGCGGTGGTCATGCGGACCGGCCGCGTCGTCGAGGAGGGCCCCGTCACCCGCGTCCTGACCACACCGCAGCACCCCTACACGCAGGCCCTGCTCGAAGCCGTACCGCGACCGGGCTGGCACCCACGGCGGATCCGCCACATGGCATAGGCCAGGCTCACGCGGTGTCTCTCCTGGTCGGTAGTACGGTCTGCTGACGCGCATCGCCCAGGAGGCGGGGGTATCTCTCGGGCCGAGGAGCTGCTGGCGCGGCACGGGTACGCCCGCCCGTGGGAACGGGAATCCGAAGTACCGCTGATCGCGGCGGTCGCCCGGGATCCGCGGGTGACCGCGGACACGGTCCGCGAGTGGCGACGACGGGTTGTCGCCGAGCGGCTGGACGGCTGATCGACGAGCCCAGGCCGGGTCGGCCGTCCACCCTCGGTGTCCATCAGGGGGAAGCGGTCGTGGTCACCACGCTGGAACAGCTCCCGAAGAACGCCGCCCACTCGTCGCGCACGTCGATGGCGCAGCACAGTGGTCTGTCGAAGTCTACGGTCGGCCGGATCTGGCGGCAGTTCCAGCTCAAGCCGCATCCGAGGGACACGTTCAAGTCGTCGACGGACGCCGCTGTTCGTGGAAGGGGTCGACTACGACGTCGGCCTGTACTTCTACCCGCCCGAAGGTGCTGTGGTCCTGCCGGTGGACGAAAGGTCGTAGATCCAGGCCCTGGACCGGTCCCAGCGACTCCCTCGCACGCATCTGCCGACGCGTCTCGGGCGCAGGACACTAGCGCGCCACGCGGTAGCGCGGGTGGACGACTCTCGATCTGAAGGTGCGGGTCTCCACGAGTTCGAGATCCACCCGGCGCCCGTGCTGGGGAAAGAACGGGATGCCACCGCCAACCAGCACCGGGTAGACCCTGGCCCGGTACTCGTCGATCAGACCCAACGCGGCAGCCTCGGCGGCGAGAGTCGCGTCGCCCATCGCGATGTCGCCCTCTCCCGGCTCTGCTCGCAACCGCTCGATCTCCTCCGCCAGGCCGCCGGAGGCCAGGCGGGCATGGCCCTGCACAGCCGACAGCGTGGCGGAGAACATCACCTTGGGGAGCGGCTTCCAGATCGCGGCCCACTCGAGCATGGAGTCGTCGAGCGAGACGCCCATCGCATACATCACCCCGCGCATCAGAAGCCCTCCTCGGTAACGGGTTCGACAGTACGACCGCCGGACGCCGCAGGATTCATCGCCGCTCGCGCAATCCCCTGGGCCGCGTCACCGCACGAGATCATCTCGTTGAGAAAACCTCAGTCGCTCGGGGACCGGGACCGCAGACATGTCCGCCTTCGGTCGCCGCCTCCGGGAGTGGGGATGTGCGCAGGCAGCGACCCGAAGCCACGACAACTGACCACAGCGGCATCAGCCTTCCATGAGCGCTCGCTTCTCGACAGCGACACAAGCGAAGAACGGGACCTCCAGGTCCGGGCCATGCCGCCCTTCCCACGCGTCCGCTACGACATCCAGTGCGAGCCGCTGCGCACCGGCCACGTCCACGGCACCTTCCTCGACCGCCGCTCGCCCGTGGCAGCACCCGAACTGGTGCTCTCCCAGCGCGAGTTGGAGTACCTCCGCTCGCGCAGCGTCCTCGGCCATGACCAGGACGAGGTGCCGCACGAAATGGAACGCATCAACGACTGACTCCGCGGCCGCCTCTCCTCCCGCGGGTGGGCCACCGAGCACACCTACCACTCGAAGCACAACTTCCTGCGCCACGCCGTCGATCTGCGCCCGGAACTGGCCCCTGCGATGACCACGCCCGCGCCTGACAATCCCCCACAGGAGGTACCGGAACCCACACGAGTGATCGAACACAGCGTCACAGCACACCGCCCTTGGCCGCACACGGAGAGACCCGGATATTCGAAATCAGGTTCTAGATTTCGCCCTCGCGCACCCGTGACGGCGACAGGAAAGCCCCCGTTACCCGATCACCTGTCCGCATCTCACCCCGAGGAGCCCCTATGCATCCCGTACACCGCACTGCGCTCGTTCATCCTGCGTTCGAAAACACCGCTGTCTCCTCGGACACCACCGCCCGCCCTGCCACCGACTGCGCCGTCTTCCTCTCCGACGGAGCACGACCGGATACGAGGTACCTGGCATGACGGACTCCACACGTCTCCCGGCGCCCCTCGCCTCCTGGAGGCAAACGCTCCTGAGCCCCCTCAAGCCCGCGCAGGACGCCTCGTACCCCCGAGAGAACTCCCCGGTGTGGAAGGTGATCGAACGTACCGGCGACCACTACCTGAACGTGGCGCCCAAGCCTGTCCTGTCTACCCGGGAGACCCGCGCCTACCGCGAAGCGATCCCCCACCCCGGTCACGGCAACGCCCCCGCTCTGAAGGACAGCTCCGCCGACCTGCTCGCCCTGATCCTCACCGCGGTGGACGGCGAACCGCTGAAGGGAGAGGAGCCACCGGCGTGCCGCCGCGCCGCCCACCGGCACGCCGGCCAACTCCTGCGCCGCTTTCACGAGGCTCTACCCGGCCTCCAAGCGCAGGTCGAGGCCGCGCAGGTTGTCGAGAACGCACAGTCCGGGCTGGACAAGCACATCGCGCAGGCCGGTGACCAACTCGCCACCGGCGAATCCGATATGTCGCGCCGCGTCGTGAGCACGCTGCTGTCCGATGCCGAGGAATGCGCGCTTGGGAAGTTCGCCGCAGCCGACGCGGCGAGCGCTCTCGCGTACGGCCCCCGGTGCAGCGAGGCATTCGTGACCGCGCGCGGCCGGGCCACCGTCGAGCGACTGATGCAGGAGGGACGGCGTTGAATAAAGCTCCTCACCCGCTGATCGCGGACGTGGCCCAGATCCTGCTCCGGGCGAACGGCGCCGTCCTGTGCGTACGCCGCAGACCCGACTCGGACCTGGCGCCAGGACAGCTCACCGTTGTCGGAGGACATCTGGAGGCAGGCGAACCACTGGACCGCGCGGCACGGCGCGAAGCGGAGGAAGAGACCGGTGTCCGTATCAGCGCCGACCAGCAGGAGTTCGGCGGCCTCGTCCACCACCACGAGCCCGGGGGCACGGATCGGATCACCGCCGTGTTCGTCACCCAGTCCTGGACCGGCGAACCGCACAACGCCGAGCCGGACAAGCACGAAGGGCTGTTCTGGGTGCCCATGGAGAAACCCCCGCCGGACTGCCACCCCTACACCGTCGCCATCTTCCACATGCTCACCCACGGCCCGTCGTACCGGGCACTGAACTGGCCCACCTCAGGAGGCGCCCGGTGAAGAGGTTCTTCGGACCGGTGAAGATGGCCGAACCCCAGGTCTCCGACGCCGAACAGGAGCTGTTCGGCGGTCCGCTGCGCTACGACATGGGCTGGTCCCACCACGAGCACGCGGGCCTGGACCTGACCATGATGTCCGCGCTGCGCTCCATGCCGGCCCTCGTCGGCGCCGCCCTGCGCATGGCGTGGAGCGCCGACCGGCGGGCGTTGCTCGCCGTGGTGGTCAGCGAGATCGGCCAGGGCGTCGCCGCGGCCGTCAGCCTGCTCGCCATCAACGCCGTCATGCATGCCCTGCTCGCCGGGAGTGGCGACGCCGCCCAGCGGCTGCACGCGCTGCTGCCCGGACTGCTCGCCGCCGCCGCCATCGGAGTGGTCAACTCCGCCCTCTCCGCGTGGTCGACCTCTCGCGCCGGGCGCCTGGAGCCGATGGTCGAGCGGATCGCCACCACCCAGTACCTGGCCGCCGCCGCAAGTGTCGAGTTGGAAGCCATCGACGACCCCGACTTCCGCCGGCTCGTCGACGTTGCCCAGTACGGTCCGGGCTCCGCCCGCCGCATGATCGGTGCCTGTGTCGCCGCGCTGAACGGCCTCATCTCCCTGATCACCACCGCCGGCGTACTCGCAGTCCTCCACCCCGTTTTGCTGCCCATGCTGATCCTCATCGCCGCCCCGCGCGGCTGGGGCGCCATGCGCGTGGCTCAGGAACGGTACGTGTCGGTGATGAGCTGGATCGAGCACGTGCGGGCCAGCCGCCTCATCGGCAACCTGCTCACCGAGCGCAGCGCCGCCCAGGAGGTCCGCATTCACGCCGTCGGCGCCTTCCTCCTCAGCCGCTATCAGCGCATGGCCGAGAGCGCCGAGGCCGAACAGGAACGCCTCGCCTCCAGCAAGGCCCTGACGGAGTGGGTCGCCTCCGCGCTGTCCGGCCTGGCCATGGCCGCGACGTACGGGGCCATGTTCTGGCTGATCCTGGCCGGGCACATGAGCCTCGCCATCGCCGGCACCGCTGTGATCGCGGTGCGGACCGGGTCGACGAGTCTGGGCGGACTGGTGATGAACATCAACCAGTTGCACGAGGAGTCCCTGTACGTCCGCGACCACGGCCGGTTCCTGGCCCAAGCCGCGCAGCGCACCATCCCCGAGGGCGGCGATCCGGTCCCCGAAGAGATCAAGGAGATCGTCCTCGACCGCATCACCTATCGCTACCCAGACCGTGACGCAGCTGCCCTGGACCAGGTGTCGCTCACCCTGCCGATGGGCTCCGTCACCGCCGTGGTGGGCGAGAACGGCTCCGGCAAGAGCACGCTGATGAAGATCCTGTCGGGCATGCTGCTGCCCCAGGCCGGCACCTTGCGCTGGGGCGAGGCGGACATCAGCGACCTCGACCGCTCCCAGGTCTTCGAGCGCGTCTCCCTGCTCACCCAGGATTTCCAGCGCTGGCCCGTGACCGCCGCGCTGAACATCCGCCTCGGCCGCCCCGCCCACGCCGCCACACCGCAGGATCTGCAGCCCTCCGTCGACTACGCCGGAGCGGGCCCGGTCATCGCCAAACTCCCCGCCGGCCTGCGGAGTCTGCTGGCCCGCATGTTCCGCGGTGCCATCGAACTGTCCGGCGGGGAATGGCAGAAAGTGGGTCTCGCCCGCACGCACTGGCGTAGCTCGACATCGCAGGCGGACAGCGTCCTCATCGTCGACGAGCCCACCTCCGCCCTGGACCCCGAAGCCGAGATCGAAGCCTTCGACCGTATCCGCCGTCTCGCCGCTCCGAACCGGGCCGTCGTCCTTGTCACTCACCGCATGTCCGGCGTCCGCCACGCCGACCGCATCTACGTCCTCACTCACGGGCGCCTCGCCGAACACGGCACCCACGACGAACTCATCGCCGCACAGGGGCGGTACGCAGCCATGTTCGACGCGCAGGCAGCCCAGTACGCCCCCAACGCCAGCATCCCGAAACCCGCCGCACCCACCGCCGCGGACCCCGCATGACCCGATCCACCGAAAGGGCCGCCGCGACGACACCTCCCACCACCGAACTCGACGAGACGAGCGCCCTGCGCCACCGGCTGATCGACCAGCGCGCCGACGCCGACCCCATCCGCACCCCCGCGGTCGACAACGCCCTGCGCACCGTGCCTCGGCACGCTGAACACTCCCGTGCACGAGATCGAACTGCGCTAGGGAATCCAGCTGCGCTGGACCCGCATCAAAAAAGACCGCGGAGATGACCATGGACCCGGCACCACCGCGGTCCCCCACACCCACCACAACGCTTCCGAACCCCGTGGCAGCCACGACGGCACGCTCCCCGTCGTGGAGGTCCGCGAGCCCCGCGATCACCGCAGCCGCAGCATCATCGGCGCCCACCTCGTCCTCGTCCAGGACGGTGCCGTTCTGTTGGGCAGACGCCACCCGAGCAGCACCTTCGCACCGTCGACCTGGCACCTGCCCGCCGGCCACCGCGAAGACATGGAAGCCGCCGTCGTCGACGGAGGGCGCCTCACCGCCGCACAGCTCCGTCGGATCCGCCTCGATCCCGCGGAGCACGACATGTGGGCCGTCCACGACCTCGCCGGCTGGCAGGAGTTGATGGCGCCCCGGGCCTTCGCCCGTCTCGACGCATCGAACGAGCCCGGCACGGCGAAGGCCCCACCTACCTCATCACGCACACCTGATCCACATCGCGCTGCCCACCGAGGAGAAAACGTGCCCGCCGAAGACATCAACACCCAAGCCTGGACCGTCTACGGGAGGCGCCAGCTGGCCCGCGCCTACATGCCGCCCCTCCCCGACCACCTGGCCTGGACGCCCTGGGAGGGGGTCGGACCGGGTGCTGAAGTCCTCGGCGAGATCACCGGCCGGCGTGTCCTGGACATCGGCTCCGGGGCCGGCCACCACGCCGTGCATCTCGCCCAGGCCCACGGCGCGCGCGTCACCGGGATCGAGCTGTCGCCGACCCAGCACGAACGCGCCGCCTCCGCGCACGCGGAGGTTCCGGGTGTGGAATTCGCGCACGGAGATGTGGCCGAGTACCTCGCCGAGGCCGAGCCGTTCGACGCCGCGTACGCCATCGGCACCTTGGCGTTCATCGACCCACACCGTGCGCTGCCCGCCCTGCGCGAGGGCCTGCGCCCCGGCGCGCCGCTGATCCTCTCGCTCCTGCACACCGACCTGCACGGCCGCGGCCCGTCCACGGAGGTGGCACCCCGCGAACAGACGATCTTGCTGCGTGACGATCCGCCCCTGCCGACCCAGATGTGGGTCCTAGCGCCGCAGTTGTGGGAGGACCTGCTCACCGAATACAGCTTTCGCGTCGAGGCCATCGACCTGTTTCACCACCCCGATGAGAGCGCCCCGGTGGTCCAGCAGCTCATCCGGGCCCGCCGCCTGCCCGACCGGCGTGCACGAGTTTCCAGCCGCCCCCGCACCGCCAAGCCACCCGTGCCGCACGCGGCCGTCGGTGTCGCCGCGATCCTCCTCGGCGAGCAGGGGCTGCTTCTGGGCCGCCATCGGCACGGCACCATCGAACTGCCCGGGGGAACCGTCGAGCCCGGGGAGTCCTTCGAAGCAGCGGTGGTCCGCGAACTCGGTGAGGAGACCGGTCTGATCGCCCGCCCTGGCGACGTCAGGCTCCTGGGAACGCTCGTCGACCGCGTCGAAGATGTCCTGCGGGTCACCGTGAGCGCGCTCGTTCACGCCTGGCGGGGACAGCCGGCCACGCAGCCGAACGAGAGCGTGGGCGACTGGGCCTGGCATCCCCTCGATCATCTTCCCGACGACCTGTTCGTGTGCAGCGCACAAATCCTCACGGCCTGGCGTCCCGACCTGCCCGTCGACCACACCCCCGCGCACTTCACGCCCTTCGCCCACGGCACACCGCCCGAGATGACGGTGGACGGCCTGGCATGACATCCAGCGCAGACTCGAGTCTGTGGCGCCGCCGCGACTTCCGCCTCTACTGGACGGGCCAGGCCAGCGATGACCTGGGGCTCCTCGCTCAGCTCGGTCGCCATCCCCCTGGTCGCGGTCGTGAGCCTGCACGCCACGACGTGGGCAGGTTGACTTCGTCCATCCTCAGGTCGGACAGCTGGACCTCTACTGCCAACTCCTGCTGGAGCCGGACCAGGGCCAGTCGCTACTGATATTCACCGCCACCCCGGGCACGGAAAGCCACGAGAAACTCGCCCTGCTCACCGTGCTGGGCACGACCAATTCGCCGCCGACGCCCAGTGACGCCACCCGCGGCGTCGGCGAAACCCGCTCGGAACAGATCCGACCGAACCAGTACGTCGCACACCGTCAGCCCCACAGCACGGCGTCGAAGCGCGTACAAGAAAACTCCCGTGCGCCGACTCGCACACCTCTGCGATCATCCCCGAATGGCGCACAGTCTCGAATCGCTGGTCATCCGGCACACCCACCGCGTTTCCTCCCCCCAGGGCTCCGCCGGGGAAGGAGCCACCGCCGCACGGCAGTTCGACGCGGTGCTGACATCCGTGGGCTTCAAACTCTCGGCGGAGCTGCTGGAGCGGCTGTCGGGGCTGTCCGAAGCAGCGGTCGTGCACACCGCCAAGCGGACGCTGCGCACCGTGAGCGAGATGGTGGGCGACCACGTCCGGCACAACTCGTACTTCATCGACTTCCCAGCGAACGTGCCGGACACCGAAGAGTTCTGGATGCGGTGTGTGACGAAGGCGCTCGGCGACGACAAGTCGCGCGAGAACGTGCTGACGCAGTTGGCGCACGGGGTGCTGGACCTGCTCAGCCTCCCCACGTACGGCCGCTACCAGCACACCTACGAGGAGATGCTCGCGGCGCAGGACGAGCTGATCGCCTCTGCGGGCGACCGGGTGACCATCCTGCACCTCGGGCGGGACCTGGACGACGAACTCACTGACCTGTACCTGGCCTTGGCGGGCAGTACGACGCCACTGGGCGAGGAACACCTGCGCGACCTCAAGGCCCTCGCCGAGCGGTGCGCGCTCGGCCCCCAGCCGGAGTCGATCCCTGTCCGGGAGAACCGGGCGGTCGTCAACGAGGCCCGTCTCGCTGTCGGCGCGGACCTCCTTCTGGACACCGTCATCGATGTGCTGCGGCTGGCCTGCGCACTGTCGGGCGGCGACGTGACGCTGCAGGAGCCGACCCGGTTTCGGGCGCTCTCGCGGCCGACCCGCCGTGCGCTGCTGGCGGGCCTCGACGCCGTGGTCGCGGCGAACCCCGCCAAGCTGGCGGATGTGCACGCGCACCGCGAGCCTTTCAAGCGGCTCGGCGAGCGTCTTCACCCGCACGAGTACCCGCGCTGGCCGCACGCCGCCGACGTGTTCGCCGTAGCGCGAGGCGAGAAGGAGGCGCGGTCCTTCGACAGTCGTGTCGAGAAGCTGCTCGACGAGTTCGACGTCCTCGGTGCGGTGCGGCTGCTGAAGTCCGCTCCCGGCCGGCTGTTCCGCGCCTTGGACCTCCTGCTGCGCATCGCCGCCGACCAGGAGGAGCGGGACGCAGTGGTGGACGCCGCGGTACGGGTCGCCCCCGAGGTCTCCGGCCGGGTCGTGCTCTCGGTCCGCGAGCACTTCCACAACCGGGAACGGGAGACCGACGAACCCCGCATCTTCGTCAACCGCAGGGGCCGCGCCTGGGTGACCCCCGACTACCGGCCGACCGTCCCGGCCGCCGATCGCGACCGTCTGATCGCCGCCCTCGACGCCGAGCTGCGCCGCAGGCTCCCTGCTCCGGGCCGACTGCTGCTCGACCCCGACGTCCTCGACGTGGCGCTCCCGCTCAGTGGCAGGGCGACCGCTGCCGGACTCGGCGTACTGCCGCGGGGCTCGGTCTCGGCGGTCGACGGCGAACAGCTGCGCTTCTTCGTGTACTGGAAGGAGACCGAGAATCGGACCGACTACGACCTCTCGGCGCTGCTTCTCCACGCCGACTACACCACCGATTCCTGGCTCTCCTACACCTCCCTCAAGGCGGTCGGGGGCGAGCACTCGGGCGATGTCACCGAGGCGCCCGACGGGGCCTCGGAATTCATCAACCTGTCCCTGGACCGGGTGCGCAGCACATTCATCGTTCCGCAGGTCAACATCTATGCCGGCGAGAGCTTCGAGGAGGTCGAAGAGTCGTTCTTCGGCTTCATGCTGCGCGACGGTGAGCAGAAGGGCCGGCCGTTCGAGCCGCGCACGGTGCGGATGAAGTCGGAGCTTCGCGGGGTGGGCCGGGTGGCGCTGCCGCTGGCGTTCCGACGCGAGGACGACGGCCGGTGGCGCGCGAAGTGGCTGCACCTGTATCTGAAGGGCATCTCGTCGGCCAACCGGGTCGAGGAGAACCAGGCGTCAGTGTCCAAGGTGGTGCGCGCCATCGTAGAGCGCGAGCATCTGACGGTGCGGTACCTGATCGGCCTGATGTCCGGCGACAGCACGGCCGTGGAACTGTGGGACGGCGAGCCGGTCCCGGACGAGCCCGTGATGTACATCGGTCTCGAACGTCCGGAGGGGCTGCACCCGGACTCCCGAGTCATCACCCTCGAAAATCTGCGCGACTTGATTCCGGTCTGAGTGATAGCGTTGCCCACGGCGAGGCCATGAAGGGGCTTCCTTCTCAATTTCCTTTCCCGAAAACAAGTTCTTTCGCTTTCCTCGCCGTCGGCTTCGACTGGGAGGCGCCCGCGCGGCGCCTCCCAGTTTTCGTGTGTGCGCCGACGGCCGTCACCCCTGAAAACACGAACGACTCGGTCCCGAGCCGACTGATAGCATTGCCTGAGGCGAGGCCATGAAAGGGCTTCCTTCTCCTCCGCCGTGAAAGCGGCTTAAATGTATGAGTCCCTTCGCTTTCCTCGCCCTTGACGTCACTCCGGACGGTGCCCATGCTCCCCGCGTGAACAGGTCACCGTGCAGCCGGGCGGGCGGCTCGACGGGGCCCGCGAGGTCGCGCAGCCCCAGGCAGACGTCTACTGCCGGACCGCGGAACGGCACCCGTTGAAGCCGACCGCGACCCGCAACTGCCCCAGTGGCAGCAGCCCGTCACCATCGTCGCTCCCCTGACAACACCGAATGGCAACACCGAAAGCCGCCCGGCCCTCGGTGCCTCATCGCATCAACTCGTCTCGCGGGTCACCCCGCGGAGTCCAGGCGTTCGCGCTGATCGGCGGTCAACTCGAGTGACACCCCCGCGACCGCCTCGTCCAGCTGCTCGATCGTGCTGACGCCGACGATCGGCGTGGCAGCCGGGTTCCCTCCGGTCAGCCACGCCAACACCACCCGGTTGCGGTTCGTGCCGGTCTCGGCGGCGATCGTGTCGAGCACCGCAAGACGGCGGGCGGTGCCGGGGTGGTCGTACTCCGCGGGCAGCGGCTTGTCCGCGCGGGTGTAACCGCCACTCAGCAGCGGCGTGTACGCCCACAGAGCCATGTCCGGGTGGTGCTCCAGGTAGTGGAGCACCTCGTCGGTGACCGCACCGAAGCGGTGCACCACGGTGGGCCTGGTCGCGGGGCGCGGTTGCAGGTACGTGTGGTGCTGCTGCACCGCGGTGAAGCCGGCACTGCCGTGGGCCCACGCGATCTGCCGTGCCCGCTCGATCTGCCAGACGGGGTAGTTGGAGCAGCCGAAACGGCCGACCGTACCCGCGGACACGAGCTCGTCGAAGGCGGCGACGGTCTCTTCCAGCGGTGTGGCCGGATCGGGTTTGTGGGCCCAGTACAGCTCGACGTGGTCCGTACCCAGTCGTCGGAGACTGCCCTCGATCCCGCTCTTGACGGCCCCTGCCGAAAGTCCCTCGGCCGTCTCGGGGAATCGTCCGGCCACGGTCGGCTCGCAGCCCACCTTGGTGCTGATCCTGACGCGGTCACGGACGCCCGGGCGGCTTGCCAGCCAGCGCCCGAGCAACGTCTCACTCTGCCCGCCGAAACCGGTCGGATCGTCCCAGAACGCGTAGCAGTTGGCGGTGTCGATCCAAACGCCTCCGGCGTCCACGAAACGGTCCAGGAGCTCGAACGATCGGCGCTCGTCCTGGGCCGTGCCGAACAGCATGGCCCCAAGAGCCAGGTTTTCAGTCATGTCCCTCACGCTAGGCGGATTCGGATCGGCGGTACGCTCCAATCTCGTGGCTGTTTTCCAGACCAATCTCGCGTGGGCGACCCTGCTGGATGTCGCTCCTCCGGATGGCGGGCGGCGCCGCCTGCACGATCGCCTGGCTCACGCGCTGCGCACCGCGATCCGGAACGGCCGGCTGGCGGAGGGTGCCGCCGTGCCACCGAGCCGAGCGCTGGCCGAGGAACTCGGCTGCTCCCGCTGGGTCGTGACGGAGGCGTACGGGCAGCTCATCGCGGAGGGTTACCTCTCTGCCCGGGTGGGTTCCGCCACGCGTGTCTCGTGGTCACCGGACACCGCGCCGCCGCGGCCTCGCGTGCAGCGCGCACCGGCACGGCCACCGATCCGGTACGACCTCGCGCCCGGCCTGCCCGACCTGCGGGCGTTTCCCCGCCGCCGCTGGGCCGACGCCGTCCGGGCGGTCATGGGCTCGGCCGTCCACTATGACCTCGGCCTGCCCGACCCCGCTGGACACGCGGTGCTGCGCACCACCGTCGCCCAGTATCTGCGCCGCTCGCGCGGCGCGGACACGCACGCCGTGTCCGTGTCCGTGTGCGCGGGCGTCACCGACGGTCTGGTACGCACGTGCCGGGCGCTGCGCGCCGCGGGGATTGCCGACCTGGCCGTGGAACACCCGGGTTGGGGGCGGCTGCGGGATGCCGCAACGAGCGCCGGTCTACGCGTGCACGCGGTGCCCGTGGACCACGACGGCCTCCACGTCGACGACCTCGCGCGTACGCCGGCCCGCGCCGTCGTCGTCGGTGCGGCACACCAGTTTCCCACCGGCACGGTGCTGTCCGCGGCACGCCGGGCACGTCTGGTGCGCTGGGCCCGCGAGGTGGACGGCTTTGTCATCGAAGACGACTACGACGCCGAGTTCCGCTACGACCACCACCCGGTCGCCGTCATGCAGGGGATGGATCCGAGCCGGGTCTTCCTCCTCGGTTCGGTCAGCAAGACACTGTCGCCGGCCCTCGGCCTTGGCTGGCTGGTCGCGCCTGTCGCGATGGCACCGGTGCTGCGGGCGGCGAACCTCGTCGCCGCCGCACCACCCGTGCTGGACCAACTCGCGCTCGCCACCTTCATCGACCGCGGGTGGTACGACGCCCACCTGCGCGCGGCGCGGCGGCGGTTCCGATCCCGCCGCGACCTGCTGGTCCGGACGCTCGGCACCCAGGTGCCGGAGGGCCGGGTCGCCGGCACCGCCGCCGGGCTGCACATCCTGCTCCACCTACCGGACGGCAGCGACAGCCGCGGGACGGTCCAGGCGGCGGCCGCCGCCGGGCTACGCCTGGCGGACCTCGACGACTATCGCGCGCATCAGCCGGCGGATCCCGCGCTCGTCCTCGGGTACGGCAACATCAGCGACACGGAGATCCCACCGGCCGTCGCGCTCCTGCGCGAAGCACTGCGTTCACCGACGGCCTCGCCACCAACGCGTACGGCACAGCTCAGTGATGACGATCGCTGACGCGGAGTTCTTGCCCGCCATCGAGCTGCCCCAGGTCCTGTAGGAAGAGGCGGTGCGACCGTGCCTCGGAGAGGTCTCTTCAGCTGGAGGTCGCCTGCGAAGCGGAACAGGGCCGAGCCGACCAGATACCGGCGGTGCTTCAAGACCACTTTCATCGGTGCTCCATTGCTCGAACAAGGGCTGCGTCGGCGTCGAGCGTCCGTACCGGCCCGTGGGTGCGCTGCCTCTGCCGAGGAAGCCGTCTCGGTGCTCGGTTCGGGCCGCCCTCGGCCCTCGGCCTTCGCCTCGACCATCGCTTCCCACGCCTCCCGGTCCTCCGTGCCACGCCGCCTTCGCCACGACCACCTGCGTATTGCGGTATTTCATGGGTAACCATCGGCGACGGCCCGCTCTGCCGACAGACTGGCCATGACCGGTTCGGAAGAGGCGGGCCGCCATGTGGAGGGATGTCCTGCCCCAGGACATCGAGTTCGATCTACCCTTCCCGCTTCGGGTCAGCGCAGACATGGAGGGCGCCCGCCGCCGCAACCTTGACTGGGTCCGCCGACAGGGGCTGGTGGGTGGTGAACGGTCCGTGGGGTGGTACATCTCGTGGGACATGCCCCGGCTCGCCGCCTGCCTCACGGCTGCGGACGCCGCGGGCGGTGATGCGCCCGCCTGTCAGCACCACGCCGTCCTCAGCTTCTTGCGCCTTCGGAGGCGTAGCGGAAGGGGCCATCGTGGTGAACTCGTCGCCGTCCTCAACGTCGGCTCGGCGGCGTGGCCTTCGACCGGCCGCAGAACCGGGTCGGCCGCCGCGGCCCGTGGCGCGGGGCCGACTTCACCGTCCACGTCGAAGCTGAAGTGCGCACGGGTTTCCGCGCGGACACGACGACCGTGATCGAGCGAAGTCGGCCGGCAGGATGTCGCGCCCCTCTTCGTCCCCGATCCGCCGGCGCGCACCGAATCTTGAGACATGCTTTACGCGATGCACGCAACTGCGCCCCACCTCGTCGTTGTCTGACAGGGAGTCGGGCCCTTCAGGGCCGAAGAGCGAGAGAGCGGGGCAGATCGTGGGACGGCGCAAGGGCGGCATAGGGATCGCATTCGTCACGGGTGTGATGCTGGTGGGCGCGAGTGCCTGCGGCGGGGGCGGCAGTGACAAGGCGAGCGGGGACGACGCGAAGGCGTCGGGAAAGCCGAGTGCCAGCGCCTCCCCGTCACCGACCAAGCCCGCGGGCCCGCCGATGCTGCTGGAGACGATCACCCCGCAGACGGGCACCACGGTCGGCGTCGCCATGCCGATCTCGGTGATCTTCACGAACCCGGTGGCCGCAAAGGCACGGGCCACGGTCGAGAAGCACATGAAGGTGAGCGCCTCCCAACCGGTGGCCGGTGCCTGGCACTGGATGGGCGACAAGCGCGCCGACTGGCGACCCAAGACGTACTGGCCCTCGGGCACAAAGGTAAAGATCGACGCTGACATAAACGGCGTAAGCAACGGCAACGGGCGCTATGGCGTGCACGACTACACGCACACCTTCACGATCGGTGACGACGTGCGCGCGGACGTCTCGGTAACCGGCCACACCATGAAGGTGACCCGGAACGGCAAGGCGGTGCGCACCCTGTCCATCAATGCAGGCAGCGCCCAGTATCCGACGTGGAACGGCACGATGGCCGTCATCGACAAGCAGGAGAAGGTCCACATGACCTCCTGCAGCGTCGGTATCAGCTGCGAAAAGGGCAGCCCCAACTACTACGACCTGACACTGCCGTGGGACGTCCACCTGACCCAGTCCGGCACGTACGTGCACTACTCGACCGGCGACCCCAACCCGGGCAGCGGCAGCGCCCGCGGCTCGCACGGCTGCGTCCACCTGTCCATGTCGGACGCCAAGTGGTTCTACGGCCAGGTCAAGCAGGGCGACCCCGTCACCATCACCGGCTCGCCCCGCGCCAAGGCGCCGGCCGACAACGGCTACGCCGACTTCAACCTGGGCTGGGACCAGTGGCTCGCGGGCAGCGCGTCCGGGGAAGGGACGACCGCGACGCTGTGACGCGCTGCGGTGGCGGCGCCCGTCAGCAGTCGATGACGTTGACCGCGGGACCCCTTGTCGTACTCGCCCTTCGGGATCTTCCCCCTCATTCGGACTACAACAGTTGCCGGTCACGGCGCCGCCCGCGCGCACTATTACTCCGAATGGGTGAATGAGCAGGGACGACTTCGATCGGAGGCCCGAGACATGCGGTCGCCCCCCTCCCGGGCCAGGCGAGCGTCCCTGAGCCCGGTGAAGGTTCCCGGTCACCGCATTCTGGCTAGGCGTCTCGGAGGCTAGGCGTCTCGGACGGGCTGATAGGTGAGGAAGGCGAGGCCGTCGCCGACGGTCCGGGCGTGGACGAGGCGCATGGGCTTCTGCTCGCTGGTCTCGCCGAAGAGGCGCTCGCCGGCCCCGAGCACGACCGGGAACACGGTGAGCCGCAGCTCGTCGACGAGGTCGTGCTCCATCAGCGTGTGCACGAGCTGGGTGCTGGCGTATACGACGATGTCGCCATCCAGCTCCTGCTTCAGCTTCGAGACCTCGTCCACCACGTCCCCCTTGAGCACCCTGCCCTTGAAGGCCGTCGAGTCGCTCCACTTGGGCTCTTGGAGGGTGGAGGACACCACGTACTTGGGCAGACTGTTCAACCTGTCCGCCCACTCGCCGGTACGGGACAGCCACCGCGTGGCGAACCACTCGTCGCTCCGCCGGCCGAGCAACAGGGCCTCGGCGCCCAGTGCCTCGGCGAGCAAGAGCTTCGCCCACGGTTCGCGGTCGTTGTCTCCCATCTGGAGGTACCAGCCACCCGGCCTGAGGCCCTCCTCGCCGGTCGGATCCTGGACGACACCGTCGAGCGAGACGTTCTCGCTGATGATGATCTTTCCCATGGCGCTTCTCCCTGTGCTGTGTGGTCACTTACCACTGAGGTAGACACCGCGAAGTCGGGAAAGGGGCGCCCGCCAACCGCCCCCTTCGCCCCTCGGCCGGTGTCCATACAAGGAGTGCGACGAGATGCGGGAAGAGGTGACCCGAGCATGGGCGAAGCGGCAGCCGACTTGATCTCCAGGGCGCGGGCCGGGGACGGCGAGGCGTTCCGGCAGCTGACCGAGCCGTACCACCGGGAGCTGCAGGTGCACTGCTACCGGATGCTCGGATCGTTCCAGGACGCCGAGGACGTCCTGCAAGACACGCTGCTGGCCGCCTGGCAGGGCTTCGCGGGGTTCGAGGGACGCGCCTCGCTGCGTACCTGGCTGTATCGGATCGCCACCAACCGGTGCCTCAACGCGCGCCGGTCGGCCGGCCGACGCCAGGCCAAGGAGTGGGACGTGCCCCATGTGGAACCACCGGAGCCCACTCGGCTCGGTGAAGTCGTCTGGCTCGAGCCCATTCCCAACGCCCTCCTGGAGGGTGTCATCGACGCACCGCTCGGCCCGGAGGCCCGCTACGAGCAGACCGAATCCATCTCCCTGGCCTTCATGACCGCCCTCCAGCTCCTGCCGCCTCGCCAGCTCGCCGTGCTCATCCTGCGCGACGTACTCGGATTCCACGCCGACGAGGTGGCCGACATGCTGGACTCGAGCATCGAGTCGGTCAAAAGCGCCCTCAAACGGGCGCGCGCCGGCCTGCAACACCGACGTCCCACGACGGATGACCGGGAACCGCCTCCCGCCTCCGACTCACCCTCCGAGGACGCGATCGTGGCGAGATTCGTCCGCGCATGGGAGTCCGCCGACTTGGACGCACTGGTGGCCCTTCTCACCGACGACGTCTTCATGTCGATGCCACCGATGCCCTTCGAATACCAGGGCCGAGACGTCGTGGCCCGCTTCTGCGCCGCCATTTTCCGCGCAGATCGCAGGTTCGACCTCATCCCGACGCGAGCCAACGGCCAGCCGGCGTTCGGTGCCTACCTGCGCGCCCCCAACGGCATCAGCCACGGGACCGGCCTCTACGTCCTCACCCTCACCGGCGACCGGATCTGCGCCATGACCCGCTTCGAAAACAGCGTGCTGCCATCGTTCGGGCTACCCCGATCGCTCCCTCATCTCCCGAACCTGGGATAAATCCTGCTGACGGGGCGGGTGATGCACCGCATGCTGTGCATCACGCCCGCAACTCGCCGGAAAACCTGGCGCGTTGTGATCACCGAGCAAGCCCGAATCGAAGGCAGGCCGCAGGACGACGTCCGGAAGCGACCCTGGGCGAAGCCGGAGGCCACACGCCACAACGCTCGTGTCGGGGTGGGTGTGAGTCGAGAACGGCAGGGGTGCTGAAGCAGGGGCTGGACACGTCGTGCGCGCATCTGCGGAACGCGAGCGCCCGGCCCCCGCCTCGGTCGTGGTTACGGCGTCACGACCTTTCCGCCGAAGGTTACGGCGAGGTGCCCGTCCGAAGCGAAGGACCAGCCCAGGGCGCCGCTGTAGGAGGAGCAGCGGGAGCCGTTCGTACCGGTCCAGAACTGGTTCGAACTGTCGGCGTCTCCGACGGTCTTGTCGTTCGAGCCGCTGACGCTGAAGCGGCACGAGGTGTTGGTCCGGAAGACCGAAGTGCCCGCGTCGAAGGAGAAATTGCGCTGCACGTTGTCGATGCTCGCGTTGTTCGAGACCGTCATCTTGCCCGGGTTGCTGTTGTACGTGAATCCGTGGTGACCGTTGCCATAGGCGATGTCGTGCTGGACAACGTGGTTGACCGCGATGTCGTCGCCGCCGAGTTTGTAGCCGTTGCGGTCGCCGTTGGAGTTCACGGTGCCGTCGCTCAGAGTCCCGTTCTTGTAGGACAGGGAGTACTCGATGGTCACCGGGCCGATCGCGCCGGTGTCGGTCTTCGTGTACAGGTCCCAGCCGTCGTCGATGTTGTTGTGGGAGACGTCGTAACGGAAGACGTTCCCGGTGCCGGTGGTGAGCTTCGCGGCGAAGCCGTCGGCGTCCTCACCGTCGGAGTCGGCGTTGTCGTGCGACTCAGAGCTCACGATCAGGTTGTTCGACGGCCACTGGCTACTGGGAGTGCTGGAGGAGATCCGGCCCAACTGCAGCCCCGTGTCGCGGTTGTACGCGGTCACCGTCCGCTCGATGACGTTGTTGCTGC
Source organism: Streptomyces sp. NPDC096311 (assembly GCF_044763085.1). Taxonomy (NCBI): domain Bacteria; kingdom Bacillati; phylum Actinomycetota; class Actinomycetes; order Kitasatosporales; family Streptomycetaceae; genus Streptomyces; species Streptomyces sp. NPDC096311. The sequence goes on from NZ_JBIWFN010000029.1 coordinate 79,721, forward strand.
CGCCGACGTAGATGCCGTTGTCGCCGGCGCGTTGGACGGTGATGCCGTACAGACGCCAGTAGTTGGCGTTCAGCTGGAGCCCGCGGTTCGACGAACTCTCGCTCTGCGCCGAGAAGTTCAGCACCGGGGTCTCGCCCGGGTAGGCGGACAGGGTGGTGCGGGCGCTCGAGGTGCCGTTGTTGCCCGCCGGGATGGTGATCGTCGAGGAGTAGTTGTACGTTCCGCCGCGCAGGTAGATGGTGCCGCCGGAGGCGATGCGGCTGATCGCCGTGGCGAGCGTCGTCGGGGCGGACTGCGTGCCGGCCGCGCTGTCGGTGCCGCTCGGCGAGACGTACTGGGTGGTACTCGCGGCCTGGGCCGGGGTGCCGGACAGCGCGACGAGCGCGCCGGCCAGCAGGCTTACACATGCGATGACGGGTCTCACTTGCATCGTTCTGCCTCCAGGTTCGTCCGTGACCAGGGGTGCCGTGCAAGGGTGCGTGCAGGAGAAAGCGCTTTCCGATATTCTCGAAGGGGAACGTAAGCGCTTGCTATGAACGCGTCAATAGATGAGTACGTGATTCCTGTTCATGCTTACGAACACGTCGGCGTGTCCCGATGGGTTGGCCCGGCGCGCGGGGTCCGGGTGGAGCCCAGGCCTGAAGGAAAGCCCAGGCCTGAAGGAATCAGCGCGGCTCCACGACCACGCCCGCCGGTGCGCGGCGGCAGATCAGCAGCACGCCATCAACGTGCGCCTGGGATCACCACGAAGCGGCGATGAAGGCCCCGCAAGGGGCGCAGCCCGGGAAGCCGCCCATGAAGGTGAGGGTGGCCGCCTCGGCGCCGACGACTCCGCCAGAGACCGGTGCGTCCAAGCCCGCATCCCGGCCGAGACCGCCCTGTCGTGGGCGGTGCGGGCGTCGGCGACGTCGATGGTCGAGCAGTCGACGACGAGGGTGCCGGGCCGGCCGGCCCCGACGGTGTCCTGGTACAGCTCCAGCACGTGCCGTCCGGCGGGCAGCATGGTGATCACCACCGTCGCGCCCACCACCTCCGCGCCCGCTATAGCCTCGCCTCCCTCGCGGATGCCGCGGACTCGACACCCGCGTCGGCCGCTGCCCTCAGGGATGCGGGTGACAGGTCGTAGCCGCGCACCCGGTGGCCGGCCTTGACCAGGTTGGCGGCCATGGGGCCGCCCACGTGTCCAGCCCGATGAACGCGCCGGTCCTGCTCACCAGGGCATCTCCTGCGTGGTGTCGGATGCGGCGAGGCCGAGTTCCCGCTCGCCGAGGGGTGTGAAGAAGCGCTCGACGTCCGCGTCATTGACCTCGGCGAGCGTCGGCGGTGTCCAGCGCGGGCTGCGGTCCTTGTCGATGACCTGGGCCCGGATGCCCTCCACCAGGTCGGGTGCGGTGAGGGCCGCGCAGGAGACTCGGTACTCCTGATCCAGCACGTTCTCCAGCGGACCGAGCCGCCGGGCTCTGCGGAGTGCGGCGAGGGTGACCTTGAGGGAGGTCGGAGATCTGGTGAGCAGGGTCTCGGCGGTCTCCTTGGCCGCGCTACCGCCGTGTTCGAGGAGGCGGTCGATGATCCCCTCGACGGTGTCGGCGGCGTAGCAGGCGTCGATCCAGGGCCGTGCTGCCGCGAGTTCACCGGGCGGTTCCTGCCGTGCGTACCGGCCCAGGACCTGTCGTACCGGCGCGTGGGCGAGGTCGGCGAGCAGCCGTGGCAGGGAGCCCGACGGTACGTAGAGGTCGGCGAGGCCGCACAGCAGGGCGTCACCCGCGCCTACCGCAGATCCGGTCAGCGCCAGGTGCGTGCCGAGTTCCCCGGGCGCGAGGGCGAGCAGATAGGTGCCCCCGACGTCCGGTACGAAGCCGATGCCGGTCTCCGGCATGGCGATCTGCGAGCGTTCGGTGACGATCCGGACGCTGCCGTGGGCGGAGACGCCGACGCCGCCGCCCATGACGATGCCGTCCATCACGGCGACGTACGGCTTCGAGTAGTGGGCGATGCGGGCGTTGAGCCGGTACTCGTCCCGCCAGAAGGCCGCCGACGCCGTCCCGTCCCCGTTCCGGGCGTCGTCGTGGATGGCGCGGATGTCGCCGCCCGCGCACAGGCCCCGCTCCCCCGCGCCGGTGAGGACGACGGTCTCCACGGCCGGGTCGTGCTCCCAGGCCGTCAGCGCGAGGCCGATGCGGCGGACCATCGCGTGGGTGAGGGCGTTGAGCACCTTGGGCCGGTTGAGGGTGAGGTACGCGGCGCGGCCTTCGGTGCGCAGCAGCAGGGAGTCGTCGGTACCGGTCGGCGGCACGATGTCGTCTGTGTCGGTCATCCGAATGCCTCCGTCAGGCCGCGGGCCGCGATGACGCGCATGATCTCGTTGGTTCCTTCCAGGAGCTGCTGGACTCGCAGGTGTCGGACGATCTTCTCGATGCCATACTCGCTCAGGTAGCCGTAGCCGCCGCGCAGTTGCAGGGCCCGGTCGGCGACGGAGTATCCGGTGTCGGTGGCGAACCCCTTGGCCATCACGCACAGATACGGCGCCTGTGGATCGCCGCGGTCCAGAGCCTGGGCGGCCTGGTGGACCAGCGCGTGGGCGGCGGCCAGTTCGGCCGCCATGTCCGCCAGCCGGAACTGGAGCGCCGGCGCGTCGAGCAGCCGTCCCGCCGAACGCCTTCCGGTCGGCGAGGTGGGCCAGGCTGCGGTCGAGGGCGTTGCGGGCGCCGCCGAGGGAGCAGGCGGCGACGCCGAGGCGTCCGCCGTTGCGGCCGTTCATGGCGATACGGAAGCCCTCGCCCTCGTGGTCGAGCAGCCGCTCGGCGGGCGGTCGGACGCCGTCCAGGATCACCTGGCGGGTGGGCTGGGCGTTCCAGCCCGTCTTCCGCTCGTCGGGGCCGAAGGAGAGGCCGGGGTCGTCCTTGTCGACGAGGAACGCGGAGCTGCCGTGCGGGCCGTCGGCGCCGGTGCGCATCAGGACGATGTACACCGAGGAGGCTCCCGCGTCGGAGATGAACTGCTTGACCCCGGTCAGGACGTACTGGCCGCCGTCGCGAACGCCACGGGTGCGCAGGGCGGCGGCGTCCGATCCGGCGCCCCGTTCGGTGAGGCAGTAGCTCGCCGGGTCCTCCATGGGCGCAGAGCCGGGGCAGCCATCGCTCCCGTTGGGCTGACTCGCCGTACTGGTCGATCATCCAGGCGACATGGTGTGGAGTCCGCCGGCGCCGTACCCAGAGACGCGCGGGGTCCAGCAGCCGTCGCGGAAGGCGGACTGAGAGGCTGTGCCTCCCAGCAGATAGCAAACCGGTCGTGGCTTCGGCGCGGGTCACTGGCACATGATGAGCCCAGGGAAATCCGACGACTGGGAGGTCCGGGGTCGGTTACGGCCCTTGGACCGGCTCGTACGGCCCGAGGCACCTGTCAGGACAGGCCCTGCCGCATTCCACGGGACACGCGACGGTGCGCACCTGGCAATCGGGGTCGGTTACGTCGGCGTCTGGGCTGTTTGCGAGGCTCTCGCCCCGATCTCGAGGCGATGCGATGCGATGCGACGGCGGCATGCCGAGGCGGGCACGCCCTCGCCAATGCCCTGCCGATCCAGTGTCCACACCGCGCACAGCCGGGAGGCATCCGATGAACCACAAGCGCCTGGCAATGGATCCGCTCGTCGTGACCGTGCTTGTGTTTCCGGGCGTGCGGCTGCTCGATGTGACCGGCCCGATCGAGGTGTTCACGACGGCGAACGAGTTCGGTGGGCGTTATCGGGTGCAGATCGCGTCCGAGGACGGGACGGAGGTCATCACCTCCGCCGGGATCCGCCTCAGCGCCGACCTGTCCGCCGACGACGTACAAGAACCGTGCGATGTATTGGTGATCCCGGGCGGCCCGGAATGGGAGACGCTGATCAAGGACGACACTCTTTTGGATACGGTCCGGCAGGTGCACGAGAAGAGCCGCTGCACGGCATCGGTGTGTACAGGAGCGTTCCTGCTGGCCGCAGCCGGACTTCTCAACGGACGCCGCGCCGCGACGCACTGGCGGCATTCACGGCAACTGGCCGCTCGTTTCCCGTCCGTGCGGGTCCAACCGGACGCCATCTTCGTACAGGACGGGCAGATGATGACTTCGGCAGGTGTCAGCGCCGGTATCGACCTGTCCCTGGCGCTGGTCGAAGATCACTACGGTGCGGAGGTCGCCCGGTCGGTCGCCAAGGACATGGTCGTCTTCATGCAACGGCCGGGCGGCCAATCCCAGTTCAGCGTCCGCTCCAGGGCGCCGCACACGCGCCAGGAGATGCTCCGCCGGGTCCTCGACACCGTTGCCGAGAACCCTGGGGCCAACCACACACTCACGGCCATGGCCCGTAGAGCAGGCGTCAGCGTCCGGCACGTGACCCGGCTCTTCGACGAAGAGGTGGGAACCACTCCAGGCCGCTACGTCGAGCAGGTCAGGCTGGAAGCCGCCCAGGCGCTGCTGGAGACGGGTGACGACTCCCTGCCGGTAGTGGCACGGCGCACTGGGTTCGGCTCACCCGAGTCGCTCCGCAGAGCGTTTGTACGACATCTGGGCGTGACACCTGGCGCATTCCGGACCAGCTTCCGCACGACCGGCGTGGGCACGAAGGACCCAGCACCCGCAGCGGTGTCTCCGTAGCCAAGCCGCAACGAGGCACAACCAGCCGATGGCGGCTAACCGTCACCTCACTGAAGCCGGTTCAGCCGACGTAGCCCACCGAGCCGGCAGCAAAGGCCAAACCTCGCATTCTCGACCCGATGACCCCGGCAGCCCCAACACCCCCGCCAACCCCGACAGCCCCTACACGGCGGGCTGAGCATCCCGGCGACGACGTGGCGTGGCCACCCGCGGGAGTCCAGCGTCCCGTCCGGCATCGCCGAGTTCCCCCGCCGCCGACGCCTGCTTCACCATCCGGCTCAGGCGACGTCGGCCCAGATGACGAGAATTCCTGACATGTCGAGCGGTGCCGTCGAATATTCCCGTGCCGTGCCGGTCAGTAGAAGTGCAGACTCGCTTCATGGCGGACATGAACGCATTCCGGGACGCGGTCAGCCGCTGGGCGGCCGGCGGTCCCGGCGGACCGGCGAATGATCTGGTTGTGCAACTCGGGCTGCGCACGGCGGTGCTGCTGGAAGGACCGAGTGACCTCGCGGCCGTCGAGGCGCTGGCCGCACGGCGTGGCCGGGACCTGGCCGCCGAAGGGGTGAGCGTCGTATCGATGGGCGGGGCGATGAGTGTCGGCCACTACGCCGGTCTTCTCGGGCCACCCGGTCTTGGACTGCGTCTGAGGGGACTGTGCGACGAGGGCGAGCAGCGCTTCTACGACCGCGGCCTGAAGCGGGCCCGGGCTCCGCACCGGGGCTTCTTCGTGTGCGTGGCGGACCTGGAGGACGAACTCATCCGCGCGCTGGGCACAGCGCGCGTCGAGGAGATCATCCAGGCCGAGGGCGACCTGCGGGCCTGGCAGACCTTCCTGCACCAGCCCGCACACCACGGTCGGCCCCGGCCGCAGCAGTTGCGGCGCTTCCTCGGCACGAAGAAGGGCCGCAAGATCCGCTACGGGCATCTCCTGGTCGAGAACCTCGACCCCGGACAGGTACCGGCCCCCCTCGACGACCTCTTCACGAGTCTGTGACCGACGCACGAAAGCACGGTCACGGCTCGTCCTCGGCGGCACCGGCCGGACCGGCTCGCTCGTGGCGAAGAGGCTCGCCGAGCGGGGGCTGAGCGCCCGCACCGCGGCGCGCCACGGCGCCGACGTACTGTTCGACTGGGACGACCCGACCACCCACGCCCCAGCCTTCGCCGGAGTCGACCGCCTCTCCCTCGTCACACCCGTTCTGCGGGTCGCCTACGCCGACCACGTGGTCGCCTTCCGCACCATCGGATGGCCGACGACGGATCGCTAGAGGAGAAAGTGTTCGAGCCCGCCGACAAGCCGGTGAGGCTTCCCGCCGCACGTCGCCCCCAGCTGTCGACGGTAGCCCCGGCAGCCCTGCTCCCGGGATGGCCGCGTTGCTGAGGGCGACCTGCCCGGACGGGACCTCAAGAACTTTGCCTCACCCGGAATCAGTGAGTTACAGGAGACAGGTGCCCCTTGAGCGCCCCACCAGTTGCTGAACCCGTGAGGCAGACCGATCCAGCCTGTCGCGGAGTTCTTCAAGAACCTTACGGCGGTGGACAGTTCACCTCGAACGCCGCGCCCATACGGAATGGATCTGCCGCACCGGCGGACAAGCTGGTTCGCATCCACTGACGCTTGCGTTCGCCGGCGCGGGCCGATGCTCAACTCAGGCGGGCTTGCAGGAGGCAGAATTCGTTGCCTTCGGGGTCGATCAGGCAGTGCCAGGGCTCGTCGCCGGTCTGGCCGATGTCGGCCGGGCGCGCCCCGAGCTTCAGGAGGCGTTCGAGTTCGGCGTCCTGATCGCGGTCGGTGGCGTTGACGTCGATGTGCAGCGGCAGCTTTCCCGCCTTCGGCTCAGTGGTGGGGCTGAAGACCAGAGTCGGCTGCAATCCGCCGAACCCTTCCCGTGGTCCGATCTCCACCGCGCCGTCGTCGATGTCGAGCACGATGAAGCCCAACACCTCACACCAGAACGCCGCAAGCCGTTGCGGATCCCGGCAATCGATCACCAGCTCGGAAATGCGACAAGCCATAGTCGGGACCCTACAAGGCATCAACCGCACGCAGCCACTTCTTAAGTTGGGGCGTTGGGGCGTTGGGGCGTTGGGGCGTTGGGGCGTTGGGGCGTTGGGGCGTTGGGGCGTTGGGGCGTTGGGGCGTTGGGGCGACGAGATCATCGGCCTGCTCGCTGCGAAAGCCTCGCGGCTGGACCGCGCCCTGGAGAAGATCGCGAACGAGGCCGGATGATCGGAATCTCCGTCACCCGGTCCGGCCGCACTCACGACATCACCGTCGCCCGCCGCGACCACTTACATGCCCACCTGCGCACCGCCAGTCTCGGCGCCCTGGCCGATCTGGGCTTCATCGGCATGAACGACGACCAGAACGACCCCGTGGTCGTCAACGGCTTCAAGGCCACGCGCGCGGCCAAGCTCACCACCGGCCAGAAGGAAGCCAATCGGATGCTCGCCAGCGGACGCGCCGCGTCGAGCACGGCTTCGCGCACCCGAAAAGTTGGCGGATTCTCATCAAGCTCCGCACCGATCCCGCCCACGACCAGCACGAGCACCCTCGCACAGCACCACCCCTGACCGGCTATATCAAGATGGTGCATGCTCACCGTTCGTCAAATACTTCCCCAGACCGTTGATCCTGGGAAGACAGCTCCGTTCCTGAACCGTTGAATGCGATGGCCCGGTCGCTGTGTGGCCGTCCGGGGCGTGACCGTCCAAGACCTGTCCGAACGAGGAAGAGCGGTGATCACGCGATGAAGGCGGTGCGGTTCCACGAGTACGGCGGGATCGATGTGCTGCGGGTGGAGGAGGTGGCGCGGCCGACGCCCGGCCCCGGGCAGGTGCTGGTCGAGGTCCGCGCGGCCGGGATCCAGCCCGGCGAGACAATGATCCGCAAGGGCGCCCGACACGGACGCTGGCCGGCGACGTTCCCCTCCGGACAGGGCAGCGATCTGGCCGGCGTCGTGGTGGAAGCCGGTCCGCAAGTGCGCGGCGTCGCGGTGGGCGACGAGGTCCTGGGCTTCACCCATCACAGGGCGAGCCACGCGGAGTTCGTCGTGGTCGACGACGTGAATCTGACCTCGCGCCCGGAGGGGCTGTCCTGGGACGTGGCTGGGTCGTTGTACGTGGCCGGGACGACCGCGTACGCCACCCTGTTCGCTGTGGACCCCCAACCGGCCGACACGGTTGTCGTGTCCGGTGCGGCGGGCGGCGTCGGGTCTCTCGCCGTACAGCTCGCGCGGCGGCGCGGCGCCACGGTGATCGGGCTGGCGAGCGAGCAGAACCACGCCTGGTTGAAGGATCTCGGTGTCATCCCGGTCGAGTACGGGCAGGACGCGGCCGAACGGATCCGGCAGGCTTCCGGCGGAAACGTCGACGCGTTCATCGACACGTTCGGCGACGGCTACGTGGAACTGGCCGTGGAGTTGGGCGTGCGGCCCGAGCGGATCAACACGATCAGCGACTGGCAGGCCGCGGCCAGGGTGGGGGCGCGAACCTACGGAGAAGGCGCGGCGGCGTGCGCGGTCGTGCTCGGCGAGTTGGCACGGCTTGCCGCGCGCGGAGAGCTGGAGGTGCCGATCGCCCGCACCTACCCGCTGGAACGGGTGCGCGACGCGTTCCGCGAACTGGAACGACGGCACACCCACGGCAAGATCGTGCTCCGGCCCTAGGGCCTGTCCGGCGGATCCGGCCGGAGGGAAGTAACGGCGCCTCATAGGCACAGGTGAGCGGGGTCTGGTGCGTGCAGCTGCAAGGCCGGAGGAGGGAGCCATGGCGACCGACGACAACGCCGCTGAGGGCACCCCCTGCTCGAAGAGCTTGGGGGAGGGCGTGCCAGACCCCGCGTCTGCGGCATGATCCGCCGGACAGGCCCTAGCCCGGCTGCCCGAGGCAACCATCGAGCAGCTCAAGCAGGCAGAGGCCCAGCCGCATCCCTCGGCCGCGACGGCAAGCCACGCGAGGTCGCCACCATCCTGTGCCTGGATCGACCTCGCCACCGCCTGGCTCACCAGCCGAATCCTCATCGTCGACGGCATCCTGGATGTGACACAGCCACCCGCCCCGGAATATCGACGCAGCGTCACCGCTGGCGGCCGGTTGACCCCTCACCAAGTGGCCGCCCACGGCGGCATCCCAACTGACCATTGATGGGCCGCCCGCTACAGACGCCGTAGACGGTGGTCCTGGCGCGAGGGACGGTGACCGACTCAGCGGGTGGGAGCGGCTCGGGGGGCGACTGGGGCCTGCGCAAGCCACCCGGGAGCACAGTCATCGAGCGAGCGGGAGACTCCACACCACCGGGGTGCGCTCACTCGGATGGCGCGTGCGCGGGGACATGTCGGCAGGTGTCCTCGACGCTGGAATCCCGGGCCTCCCTCGACGCCCTCGCACCGAAGGAATGACATGCGAATATCCTGCAAGTCGCGCCGCAACCTGAACATCGTCCGTTGGAGTGCGGCACTTCTGGCGGTATCGGGAATCACCTACGCCCTGACACCCGTAGCAGCGCAGGCAGGTGGCCCGAGCGGTGATCCCGGCAGGGAGAAGCCCACTATCGTGCTCGTGCACGGCGCCTTCGCCGACGCGTCGAGCTGGAACGGTGTCGCGAAACGGCTCCAGCAGAACGGCTACACGGTGGCCGCACCGGCCAACCCCCTCCGCGGTATCCCCCAGGACTCGACTTACCTCGCGAGTTTCCTGAAGTCCGTCAAGGGCCCGATCGTCCTGGTCGGTCATTCCTACGGCGGAGAGGTGATCTCGCAAGCCGCCGCCGGAAACAACAATGTCAAGGCCCTCGTGTATATCAACGCGATCATGCCCGATGTGGGAGAGTCCTTCTCCAGCCTCTCCGCGAAGTTCGCTCCCGCCCCACTCACCAAGGCTCTGAAGCAGGTGCCCTTCCGCAACAGCGACGGCACTACCGGCACGGACGTGTACGTACAGCCGAACAAACTGCACCAGGTCTTCGCCGCGGACCTGCCCACGAGTCAGACCGACATCATGGCAGTCACACAGCGTCCGATCGCGCTGTCGGCGTTCGCGGACAAGCTCACCGGCGCCGCGTGGCGGAACAGACCCGTCTACGTCCTTGTCGGCAAACAGGACCAGGCGATCAACCCGAGTCTGGAGCGGTACGAGGCGAAGCGGGCGAAGGCCCGAAAGACAGTGGAGATCGATTCCTCACACGTTTCCCTGGTCTCGCATGCGCAGGCGGTCGAGAATCTGATCGTCGACGCCGCCGAGAACTACATGTGGAAATAGGGCGACCGGAAACAGGGCGACCACGCAGCACTCGACAAATGAGTCCTGACTCTGGACTGGTGCGCGGGCACGAAAAAAGGCCGTGCTGCGTCATGATGTGATGTAAGTGCCTTTCCATGGCGTGGCGTGGCGCAGGCCCTCCTCGGCCACCAGTCCGAGGCACGCCGACCGCGCTTCGCCCGCAAGCACCTGCCCGGCGTGTTCCCCTGCTTGTCGCGGCAGTCGTACTGCAACAAGCGCCTGCGAGCGGCGCTGCCCCTGGTCAAGCAGATGATCCGGTAGCCGACCATGGACAGCGACCTCTGGTTCGACAACCACTGCTTCGTCGACTCCACGCCAGTGCCTTGCGGGATGAGCTGCGGTGAGATGTCCGATCCGCCTGCTCCCAGGATGCCGCCCACCTGCTCGCGGCCCAATTGCTCGCCGTCGGCCACGGAATCCTAGGTCAACCGGCGCTTGATCATGGCAGACCTTCGGAACGCCGGATTGGTCAGTTTACTTTCTCGGCCAGATCTCCGCTCCCGAAAGAGAACGCATCGCCGAAAACGCTCCACCAAAACGGGGTGTATTCGTGTCGCACATTCCCTGCATAGCGGCGTCGAAATCCTGTTGAAATTCTGCGAGGCCGATGTGTGTACTCATCGGTCGGCCACAAGTTGCCGACCCCTAGACGCCCGCTCACACTTGATGGGCACGTGAAACCTGGTCGCCTCATGCCCGTTCCAGGGCAACGGCTTACCGAGGAGCTTCTCATGGCCAAGATATTGTGTGTGCTGACAGGTGCGAGCTATTGGACCATGAAGGACGGGCACCGACATCCCACCGGGTACTGGGCCGAGGAGTTCGTCGCGCCTTACAGCGTGTTCACCGACGCCGGACACGAGGTCACCGTGGCAACTCCGGCTGGGGTCGTTCCCGTTGTGGACACGATGAGCCTGGAGCCCCGTATGGCGGGCGGCGAAGAGAACTCCCTCCGGGAGGAGGCCGTCATCGAGTCCGCGGATGAACTGAGGCATCCCATCTCCCTCCAGGAGGTGCGCCTGGAGGATTATGACGCGGTCTACTACCCCGGCGGTCACGGCCCGATGGAGGACCTCTCGGTCGACCCTGATTCCGGGGCACTGTTGCGGGAGGCACTCGCTTCCGGCAATCCGCTCGGCATCGTCTGCCACGCCCCGGCCGCTCTCCTCGCCACACGTGATGCAAACGGCGAAACGCCGTTCGCGAACTACAGCGTGACGGGTTTCTGCAATGAGGAGGAGGCCGGTGTCGGATTCGCCGACAAGGCCAAATGGCTGCTGGAGGACGAGCTGAAGAAGCTGCCCACCCACTATTCGCGGGGTCCCGCCTGGGAACCGTACACAGTCGTGGACCGCAACCTCTTCACGGGGCAGAACCCAGCCTCCTCGGGCCCTCTCGCCAAAGAACTCGTCGCGGCTCTGCCCTGACCGAGGGGGAGGCCATCGGGACGGGGCAGACCGGGGGCAACCACCCTCGACCGCCCGTCCAGGTCGGCTCGCGTGCCGACCTCGAATCCTGGATGTCATGGCCCGACGGGCTGGTGCTCTCTGCGATCGAGCGCAATCGGGACGTGATCGTCTTACCAACACGATGGCCTGGCGTCCGACGACGTCGCCGCGGCCCAGGGCCTCCAGATTCCGATCGCCCTGCAAGGAACCGAGATAGGACAGCTCCTTGCCCACGAAGGGGACCTGGCGGCGCTCGGGCCGCGCGGCGTGGGCGGGAGGGGGGTTCCGGCATCGGTCACCGCAGCCGTCGATGCACATATCACCAAGTTCGCGTGTCTGCGATTGCGGCACTTCCGATGCTGTGCGTGGTGATCGGCAGCGGTCGGGGTGGCAGCCGCTCGGCGGGGCGTCGCTGCTGGTCGGCGAGGTGCTGGCTGATCTCGAAGGTGCTGCTCCCTCCCGACGACGAGCGCGCCACCTCACGGGCCCCATCTGTGGCAAATGGGCGAATTGCCTACTCTATCGGACGGTCATAGCGTGGATTCATGGCTATCGCAACGACGAGTCCCGTGACAGGTGAGGTCCTGAGGAGGTTCGACGAACTGACTCCTGAGGAACTGGAGGACAAGCTCGCGCGGGCGGCGGCTGCGGCCGCCTCGTACCGGCTGACGAGCGTCGAGCAGCGGGCGGAGTGGCTGCACCATGCGGCCGACCGTCTGGAGAAGGAGGTCGAGAGCGTCAGCGCGATGATCACCACGGAAATGGGCAAGACCTTCCGGGCGGCGGAGGAGGAAGTGGCCAAGTGCGTGCGCGGGCTGCGCTTCTACGCCACTGAGGGCCCCGCGTTCCTGCGGCATCTGGAGGGTGACGGCGGGCGCGTGGGCGCGCGGCAGACGTTCGTGACGTACCAGCCGATCGGTGCGGTACTCGCGGTGATGCCATGGAATCTGCCATTGTGGCAGGCCATGCGGTTCGCTGCGCCCGCACTGATGGCGGGGAACGTGGGTCTGCTCAAGCACGCCTCGAACGTGCCGCAATGCGCCTTGTACCTCGAAGAACTCTTCCGTGACGCGGGCTTCCCTGACGACGTGTTCCAGACCCTGCTGATCTCCGCGGGGAGGGTGGAGCAGGTGCTGCGCGACCCGCGCGTGGCGGCAGCGACGCTGACCGGCAGCGAACCGGCGGGTCGGTCGGTAGCCACCATCGCCGGCGACGAGATCAAGAAGGTGGTCCTCGAACTCGGCGGCTCCGACCCGTTCATCGTCATGCCCTCCACGAACCTGGAGCGGGCCACCGACGTCGCGGTCAAGGCGCGGTGTCTGAACAACGGCCAGTCCTGCATCAACGGCAAGCGCTTCTTCGTGCACGAGGACATCGGTGACGCATTCATCGAGATGTTCGTGGCGAAGATGGGCGCGCTGGTGGTGGGCGACCCGATGGACGCGGGCACCGACGTCGAACCGCTGGCCACCGAGTCCGGCCGACGGGACGTCGAGTCCTACGTCGACGACGCCGTCGCCAAGGGCGCGTCGGTCCTCTTGGGCGGCGAACGCCCGGACGGGCCCGGCTGGTTCTACCCGCCCACCGTGCTGACCGGCGTCACGCCGGAGATGCGGATGTACCACGAGGAGGTCTTCGGCCCCGTGGCTCAGGTGTGGACGGTCCCCTCCCTGGAGGAGGCCTTGCGGGAAGCCAACGGGCACCCCTACGGCCTCGGGTCGAACCTGTGGAGCGAGGACGAGGCCGAACGCGAACTCTTCGTCCGCGACGTGCAGTCGGGTATGGCCTTCATCAACGGCAACACGACCAGCTACCCCGAGATCCCCTTCGGTGGCGTCAAACGCAGCGGCTACGGACGCGAGCTGTCCGACCTCGGCATGCGGGAGTTCATGAACGCCAAGACCGTCTGGATCGGCCAGGACGCCTGAACCCCCGATACCGGGCGGCAGTCGACAGCACTGGCATGCGCGCCGGCCGTCGCGGCGCGCGGCGCGTCGATCGTATGGAGGCGCGACGATGAGCGGTACGAACCGGACCCCGTCGTCCGGGCACGGAAGGCCCGTGGTCGCCGTGCTCGGCACGGGGACCACGGGGTAGGCCATGGCACGCAACATCGCGGCGGCGGGAGTGGGGCTGCGCACGGGGAACCGGAACCGCGCCGCCGCCGCACCGCTGGCCGACGCCGGCGCCGCGGTGTCCGACACGCCGGCCGAGGCCTGCCAAGGCGCCGACATCGTACTGACCGCGCTCGCGAACGAGCAGGAGGTAGCCGACGTGATGGACCAGGCCCGCGACGGCCTGGGCGGCCACACGGCGTGGGTGCAGACGCGCACGGTCTCCCTGGACGGGTCTCGCCGTCTCGCGGAACAGGCGACCCGCCTGAACGTCGCGTACGTCGAAGCCCCCCTCCTCGGCACCAAGGAACCAGCCGCGACCGGCACCCTGACCATGCTGGCTGCCTCTCCCCAGCAGGAGGCAAGGGAAGAGGTGCGACCGGTCCTGGAGGCGGTGGGCACCCGCACCGTGTGGCTCGACGAGGTCGGCCAGCCAAGCAGCCTCAAACTCGCCTACAACGCCTGGGTCCTGACCGGCCAAGGACGCCGGCCTGATCACCGACACCGCCTGCGCCGCCGACCTGCACCTGAGCCGCGCGGACGTCGTACGCGAACGCCTCCGCGTCGCGGCCGACGACAGACCCGGCCGCGCGGACGTCGCCGCGACCTGTCGCATGTCCCGCAAGGCCGCATCCTGACCGGGCCGTCCAACCGAGAGAGGCGAGGGAGGACCGATGACCCGTGCCGGCATCGCCGCCGCACGTTCGAGTACGGCGCAACTAGCTGAGATCATCCCGCAGGTGGACGACGAGCAATGGGAGCTGCCGTCCGCGTGCGCCGGCTGGCGTGTCATCGACGTGGTGGCCCACCTCGCGGCCCTCGCCTCCGAGGCGGTGGACCCGCCGCCGCCCGATCCTTCCCTGCCGACGAACCGCGAGCGGTACCACGACCTGCGCGTCGACGAACGACGCGGCTGGAGCCATGCGGAAGTCCTCGACGAGTGGCGGCGGAGCACACCCCGACAGCTGGACCTCCTGGAAGCCGCCCAGGAACCGCCCGGGGCCGACGAGGCTGTCGAGGTGCCCGGGCTCGGGACGTATCCGCGCCACCTCCTGGCGAACACCATGGCGTTCAACGTCTTCTGCCATCTGCGCAACGACATGCTCGCCCCGGACGGCCCGCTCCCGTTCACCCTGCCGGAACCGACCGATGACCAGGTCTCCCCCGCCGTCGACTTCATGCTCGCCGGCCTCCCCCAGATGCAGGGACCCGAACTCACCGCCACCGTCGATAGGCCCCTGGTCCTCGACCTGACCGGGCCAGGCGCCACCACCGTCACCGTCTTCCCTGCGTCCGGGCCGGACGGGAAGCTGACCATGGCACCCGGTGCGAACGCCACCACCCGGATGCACAGCACGGCACTCGACTTCATCGCGTGGGCCACCACCCGCAAACCCTGGCGCGACCACTGCCGCATCACAGGAAACGCCTCGGCCGCCACACCGTTCCTCGACTGCCTCAACATCATTTGACGATGCCGGCATGGGGAGTCTGGCCACGGTTACTCATTCGCGATCCCCTCACGCTAATTCGGAGATCGGTGAATCCAACGCGCACGGCGGATACGACGTCGTCCTGGACGGCATCCTCAGCCCTTGGCTGCTGGCGCCCTTCCGCACGACCTGCCAACAGGACGACCCGGCGCCTTCGAAAACGTGGGGGCGCTGGAGGACCACGTAGTCGACTCAAGTGACCAGACCGTGGAGCAGACCGCTGCAGAGATCCTCGCTGAACTTCTCGCCGACCGGTTCGCCCTAAAGGCCGCAGAACAGTAGCCAGGACACGACCCTGCGCGGTCGTACTCCAGGCGTCACTTCAGGCGCCTGGTGGTGGAGCGGCTGTCCCAGCGGTAGCGCGGGGTCGCCCGACGAACGAACAGGCGCAGTGTGACGATCGCGGCGGAGAGGTAGAGGTCCACGACGCGGCTGCACTTCTCTGCGCAGCGCCGCAGCCTGCCAAAGCCGTTCATCCACACGTGGCTACGCTCCACCACCCACCTCTTGCCGGCCTGAATCGGACAGGGACGCCCTTGCGGCCGATCTCCCCGGCGAGCCCAACTCCCCTTACCCGGACCGGGTCTTGTGGCTGTCATAGCCTCGGTCCAGGTTCACGTTGGCCTGGTCGGGAAGGCCGCCGACCTGCTCGTCTGCGGCCTTGAGTGTGGGCACGAGCAGCGGGGAGTCATGGCGGTTGGCCCCTGTCGCCACAATGCCGAGCCGAACGCCCGTGGCCTCGGTCGCCACCGAGCGCTTCAGGCCCTGTTGCCCCGAGCCACGGGGGAGCGCCCGGCGGCCTCGCCACCGCACGGAGACTTGGTACTGCAGCCGTCCACGGACAGTTCGTTGAGCTCCAGGCCGGTCATGCGGTCGTACGCCTGGAGGGTGAGCGCGTGGATCTGCTCCGCTCTTCCGAGCCGCGCCCAGCACGTTGCCGTTGCCCTTCCTCTGCCCAGCCAGGGACGGACTGGTGCCATCGCGGGCGCACCACCGCCCCGCTATCCTGATCAGGGGTGCATATATCTATGCAAATAGTGCATCTGGCGTCTTCGCTGCTGCCCCGCCCCCTGCAGGGAAAGGAAGATCAGCATGCCTTCAGTGTTTCCCACTCCGATCCTGGAACCCGCTGCGCAAGACCTTGCCGAGGCGACCTCCCCGCACCCGCGCATCTACGAGGTGCCGCCGAACCAGGGACGTGACATCCTCGCCGGCCTGCAGACCGGGGAAGGTGTCACGAAACCCGACGTCGAGGAGGAGTGGGTGACCGTCGACGCCGGCAAGTGGGGGCAGGTACGCACCCGCATCGTGCGCCCGCGCGGCATCTCCGGGACGCTTCCGGTCATCCTCTACATCCACGGCGCCGGGTGGGTGTTCGGCGACGAGAACACCCACGACCGTCTCGTACGCGAACTCGCCGTCGGCGCCGACGCGGCTGTGGTCTTCCCCGTTTACGACCGGGCCCCCGAGGCCAAGTACCCCACCCAGATCGAGCAGAACTACGCCGTGGCCCAATGGTCCGCCCGCGAAGGCGCAGAGCACGGCCTGGACGCCTCGCGCCTCGCCGTGTGCGGCGACTCCGTGGGCGGAAACATGTCCGCGGCTCTCGCCCTGATGGCCAAGGACAGGAGCGATGATGTCCGGGTCGGTTGCCAGGTCCTGCTCTACCCCGTCACCAACGCCGACTTCGACACCCCGTCCTACCTTCAGTTCGCGGACGGGGATTACCTGACCCGGGACGGAATGATCTGGTTCTGGGACCAGTACACCACCGATGCCGCCCAGCGCGCCGAGCCCTACGCCTCGCCGCTGCGGGCCAGCATCGACCAGTTGCGCGGCCTGCCCCCGACCTTGATCATCACCGACGAGGCCGACGTCCTGCGTGACGAGGGCGAGGCCTACGCGGCCAAGCTTCGTGAAGCCGGCGTCGACGTCACCGCGGTCCGCGTTCTGGGCATGGTCCACGACTTCCTGATGCTGGACCTCCTCCGTGACACCAACGCGACCAAGGTCGCTCGTCACCTCGCCATCGACGCACTCAAGACCGCCCTGCACGACTGACACGGACGATGTCCGTGATGTGAGGCCGAGCTCGGTGGCCCGCGCTCGACGGACTGCCCAGCATGCCGTGCGGCAGATAACCGGACCGGACGCCCCACTCCCACCCGTGCGCTTGGACCGCAAGCGCGGCCAGGGCAAGGGCTGTGAGCGGCAGCAGAGTACTGGGGGCGGGATCGGATCCCGCGCTCTTCCGGTGCTCGATGAGCCGGGCCACGAGAGCCTGCTCGAAGGCGTGCTGGCCGTCGTCGAGGAGTATGCGAAGGAGGCGCTGATCCGGTGTCAGGCGGCCCGGCTGCGTCCAGCTTCCGGGCCGCCTCGGCACGCTCGTCGACGTCCGGCTTGCGCGGGGTCACGGTGGGCCAGTCTCGGGGCAGGTGTCCGCGCGCTTGGGTCAGGTAGCCGCACGATGCGTCCATCGCAGCGAGGTCCGCCCGATCCGACGTCGAATTCAGCTTGGAGTGCGGCACCCCGTCGCGGATCGCGGGCGCGTAGTCGCTCCGCAGCAGCAGACCGATCACCCGCTGCCATTCCCACACCAGTCCGCTGACCAGGCACATCGCCAACGTGTCGCACCACCATCTGGCCACTGACCCGCTGTCCCCACTCGGTACACGCCCTAAGCGCTGTGGACAAGGATCGAGATGTACTGAGTGAGCTGGTGGGCCGGGGCCGGGGTCTGGCATTGCGCCCACAGCCTGGGCTTGCTGATCACAGGGGTGGTCGGAAGCGTGACCCTGGCTTCGAAGGACCCGGTGGCGCGTGCGTTGACGGAGATCAGTTTGTACGACCCGCCTGCCGTAGCGGTTGCTTGCGGTTGCCCCTGTGCCTTCTGCTCCTCCATCGAGAGGCTCAACTTCGCACCGCGGTCCCAACGGATCCCGAAGGACACCGCCTTCCCCGGAGCGCAGCCCGTGCCCTTGAGCGTGATCGTGCCGCCGGACACGGTCTCGATCGGCGAAGCGACCAGAGACTTCGTGGACTCGGTAACCGTGGGCTGGAGTGCGCTGGGCGCCGTCGGACCGGGCGCGCTGGATCCGGAACGCTCGGAACCGACCAAAGGGAGGACGGCCACCACCGTTGCGGTCACGGCCATGGCCGCAGCCGCGATCATCGCGGCCTCGCGGAACGTACGGCGACGCCAGGCGCGGCGCCGCAGGTCAGCGACCGGTGGCTGCCGCGAGGCCCGGATGCCCTCCTCGACGAGATCGCGAAGGCTGCGCTCAGGGTCGGCCATGGCGGGACAGGGCTCCTTCCGGATGGGCGGCGAGGTGGCGTGCCAGGTTCGCGCGGGCTCGGGCGAGCCTGCCGCGCACGGTACTCACTGGCAGGCCCAACTGCTTGGCGACCTGTTCGATCGGCAGGTCCAATACATCGTGCAGCAACAGCACGGGGCGCTGATTCACCGGCACCCGGCGCAGCATCTCGGCGACGCCCATCGTCTGCGGCGTGAGCTGGGGCTGCGGGCGCTGGGCGCCCAGGCGCAGCAGAGCCGCAGCACGTCGGCGCAACCTCCGGATCTCGCTGACCGCAAGGTTGATCGCCACCCGGCGCACCCACAGTTCCGGCACGTCATAAACCTGGATCCGGGGCCAGCGGTCCAAGGCCCGGATGAACGCTTCCTGCACGACGTCCTCGGCCTGCTCGAGACTGCCGGTGACCGAGAACAACTGACCGACCAGCCGCGCGTACGCCGACTGGTAGAACTCCTCGAAGCCCGTCAGGTCGGCCTGCCGCCCTCGGCCACCATTGCTTTCACGCTCCACTCAGCTGGTGCCCACCGGGGCCGCCTCCACGCGCTTCTGAGCGGGAGTCAGCGCCAGCCACGCAAGCTGCGCCGCCGTGGCCCTGCCTTCCGCCTTCAACTGTCCGACCAGCTTGGTGGCCTTGGCGACCTGGGCCGCGGTCGGACCACTGGTAGACGCCTTGATCTCCATCTGTATCTTCAAGAGCAGTTGGTTCTCCTCGGGCATCTAAGACTTGGTCCCGTCGCTGGTGGACACCTTCGTCTTCGCGGGCTGCTGGACCGCGGTCTGCGACTGCTTGATGGCCTGACGCCCGGTTCCGTGATCGGACGAGGCGAGCGCCGTCGTGGCCAACACGGCGCAAAGACCCGCGGCGGCCACGCCGACAGCGGCAAATCCCCATGTGCGGTGCTGCATAGTCGATCCTTCATTCGTCCTGGAGGAAAGGTCCGACGGCCTGAACCACAGGGCGAGCCCCACCGCCGTCTCACCACCCCCACGCCACAGACGTCCGCCCAGCACACCCACGAAGACCCTTCGTCATCAAATCGTGACGAAATACGAGTGCCCTGACCAACGCGCATGACCCAACCAGCAGTTGCCAGTGCTGGACTACCGAACAACCGTCAACTTTCGGCGTCGCCCGAGAGACCGGGGCAGCTGTCCGAGGAGGGCGAAGAAGAGGCTCGCGCCGAGCTCTCCCCGCTCGCCGAAGAGCTGAAGCGTGGGTTGCAGCGCCGCCGGGGCCTCCTGCTGGGCCCCGGCGGCGGCCTCCTCGGCGTCAGCGAAGGGGCGGTAGAGCGAGGCGACGGACGGGTGTTTCGATTCCTGCCGTACCTCCGTGCCGGATGGGGAAGCCCAGCCGACGGAGCCTGTTTGCGCAGACCTATCGTGCGCCTTTCCCACGGTGGGTGGGACAGGCGATTAAATACCGGAGCATGACTACAGAGCCGCAGCGCTTCCGTATCTTGTTGGTACCTGAACACATCGAGGGCAGAGGCGGCGCCTCCGTGGAGGACTCGGCCGTGCGATCGGCAGTCGTCGAGGCGACGGGCGAGACGGGCGCCTCGGGCTACCCCCGTTACGCCGGGGACGGGATCGTGGCCGACATCGACCCCCGTACCCGCACGGTCGAGGCGGTGCTGGTCGATGGTGCAGAACTGGACTACGGGCTGAACGCCAGGGTCGCTTCCTGATCGTCCCTGTTCTCCCGGTGACGCCGCGTAGCGAGTGCCACTGGCTGTTCGATGGCCCGTTGAATGCGACGGGCCATCGAGCAAGGCCGGGTTGATGAGGCGAGGCAGAGTCGGCCCGGTAGCCCACCCACCCAACTGGTGAGCCGTCCCGGCCACAGCCTTATATTGGCCTGGGAAACGTCGGTGCGTGCCGGGGGGATTGAGCGCTCTTGCGACGATCAGGTAGAACACGTCGAGCAGCCGTCTTGCTCTGCGCCGTTGCCGTGCTGTTCCTCGGCGCGTGCGGGACACAGGTGGCCGGTCAGGCGGGCAAGAGGTCACCCTCGTCGGCGGCAACCGAGCCGATCCCGTGGACCACGATGCAGCCTTCCGCGGTCACCGGAGTTCATCTCAGCGGGGACCGCCGCACGCTGCTCCTCGACACGCAGGTGCCCAGTGGCGCTCACGCGTGCGTGCGCAAGCTCAAGGCAGTGCTCACCGACCCGATGACGGACCTCGTGCGGGTGCAGGTCACCTTCACCTCGCCGTCCGGGGACAGGGCTTCCGGGTGCACCAAGGAGAGCACGGCCACGGCAAAGGTCAGGCTGCCCGAGCCGCTGGGCGACCGGGACGTGATCGTCGACAACTACACGCACTTCACCGCCGAGGGTGCCAAGCCGCCCGCACTGCGGTTGTGCGGGGAGCTGGGCTGCACACCGCCCGTCACCGGCTGTACCACCGCCTCCTATGATCAGGCGTTGATGGCGGTCGGCGCGCCCGAGCACACGTATCTGAACGCGGAGAACTGCGACGGGAAGTGGCTGGTGCTGGACTTCTCCTGGCGCACGGGACCGGCCTGTGACGACTCGACGGACCCTGCCTGCTCCTCCCGGCTGGGCGACCGCTGGTACTTCCGGGCGAAGAAATCGGGCTGGGAGTCGATCATCCGGACCTCGGCCGGAGGCTGCCGGGACGTGCAGCGCAAGGAGCCCGCCTTCCCGTCCTCGCTGTGCGAGTCGCTGGCTCCGCTGTCCCCCTCGCTGCACCCGAGTTATCCTCCGCCGTCCGCCTCTGCGACGCCCGGCGTGCGTTCCACTGCGACGGCCGAACCATGACCAAAGACAGCTGCGGCTTCTTCTGACCGTCTCATGGGGTGTCACCGTCCCGCCGCATGTCAGAAGCAGCACTCCCTTTCCAACCTGGCGGCTGGGTTGGGTAGTTGGCCCGACGGACGGGTGAAGCCCCTGGTAGATGGGTTTTCGACCAAGAGAACCGTCTCCATCAGAGGCTTCGCTGCTTGTTTACCCGTCCGGCCTCGACATGTCCGGTGCTGTCTTGCGCTTCCTCTCCGCCCGGCTGCGGGAACAAACGCCGCGCACTTGGGCCGGCTTCGCTGTCGGCACCGCCACCGTCCACCGCTACATCACGATGGCCGTCGCGCGTCTGGCCGCTCTCGCGCCGACGCTCGCACAAGCCGTCAAGACCGCGTCGACGAAGGCATTCGTGATCCTGGACGGGACGCTGCTGCCGGTCGACCGGATCACCGCCGACCGGCCCTTCTCCTCCGGCAAGCACACGAGACACGCCATGAACGTGCAGGTCATCGCGGACCCCGAGGGACGCCTCCTACGGGCTTCACCAGCCCTGCCCGCGGTCGTCCACGATGTCCGGGCAGCCCGCGAGAACGGCATCATCGACGCACTCGCCCGGGCCCGCATCAATTACTGGGCCGACAAGGGATACCGCGGTGCCGGGGGCGGTCCGAGTCCCCCACTGGGACCGATGGGAAAGCCTGTCCACGGGCCAGCCGGCGGTCAACCGGGCCCACGCGAAGATCCGGGCCCTCGTCGAACAGGCCGCCGCCACCCCCAAGACCTGGCGGCTCCTCCGCTGCCAGCATTTCCGGTCCCGGGTTCACGGAGCCGAATACGTCGCACACACGTCATGGCGGCCGGGTGCGCCGTGGCCATGTGTACGGCCCTGGCGGCCCCTGTCGCCGCGGTCGGCGGCACGGCCACCACCACGACCACGGCCAAACCCACCATCGTGCTGGTGCACGGGGCGTTCGCGGACGCCTCCAGTTGGAATGGGGTAGTCGAACGGCTGGAACGCCGTGGCTACACCGTCATGGCTCCCGCCAATCCGCTGCGCGGGCTGTACACCGACTCCGCCTACATCGCCTCCGTGTTGGACAGCGTCAAGGGCCCGATCGTACTGGCTGGTCACTCATACGGCGGCGCCGTGATCAGCACGGCCGCCGCGGCCAACCCCCGGGTGAAGTCGCTGGTGTACGTGTCGGCACTGATGCCCGACGTGGGCGAGAGCGGAATGTCCCTGGGTGCCAGGTTCCCCAGTGAACTCGGCGCCGCCACGAAGTCCGTGCCCTACCGGGCCGGCGGCGTCAGCGGGACAGACCTGTATCTCAAGCCCGACAGGATCCACCCGGTCTTCGCCGCGGACCTGCCGGAAAACACCGCGAGGGTCAGGGCGGTCACCCAGCGACCTGCGGCCACGACCGCGTTCTCGGAGACGGCCAAGGTAGCCGCCTGGAAGCACATCCCCTCGTGGTTCCTCGTCGCGAAGCAGGACAAGACCATCAATCCCGACCAGGAACGCTTCGAGGCGAAACGCGCAGGTTCACACATGGTGGAGATCAACTCCTCCCACGTGGCCATGGTCTCCCACCCCGACGCGGTCACCGCCCTCCCCCAAGCCGCCGCGGCGGCCGATCCCGTCCGGCCTGCGCTGGCCGCCACCGGTACCACCCATGACGTCCGGGCCGAGACCGCACTCACCGGCACGCCGCCGGCTGGTTGATCGCCGGCACAGGAGCCGTCCTCCTGGGCCGCCGTCTGAGGCGCTCCCGGCCGTGACAATGCTCCGGGACTGCGCCCTCCCGGACGATCAGTGAACGGTCACGGAGTCCTTCGCGGCGGAAGGACGTCGGGGATGGCTGTGGTGATGGAGGGACGTGCGGCCTCCGGGGGCGAGGGAAGCGTGATGGTGACGGGGTGCCGGCAGCGCGGACAGCG
Organism: Streptomyces sp. NPDC096311; assembly: GCF_044763085.1. Taxonomy (NCBI): domain Bacteria; kingdom Bacillati; phylum Actinomycetota; class Actinomycetes; order Kitasatosporales; family Streptomycetaceae; genus Streptomyces; species Streptomyces sp. NPDC096311. The sequence goes on from NZ_JBIWFN010000029.1 coordinate 102,701, forward strand.
CCGGGTCACGGTCGGTCCCAACGGGGAGCGCTTCAGGGTCGGTTGGCGGGGCAAGGCTGGATATGGCGCTTATACCAGGTGCCTGGCTTACCTCCGACATCGGCTGGGTCGGCAGGGCCGACCGGGACGAACCCGGCTTTGGTCAGCACCTTCTGTGACGCGGCATTCTCGCGGGCAGTAGCCGCCCTGAGTGTGCGCAGCCCGTGCCACGTCGCCGCCACCTGACACAGATTCCGGACGGTCTCCGTCGCCACGCCGCGGCCGGCAACGTGTTGCGCGACCCGGTAGCCGAGTTCCGCCGTGCGATCCTCGATGTTGACCAGGTTGAACCGGCCGAGTACCGAGCCGTCCTCGGCGACGAGCACATAGAACGCGCAGGTGCCGATCTCCTGCTCAGCCAGCAAGGCGCTGTGCCGGTCGGCGAACTGGTCGAAGAAGTCGTCGCCACGGTCAGAGACCGCGGCAGCGAAATAGGTACGGTTCGCCAGCTCGAAGGCCAGGACCGCCGCCGCATGGCCGGCCTGAAGTCGCTGCAGCTCGGGCATGGCCCGACTCTACCCAGATGGCGCCCTGAGGCCACCTGGGTTTCCGCCGGGCCCCGCTGGCCCGCCTGACGCTCAGCGAGATCGCCCGCCGCCTCGGACTGGACCGCAATACCGTGCGCCGCTACCGCGACACCGCCTTCGACGTCCTGCTCGCATCCGCCCGCGACCGCAAGAACGTACCCCTCGACCGGTTCAAGCCGTATCCGCAGGCCGAGGTCGCCGCCGTCAACACCGTTGCCACCGAGCTGTACCAGCAGATCCGCGAACGGGGCTTCCGCGGCGGGTATTCAACACTCTCCCGCACCCCACCGCGAGAAACCCATGCGGATCGACCTCGGGTCGCAGCCTTCGGCCTGCCGGATCCAGTCGCCCAGCGCGCCGCTGCGCCCCGCCATCGAACGCCATGCCCATAGCCGCCCGTAGGCACCCTGCGCGCCCGAGCTGCCCATGCCGCCCATCGACGCGGTGGCGAAGAGCAGGACGTTGATGGGGCTGTGTGAATCTGGTTCCGGCAGGACGGAGGGAGTCGCTCGGGTAGGTGAGCGCTGCCTCGTCGGCGGCGCCGCCGACGTAGCGCACGTGTGAGCACCCGTCAGACGGCCGATCCGGCCACAGCTGTACGGGGTTGGCGCGGTGCACCGGCATCCCTGTGGGCGGGATGCCGGTGTGGGCGCACTGTCGATCGCTGCTGTCAGTCGCTGTGGACGCCGACGTCGCAGAGCGAGTAGCCCCAGCCGGTGCCGCGTTGCAGGCCGTGGACGCGGACGTAGCGAGCGGGTGTGCCGCTGAAGTGGGCGGTGTCCAGTCCGCCGTCGCCGGTGGTCGTGGACCAGACGGTCTGCCAGTTCACACCGTCGGTGGACAGTTCGATGCGGTACGACTTCGCGTAGGCACGTTCCCAGTCGAGGGTGACGCCCCCGACCCGGTGGGTGGCGCCCAGGTCGACTTGCAACCACTGGTCGTCGCTCCAGTCGCTGGCCCAGCGGGTGTCCCGGGTGCCGTCGACGGCGCGGCTGGGCGCGTAACTGACGAACGGGTTCCACTCGGTCGAACTGGCTGTGGCCGGCGCTCCTCTGGCCAGATCCACCGATGCCTGGTGCTGTTCCGTGGCTCCCCAGGTGCCGAGATAGGACTCGGCACCGCGGAATAGATCGTCGACCACGCTCTGGCCGCCGACCTTGCGGATGTCCTCGATCCAGTCCGGGACGAGGCCGTAGTGCGCGGCTCCGTCCGTGTTCAAGTCCCAGGTGCGCTGCCCCGTGGTCTGCCGGTCGATGAGGGAGCCGCCGTCGGCGCTGCGGAACGGGTAGGTGACCTTGTTCGGGGCGTCCGCACCGCGCGGTCCTGGCCAGCCGCCGACGCCGTTCATGTCGGTGCCGTAGCCGTAGCCGACGCCGTACTTGTCGCGCAGGGCCTTGGTGCGATTCGCCTCGGCGACGAACCCCTCCGAGCCGTGCATGTACTGGGCGACGAAGCCGCCGAGGCCGTAGACCCGGTCGGTCCAGTCGATGTCCATCCAGCTGTGGGAGGAGAGCACGCCGGGGTAGGAGGCGGACTCGAAGATGTCGAGCACGCGACCGACGCCCTTGACGCTCATGTGGTCGATCTCCAGCATCATCCTGCGCTTCATCATGCCGCGCACGGCGTACTCGCCGAGGTCGGTGAGACCGCGGCTGTTGCACTGGGCGTCCGTGCCGTACGACGGGACGCTCACGCCGGGCGGGAGCTTCGCCTCGGCCTCGGGCGCCGCGGCCGAACCGATGGGGTTGTCGTGCTGGGGACCGGTGCACTTCTCGGTCTTCCAGAAGGTGCCGGTGGACAGGAACTGCCCGACGTTGATGGCGGTTCCGAGCGTGCCGGAGTCGAAGCGCACGCCGCACAGCGCGTTGTCGAACTTGTGGCACAAGAACATGCTGCGCACGCCCAGCGAGTACAGCTCGTCCAGACCCCGGTCGATGTCGCCCTTGTCGCACTGCGGGACGTCCAGGATCATCTTGCAGCCGAAGGGTTCGGAGGTCTCGACCCCGAGGACGACCGCCAGCTTGCCCTGCTGGATGACCTCGCGGGCCTGGGCGCTGTCGGTGACGATCCGGAACCAGCCCTTGCCGGGGCCGCCGTACATCTTGTCGACGTAGGCCTGGAGGTCGTAGGTCATCCTTGCCTGGAGCCTGAGCGAGGTCATCTCGTCGCAGCTGCGATCCTTGAAGAAGTACACGGAGCAGATCACGCCGTTGGTGACGAGGTCGTTGACCAGCACGCGCTGGCCGCCGCGCCAGGCGCGTTCCACCCACGCGTAGTAGTTCTGCTGGTGGGTGAGCGAGTCGTGGGCGGGCCAGTCCTTGAAGGTGGGCCAGCCGACCGGGTCGTGCCGACCGTCGCCCCCCTTGGTGATGAAGTCGAAGATGGCGAGGGAGCCGTCGGGGTAATGCTCGGGACAGTCCTTGAGCGCGTCGGCGATACCGGCCTCGGAGAAGACCTTGCCGCAGATGAGCCGGCCGCCGAACGCCTCGTTGGCGAACAGGTGGTCATGGGCGTCGACGAAGCCGCGCACGTGACCGTCCGCGTCGGTGCCGGTGAACGGCTCGCCGATGACGTCGATCCGGGAGTCTGGTGCGGGCCGTGCGACCGGGTCCCACCAGTCGCCGCCCGCCGCCGCACTCGGGGTGGGGCCAAGGGCGAAGGACAACAGGAGGAGCAGCAGCGACACCATGGTGACGTGCTTGCCTCTGCGGTACGGGCGACTGGTCGGGGTCACGGCCCACGTCCCTCGGTCGGCGGGATGCGCGGTCGACGCTCCAGGCCGGCCAACGCCCCCGTGGACCTTGGCCTGAAATTGTCATGCCCAGCGCGAGATTCGCCCACGAGGATCGTCGTTGTTGTACGTCGAGTCAAGAGGAACGCACAGCTCATTCACAGCGGATGCTGCGGAGTCGATGGGTGACGTCGTTGCGGTTGCCGCCGGTCAAGGTGGTGGCGAGCGGGATGCCGATGGCGTCCGTGATCACATGATGCTCGCTGCCCGTCCTGCCCCGGCCGACGGGGCCTCGTGCGGTCTTGGCTCCCCCTTAACGCCCGGATGCGGGAGCCGTCGACAGCAGCCCGGGAGAAGTCCAGGACGCTCGCGCCGCGCAGCTTGGCAAGCAGAACCTCGTGCAGCCGGGGCCACGCCCCGGCCTCGGCCCACTCGGCCAGGCGACGCCTGCTGGTCACAACCGACCCGAAGCCGAGTTCCTGCGGCAGGCGTTCCCAGACGATCCCGGTATGCGGCACGAACAGGATGCCCTGGAACACCAGCCGGTCAGGATGCCGCTTGCGCCCCGGGTACCGCATCCGACGCTCAACCTTGGGCAGCAGCGGCTCGATCACCACTCACAGCTCGTCATCGACTTCCCACGGCTTCGGCCGTGCCACCCCGCACCCCCAGATCACCAATCCTGGAGCGATCCAACCACTTCGAAAATCATGTCGCCAGGAGTGCTGCCCGGAGCCCCGGGGCTTCCTGCCTCCGGCCCCCTGTCGCCTCACCCTGCGGCCAATCCGGATCGGAAAGGCCTGCCGTCAGTCGGCGAAGTCTCCCGGGGCAATCCACCGGAGAAGACCCGAGTTCCCGGGCTTACCGTCGTCGGCGTTCGCGCCCACGGACGGCGGCGAGTTGAGTTTCTCGGACGGCGGTCGGGCCGGTTCGCACCCGCCTCGAGGTGGATTGCCGATCTCGGCTTCCGGAGGGCGGGGGGCCGAGGTCCACTCGGCCACCTGCTCCAAGGCCCTTTTCTGAGCCTCCGAAACCGCGGTCACCAGTACCTCGGACAGCTCTTTCGGGGCCATCGGCTGGTAGGCATCGATGGGGAGGTCAATCTCCGAGACGTCGCCCTCTGCGCCGACGGTCACCCTGACGGTGTGCCGGGGCGCGGAAGACGTGCCGGTGACCTCGCTCCGGCGCCCCGTCTCGAACGGCTCTTCCCGGTTGTCTCCGCAAGCCGCGTGCAGGTCGTCGGTCCCCTGTTCAGGCGTCATGCAGATCAGGGACGGGGTAGCCGGTCAGCACGACGGTGGTCTCCTTGGACTTGTGCCGCTTCAGCCAGTCAGGGTCGAAGTGGTCACGATGCAGGCGCGAGACAGCTCGGCGACATGCTTGCAGGCCGCAGCGAGTTCGCACAGGTCGCTGCTGTTCATGCCGGGCAACTGCCCAGTATCGATGAGGTACTGGCGACGCCATACATAGATCGTCTGGTCGTTGACCATGGTGCGCCGTATGTGGTCGGCCAGACGTCTTTTGAGGCATCATCGGGATTCCCCGGCGGTCTTGCCTTCTGCGATCTTCCGGTGGTAGGAGATACGTCCGGGGCTGCCAGGCTTGCGAATCTGGATGATGGCGATCCTTCTCTACGGATCGTCGCGATCGGTTGGTGCGTCGCTGGATCCACCGCGGTGGCGGTGTGCGTGGACTTGTGCAGGTCGATTCCCAGTGTGATCACCAGGAGACTCCTCATCGGCGGGACGACGGGGGAATCCACGGTCAACACGCCGACTTCCGGAGTCGCCTCCTTCTTCGGTTGTCCTGTCCAGTGCCGAGCCTCGGTCGCCGTCAGTTCGAGGACGACTGCGGCCTGGTCCTCCCAAGGAGCGGCGCCGTCTCGGGATGCGCGCTCATATGTCTTCGAGGCCGGTGCCCTGCATACAGGTGCCCTGTTCTACGGAGCGGTTCGCCGACGATGTAGCCCCTGCCCCGTCGGTGTCCGTACTCTGCGGGAGCGGCTGCTCTGCCCAGATCGTCTTGCCCCTCGTGTGGTACCGGGTGCCCCAGAGCTTGGCGAACTGCGCGACCATGAACAGTCCGCGTCCTCCCTCGTCGGTGTCCAGGGCGCGTCGTATGTGCGGGGAGGTGCTACTGCCGTCGGAGACTTCGCAGATCAGGCTGCGGTCGCGGATCAGCCGCAGCGTGACGGGGGGCGTGCCGTAGCGGATCGCGTTGGTGACCAGCTCGCTGACCAGCAGCTCGGTGGTGAAAGCCAGCTCCTCCAATCCCCAGGCGGCCAGCCACTGCGTCACCACGGCACGTGCCTGCCCGGCAGACTCGGGCTCGGCAGCCAACTCCCAGGACATGTGGTGCTCGGGGGTCAGGGCGCGTACCCGCGCCAGCAGCAGCGCCACGTCGTCCTGGAGGCGGTCCGGAAGGAGCCTGCGCAGTACCTCGTCGCAGAGACCGCCGACGCCACCGGGCGGGCCCGCGTCCTGCGGGGCCGGCACGGGGCGTTGCCATGACAATGTCGTACGGAGCCGGGCCCGGGCGTCGGCACTGTTGCCCCAGGGTTTGCTCAGCCCCACGGTGTAGAGCACCAGGGTGTCCCCGTCGGTGAGCGTCACCTCTCCGGATTCGAAGGGGATGCCGCCCGCGCCCAGCGGCGCGCCCGAGGGGATCTCGATGGCTTTCACCCCTCCGCACGTCGCCAGCAGCGTCGGCGGGGGATGGCCAGCGCTTGCCAGGGCGCAAGACCCTGAGATCGGGTCGAAGATCGCGTAAAGACACGTCGGCGACGGCTTGTCGGCAGCCGGTCCGCCGCTCTGCTCGTCCCGGAGCCGCTTGACCTGGTCGTCCAGATGAGTGAGCAGTTCTTCGGGAGAGTAGTCCAGCTCTGCCAGGGTGCGTACCGCGGTCCGCAGCCGGGCCATGGTCACCGCGGCGTGCAGTCCGCGTCCCCCGGCATCGCCCACCACCAGCGCGACCCGCGCACCCGACAGGGGAATGACGTCGAACCATGCACCGCCCAGTGCCACCTGCCCGTTCGCCGGCAGGTAGCGCGACACGGTCTCCACGCCGCCGAGGACCGGCAGGTGCTGCGGCAGCAGACTGCGCTGCAGCGCCGCGGCCGTGGCCCGTTCGCGGGTATACCGGCTCGCGTTGTCGATGCAGACCCCCGCACGCGTCACGAACTCCTCGGCCAGCAGGATGTCGTCGGTCTCGAAGGGATGCGCTCGGGCGAAGCGCGCGAACACCACCACACCCAACACGGCACCGCGCGCATGCATAGGGACCATCAGCCAGGAATGAACTCCGCGCTCCCGGATTTCCGCGGCCCGACCCAAGTCTGATGTGGTCAGCTCCGCATCAAGCTCCTGCCCGGTCAGCAGCACAGGCTTGCCAAGGGCGAGGGCCCGCGCGGTGGGCGATCCGGGCGCTGCGGCGAACGGGTCGATCTCACCCGTACCGACCGCCATGGAAGCAGGCTCCCCGGGCAGCATCGTCTCCGCGGCCCGCCGCAGCGGCACCGTGTCCGGGACCGGTCCGCTCACCGGCTCCTCGCCGCCGAAGACCGGATCCAGCAGATTCACGTAGGCGTAGTCGGCGAACCACGGCACGGCCACCTCGGTGAGTTCCTTCGCGGTGTGCAGGACATCCAGCTTGCTGCCGATCCGGGCACTTGCCGCGTTCACCAGGTCCAGCCGCTCCCGTGCACGGGCCTCCTCGGTGACGTCGAACACCATGTGCGCCAGAGCGACCACCTCTCCGGAGCTGCTGCGCAGGGGCAAGATACTTTCCGACCACACCGCGTCGCGGTCCGGTTCCCGAGGGTCACGCCCGTGTACTTCGGTGCCGATCAGTGCCTTGCCGCTGGCGAAGACCTGCTGCTGGCGCTCCTCCAGCGCATTCATGTCCAGCAGCCCGGGCGGAGCCACTTCCCGCATAGTGTGACCGACGACGGTGTCGGCGAATCCCGGGGCACGGTTGCGTGAGTGGTTCTGTGCCAGGAACCGCAGGCGCGCATCGAAGATGTCGATGATGAACGGCGACTCTGTGAACAGACCTCTCAGGAGTGCCTGCCGCAGCTCGTACTGCCGCAGCGCTTCCGCGCTTTCGGCCTGCACGAGCCATTGCTCCGCGTGGTCGCGCGCGCAGGGGTGCGCCCACATCACGACCCCTACTGCGTGGCCGTCTCGGTGCCGCAGTGCTGAGGCACCGAGAAAGACGGAACCTTCGGTGGGGCGAAGGCCCGCTAGCCGGGCCGCGTCGGCCTGCGAGAACAGCAGGCTCGCCCCGGTCAGCCCCCGTGCTTGTGCTGCGGTGTGGCCGAGGAGACGCTCTGCTCCGGGGCTCCAGCTGACCACTACGCCACGTGCATCCACGACGGCGAACGCGTCCCCTCGCGGCTGGACCAGCGTGTCAGAAAGCATCGTGTCGCACCGTCCGTAGATCGTGCCACTCGGCCGCGTCACGCCCAAGGCATCTACAGGTAAATAGTGCCTCCCCCCATGATCTGCGGCACCCGCTGCGCACGGTGCGCGGGCACTCTGCTTCACTACCCGCGGCTGGCTGCTGAGGCGACCTATGGGCGCGAGCCGGGCCAGAAGGTCTTCCTGGAGGGTGACGCGTGCGCTCCGTGGCGCCCGGTCTTCGACCTCCGCTCGAAGCAACAGCGCCTTACGGCGCACACAAGATCGGCGTCAGACCCCGTTCATCCGTAGGGAACTGGGGAGCGGAGGCCGTACGCCGACAACGGGGTTTCCGTCTGCGTGGTCCAGAGGCAGCCCCTTCCGGGTGCGGCACTGTCGAGGGTCCTCAGAATGATGGGCGCGCCCGTGGCCGCGTTGACCGGGTTCACCACAAGGTCTGAATCCTGACGGGAGCTGAGCAGCCCATCGGCCGAGAGGTCGTAGCGGAAGTCGTCGGCGCGGTCGCCGGTCGCGATGATGCACGGGCTGCGTTCGAGGCCGAACGGCTGCGGGGAGTCGAGACACAGCTCCGGTTCCGCCGCGTTGCGCAGCAGCCCGTCCGTGCCGAGTCTCCACAGCCGGCCCGGCCGGTCCGTGCAGGTGGCGGTGATCGCGGGGCCACCGATGGTGGCCCGGTCGCCGTCGTCGTCGAGGCACAGACCGGTCCGCGCGTTCCGAAAACGGGTATCCGTGCCACCGCCCGCGGTGGCGGAGACGTCCGGTGGCACTGCGGACGAGCCGCCGGTCGGCGGATCGCCGGCGGTGGGCGCGGGGAACACCGTTCCCTCGGCTCCGGAGCCCGCTCCCCCGCCCTCGTCCGTGACCGCGCGGTACACCCGTGTGGCCGCCAGCAAGTCCGACGCCGACGAGCACGAGCTACGGCCCCGCGGAACGCCGCGGCCGGCTCGTGACGACCCTCAACACCGGCGCCGAAGTCGGGATTCGCAACCGGACGATGGGGGTGTCCACCGTGCCCGGTCCCGGCCCCGTGCCGGGGGCGTCGTGCGCCCCGGACCGGCTCCGTGTCGTCGGCCCAGGCACGCGGCACGCGGTAGTCCGCGGCGCCGAAGCCCAGAACTGCTTCAGCGAGCAACAGCGGCGGCCGCGTCGGCGACTGGTCGAACTGCTCGGCCGCGGTCCGGCAGTACGCGCACCCCTCGAGGTGCCGCTGGATGTCGGGCATGGGCCGCACGGCGCGTGGGCACGCGTAGACCCCGATGAGCCCGCCGTATCGGCGGCAGTAGTCGTCGGGGCCAGATCGAGATGGGCCTGCCGTGACTCCACCCGCAGCCGCGTGCGGGCGCGTTCGAGTTCGAGCCACGCCTCGTCGACCTCCAGGCCGGCGAGGGCCGCGGGTGTCGCGATGTCCTCGACCTCCGTGTGCCACAGCAGCAGTTGGCCTCGCTCAGGGAGCCGCTGGAAGGCACGGCGGAGCACGGCGCGTCGCTGGCGGAGGGCAGCGACGGGCGGCGGGCTGCCGTCCTCACCCGACCGCAGTTCCGGCCGCAGTCCGCTGATGAGCGCGGCGAGCCTGCCGGCCGGTCTGGCCTACGGGCGACACCGCCGGCACACCCCGCCCGCGGACCGACTGTCCCTGATCCTGACCCTTTTCGCCTGCGCATCGCTGCTGCCGCTCCTGGCCAACTCCCCCTGGCAGCTCGGCTTTGCCTTCCTGCTCCCCCGTGCGGGCGTCGCTCCGTGCATCATCGCCTCCTCGACGCTTTTCGAGTCGGTCATGGATCGGTCGGTCCTGACCCAAGCCTTCACCTGGACGAACTCCGCGAGCGCGGCGGGCATCGCCGTCTCTGCCGCCACGGTCGGTCGACTCGTCGACGGTCCAGGCGGCACACGAGCCGGCTTCACCGTCCCCTGCCTCGCACTGACCGCAACCGCAGCCCTGACCTGGGCCCACCGTCACGCCCGAACTACGGTTACCTCGGCATCCGGGCGGACGCCGTCGACCGGGAGTGGTCGGCCGCGGGGGTGATGTTGGTCCAGTCGGCGTGACGGCGTAGACCGTCCTCGTCTGGACCTTGCCTGTCTTGGTGTTGACGCGGCGTCGCTCGATCTCGACAGCTTGGACGGCGTGGGGAAGCGTGGTCCGGCATCGCGTCTGCCATGACGACCACGCCGTGCAGGTCGAAGCGTGCCAACAACGGAGGGGACGCCGGGATCTCGTTGCTTTTCGGCCGCCACCTGGCGCTGGGTGATGACGGTCTGGGTGCCGTGCAGGGCGGCAGCCTGCGGGTGGCCCGCCGAGTTGGCGCCGGTGCGCGAGCCGCGCATCGCCTCACTGTCCGGGTCACGTCCGACGCGGACCTCCGGGTCGGTGTCTGCTGCGTACCGGGCGGTCTGCGCGAGGGGGCGGGCTTCGCCGAGCACCGTCGTCAGGCACAGGGCCGGCAGCACGCCGAGGCGGCAGCGGCGCCCGCGCACACGGCGGGGATCGGGCACGGCGGCCGGCACCTCGGATGGGGAGACCCGGCTCAATGAAGTCTTCTGAACGTGATCCGTTCGCCGATCGCCCTGGCGCAGTGCCCGCTACGGCTGGCCGGGGGGCATTGCCTGGGGAGAGAATGAGGACACGGCCTGGATGGATCTCGTCCGATACTTCTGTGATCGGAGGGAACGCGGTGGGAGACCAGCAGACTCGAGCGGCGCTGGACCGGCACTGGGCAGCGTCCGCTGCCGGGGACCAAGACGTCGAGCACGAGATCTATCACGACGACGTCATCACTGACTACCCCCAGTCGGGTGAGCGCATCCACGGCCGCCGCAATCTCCAGGCGCTGCGCTCACACCACCCGGCCAAGCTCACCTTCACCGTCCGCCGGATTCTCGGTAGGGGGGATCTTTGGATCACCGAATATGTGATCGACTACGACGGGAAACCGGCGTCCACCATCAGCATTATGGAATTCCACGACGGCAAGGTCGCCCACGAGACCCAGTACTTCGCGGAGCCGTTCCCTCCGCCCGCCTGGCGTGCCACATGGGTGGACTCGATGCCCCAGTTCTGAGCTCATGACGACGGTGCAGGCGCCGGTGGGAATCGCGCGATGCCTTCGCGTCCACCGGGCAGCCGTCGACGGCCACCACCACCGTGGACTGCGCCTTGCGGACGTAGACCGTGATACGCGCCCCAGTGACGTACCAGGGCCAGATCTGTAAGGATCCGGGTGTCTTCAGGGTTGGCTCCCGTCCAGACTCGGTGTCGGCCAGGCAGACAGAGGATCTCCTGCTCCTAGCCCGCCTCGATGCCCGCGTCCCGGTGGCCAGGCCCGCCACTGTCGACCTGGCAGTTCTCGTCTCCCGCCTGACCGAGCAATACCCGCTTGCCGACCGCCCGTTGTCCCTCACATGTGACAGCACGGGTCCCGCACTCGTTCACGGCAACCGGAACGAACTCGAGCAACTGCTGCGCAATCTCGTCGACAACGCCGTCCGCCATGCCGCAGACCACATCCTGATCACCGTCCGCAATCAGGACGGCTGGGTCGTCACCACGGTGCGCGACGACGGACCGGGCGTACCCACCGGGGATGCTGAGCGAATCTTCGAACGCTTCACCCGGCTCGATGACGCCCGCTCGCGTGATTCCGGCGGCACTGGCCTGGGGCTCGCCATCGCACGCGACCTCGCCCGCTGTCACCAGGGCACGCTCACCCTCACGGGCCGGACACCAGGCACATGTTTTCTGCTGCGCCTGCCCGAGGCGCCCAGCCCAGGCCCGGCCGCACCGCTCCGAAGCGCGGAGAGTCACAACTTCGCGGCGGGGACGGACCCTGGTAGGTAGCCGCCGGCGACGCACTCCGCGCCGGTCGGGCGGCCCGCGTCGTCCGACCCGACGAACAGCACAAGACTACTGATCTCGTCGACGTCAGCCAGGCGCGGGATCGGCTGGTCGTCGATGCCGACGATGAGCTCACCGGTGGCGGGGTCGTAGGCTTTCGATGATGCCGGGGTGCACGCCATTGACCCGGATGTGCTCCCGGCCGAGTTCCTTTGCACTGCGCCGGTGATGACGACGGTCTTGTCGGTGAAGCGGGGCATGCGCGGAGGTCCTTTCCGGTGAGTCGGCAACAGGGCGTCACTCCGAGGGTGGGGCGAAGTCGTCCCGGTCGGTGGAGAAGGCGATCTCGCGCTGGGCCTCGGCGCTTTCCAGCCGAGCGGTGAGGGCGTCGTGGACCAGGCTGTAGGCGTCGGAACCGAGGAGCTGACGCCGCGGCGGCTCCTTGAGGTCGCCGATGCGGATCATGGCTTCGGCAACTTTGCGCGGGTCACCGGGCATGGCCTCCAGGGGCACGCTGTTCTTGCCGTGGGTGAAGTCCGCGGCCTGGGTGCCGGCGTAGGCGGGCAGCTCTGAAGGGGTGATGTCCGCTGCGCCGTAGAAGTCGGTGGCAACCATGCCCGGTTCGATCAGCGTGGTGTGGATGCCGAACGGCTCGGTCTCCAGGGCGTACGCCTCGAAGAAGCCCTCGATGCCCCACTTACTGGTGTGATAGAGCGACATCGCGGGGAAGGCGATGTGGCCGCCCATGCTGGAGGTCTGCAGGAGATTGCCGCCGCCCTGGGCGCGCAGGTGTGACGTCACCGCGCGGGCGAGCTGGATGGGTGCGATCACGTTGGTGTCGATCTGGCGCTGGATCTGCTCGTCGGTCAGCTCCTCGGCCAGGCCGATGAGGCCGTAACCGGCGTTGGACACCACCACGTCGATGCGTCCGAGCTCGGCGAACGCGCTGTCCACGACCTTCCGCATGTGCGCGGTGTCGGTCACGTCCAGCTCCGCGCGCCACAGCCGGTCGCCGTGACGTGCGGCCAGGTCGTCGAGTCGCACGGGATTGCGCAAGGTGGCGGCGACGCGGTCGCCGCGCTCCAACAGCAGCTCGGTCATCTGGCGGCCGAAACCACTGGAGGTTCCGGTGATGAACCAGGTCCTCATGTCAGTACTCCTCAGGTCGGACGGTTGGTCCCTGACCTCCATGACAGCGCCCCGCCGCGACACGATCAACGACGAACGCTCGTATGTTCAACAGGCAGAACCTGTCAATATCGGGAGATGGAGCTACGCCAGCTGGAGTACGCCGTCGCCGTCGCCGAGGAGCTGCACTTCGGCCGGGCCGCGGCTCGGATGCATGTCACTCAGCAATCGGTCAGCGAGCAGATCCGCCGTCTGGAACGCGAACTCGGCGCCCCCCTGTTCACCCGGACCAGCCGCCGCGTGACCCTCACCGAGGTGGGTGAGGCGTTCCTGCCCGAGGCACGCAGTGCCATCGCCGCCGTCCGTCATGCTCTCGACGTCGGCCGCCGCGCCGCCACCGGCACGGTCGACGAACTCCGTCTGGGGTACGCAGAGGATCTTGGTCCGCGCCTGTTCCAACTCGCGGTGCCCGCGCTCCACGCCCGCCTCCCCGCCGTACGGCTGACCCCGCGGCCGATGACCACTACCGCCCAGTTGTCCGAGCTCAGCGACCGCCGCCTCGACCTCGGCTTCTGCTGGACCGCCCAGCACCCACCCGAGCTGGCCTCATTGCTGGTGGCCCGCGAGCCGCTCGTGGTCGTGCTGGCCGCCGGTCATCCCCTCGCAACCTCGGACACGATCGACCCCGCCCAGCTGTCCCACCAACCCCTTGTCATCGTCGAGCGCGAGGTCAACCCCTGGCTGCACGATCACTTCATCAGCCAGCTCGAATCCCGGGGCGCCACGGTGACCATCCACCGTGAGATCTCCAGCCTCGACCGGCTCCTCCCCCTGGTGCTCACCGGCCCGGCCATCGGACTCACCATCACCAGCGCAGCCGCGGCAAGGCCCTTCGCGGGAATCGTCTACCGCCCTTTCACCGACCCGAGCCCCTACGCCGACCACCGCATCGTCTGGCGCCGCGACAACACCGACCCCGCCGTCACCGCGCTCATCGACATCGTCCGCGAACTGCGCGACACAGCAGCGTTCCTCGCGCCCGAAGTCCCACACGCACCCGACATGCCACACCGCGGCACTACCACCGGCGACGCGAGGCCGGACTGACCGACATGGTCATCGGCGGTCACCGTTGGCAACGGAACGCTGCGCTGTCTTCCTCAGGCACCGGCTAAGTCGGTGGCGGCGGCAACGACTCGCCTGCTGCCCGGCATCCCCCCAGGGCTGCTGAGAATGATGGGGCCGGAACGCGGATTGCGCGTACCGGCCCCATCGTGTGTGTTCGTCCGCCGGGAGGCTACTCCTGGGCGGTCTTGCGGCGGCGCACCCACCACACGAGCGCCCCGCCGGCCACGGCAAGGGCGGCGGCGATACCCGAGATCAGGCCGATCGGGGAGTCGTTGCCGGTGTGCGCGAGGTCACCGCCGGGCTCACTGGGTGCGGGCGTGGCGGGTGCCGGGGTGTGCGTGCTTCCGCCGCCTCCACCGCTGTGGGTCGGGGTGGGGGTCGGCTTGCCCGTGTGTGTCGGTGTCGGGGTTGGCGTGGGTGTGGGCGTGGATGTGCCGGTGTCGTCGGCGGCTGTGTTCGCGCCGAGGAGGACCTGTCCCGTCATGTCGGTGTTGTCGGTGAGGGTCTTCACGCTGGTCTGCGCCTGTCGGGGCAGGTAGGGGTGCTGGGCGGTGAAGCGGGCCTTGCTGACGTTGTGCTTGGGCTGCTTGGACATGTCGACGCCGCCCACCAGGTAGACCTGGACGGTGCCGTTCGCAGGAATCTTGTACTCGAACTCGCCGTGGGTGTAGATGTACCGGTACTTGTTGAACAGGGCCTCGCGGGTCCAGTTCTGGTTGGGCGCGCGCAGCGGCCAGCGGGAGACATCACCACTGTTGATGATCTTGTGGTAGTCGGTGGGCGCCTTGGCGTCCTGCTGGCGGATGTACTCGGCGGCGACACGCGCGGTGTAGACGCGCCGCAGGTCGGCGTACTGGGGTGCAGTGTTGATGGTCTTCTCCACCGCGGGGACGATCATCTGGTCGATGACGCGCTGTGCCGCCTTGGTCTCGGCCTCGTTCGGGGTGCAGATCGGCGTGCCGGGGCCAGGGGTGATCGTGGTCTGCGCGGTCGACTTCAGGCGCAGCGGGGTGTCAAGGATGTAGATGCCGCCGTCCTGCTCGCGGACCTGCGCGGTCTTCGGCTCGATCCAGTTGCGCAGGCCGGGCATGCACGGGTAGCCGTTCTGCTTGGGCAGGGCCGCCCAATAGCGCTTGCCGAGGTCGGTATCGGGGTCCATGGCCTTGTAGAAGTCGTGCTTCATCTGGAGGTCGGCTTCCAGGAGCACGCGGCCGGCGTCGGTCTTGCCGAACTTGGCGTCCATGATGCGGTCCGGCTCATCCGGGTTGAGGTTGACCCAGAACTTGTCGGGGCTCAGGGCGAGCCAGGTGAAGAACGCGTCCGAGATGAGCTGGGCCTTGGCTTTGCCGCCCCATCCGGAGTTCTCGGTGGGGTCTTCGTTCGCGTCGAACGCGAAGTCGACGCCCTTGCCCTTGACCGGCTTGCCGATGTACTTCAGGTCAAGGGTGGAGAAGTCGACGCCGCCGGGGCCACGGGGCAGACCACCCGGGTTGGCGACGTTCCTGCGGTTCAGGTATTCCGCCATGTCCTTCGGGGTGGGCCGCGACTCGCGGATCAGGTCGGTGGCGCCGCCGCGGGTGGAGCCGGACTGGCCCGGGGGCTCCAGCAGACCGCTCGTGGCGCGCTGTCCGCCCTTGGGGGCGAGCTCCACGCGGTCGGAGCGGTAGTTGTACTCGGTGACCCGGTCCCCGGCGATCTGGCGCATGTCTCCCAGGAACTTCTTCGCGTCGGCCTTCTGAGGCTCGGCGAAGACGAACTTGGCCCGGCTGTCTTTCCAGTTGGGGTCCTTGGCCCATGCCAGGTCCTTGGGGATCTCTCTGCGGTCCGGGCTGCCGTTGGACTTGATCTCCAGGATCTGTTTCGTCCGCGTGTTGTAGGCGTCGAGTTTGCGCCGGTAGGTCTTGCCGGTGTCGGGGTCCTTGAACTCGACCTCCTTCTGGCAGATCCAGTCCGGTCCGACCAGCCCGTGATCCTTGACCACCTTCCGTTCGAAGGCCTTGCCGCGGGGGTCGTTCCCGGAGTTCGTGATGAACTTCGCGTCCCGGTAGTCCTCGAACTTGGGATATTTGTCCTTCTGCTGGAGCCACCTCCACCAGACCCGGTCAGGCTGTGTCGCCGGGGCCTTGGTCAGCTTGGACAGTGCGGCTTCCTTGGCGGCGGACGGCGGCCCGAGACCGTCCCACTCCTTGGCAGGGTTGACGTACTCGTATTCGTCCCACTGGGACTTCGCGCGGGACGCGTCGAACTCCGGCAGGTCAACGGTCGGGCTGGTGCTGCTCGGCAGGCCGTACAACTCGTCACAGCGCTTGCCCGGGTCCAGCGGCTTCGGCGCAGCGGTCGCTAAGGTGATTCCGGGAAGCCCGGTAAGGGCCAGGACCGAAGCGCACGCGAGTGCGACGGCCGACCGGCGCAGCGCACGCAACCGCCGGTTGCGTATGGGTTTTGGCACGTGGGGGCCCCGTAGGGCATGGGGTGTTCGTGGCGCCAGGGGCCCCCGTGGTCGATGTGGCGCCGACGAACGGACCTCACGCTAGACACACGCGTGTACCGGCCGTAGTCGATACGCAGTTCGACAACCGGGTCAACTCCCCTTCTCCACAGGACCGTTACATCCGGATCGGGGGCTGCGGCATACGCTCGGCGGCATGAGTCCCGTATCCCCCGGAACGCAGGTGAATCCCCGTCACAGCGGGCACGCGCATCTGGTCGTCGTCCTTCCCCCCTTCGTGGCCCCGCTCCAGCCCAATGAGCGGCCGCCTGCCACTGCCCACGATCCGGAGGCGGCCAGGGCTGCGGTGCTGTCCCTGTCGACCGTCTCGGTGATCCGCCGTGAGTACGCTCCGTCGCGGCTGGAGCATCCGGGAAGCCCGGCCAGCCGGGAAGAGCTGGACGACGTACACGCGGCCGCGTGGGGCTCCACGGTGAAGATCAGCGACCCTGCGCTTGTCGAAGACGGGGTCATGGCCAGTGTTTTGGAGGACGAGTTCCAGACGCAGAGGAAGAAGCATCCGGACGCCCGGATCGTCGCTGTCTGCGAACGCGACTTCGGCGCCTCGTACACGAAGATCCTTGTTGCTGTGCCCGGTACCCCTGATCTGATGGTCGAGGGCTTCGACGAGCTGGAGATCACCGGCGACCCGCGGGCCACTCTGGCCGCTGTGGGCATCGACCCCGACCGGTTGGGTGAGGGATACGACATCAGTGATGAAGGGTTCTTCGACTACGACGGCTTCCTCCATATGCTCACCGGCGGCGCTCTGTCCGTCTACGCGGATGAAGAGCGCTTCGAGTCGGCGTTCGTTGTCGAACGGAGCGAGGAGGGCGAGGACAGCATCGGCGAGGTCTGGTTTCCCTAGCTGGCGCCCCTGGTGCCAACTGAGCAGGTCTCGCGACTGAAGGCACCGCTGGCGCGGTTTCGCGTCCAGGCCATGTCTCCGAAGCGGGATTTGTGGCCCTGTGCTCCACGCAGTTCTGTCGCTCAGGGCCGTCCCGCGCGAGTCGGCGATCACGGCTGCGGAGGCACAGTGCCCTTCGGTCCGGCGTCCGCTGCTTTCCCGGGCTCTTGCAGGGCATCGCGGAGCGCTGCGCGAGAAGGGCCGCAACTCACGGCGCCGAGAAGTACCGCGGCTGAACGACCTCGGCGATCGACCATTCATCAACACGTGGCCGCGGAGAGGCAGTGTCCCCGGGCCTCGCCCATGGCCCAGCAAGTACGGGGCCGTCCGCAGTCGGCGGCCGGGACGAAGGGGACGGCGCCGCTGCGGCCTCCCCGGGCGTCGTCGGCTCAGGATGTGGAAACGGGACCGGGCGGCAGGTGGACCGTCATGATCAGGTGGCAGGGTTCGGTGCCGGAGCCGCGGTAGGTGTGGGGGGCGTCACCGTCGAAGGTGGCGGTCTGCCCGACCTCAACGGTGTGCTCGGCGCCGTCGACGATCAGGGTCATCCGGCCGGCGGTGACGCTGACGGTTTCCACGACTCCGGCCTGGTGGGGGTGGCTGGGGTACTCCTCGCCCGGTTCCAGTTTCCAGCGCCAGACCTCGACCGGCGCCGGGCCCGAGGTCGTCAGCATGAGCCGGGCCTCGCTGCCCTGCACACCGGTCCACAACGGCATCACGGCGTCGGCGGCCACGACACGGACGCGACCTTCGGACGGCCCCTCCAGCAGAGCGGACACCGAGACGCCGAGGGTGTCGGCCAGCCGAACCAGGGTGGCGAAGTTCGGGTTGCCCTGCGCCTTCTCCAACCCGACGAGAGCCCCCTTGCTGACCTTGGCGCGACGGCCGAGTTCGTCCAGGGACAGGCCCGCGCGGGTGCGGGCCGTCCTGACGTTGTGCGCGAGCGTCCGCAGGGCTGCCTCTGTCTCGGCCATCCGATCACCATCCTCGCCTGTGGATCACTGTAGTGCACCGTCCGGTCATTTGGTTGACACACCTCAGTCGGTTTGTTGTACCGTTTAGTCGTTCCATCGAATCGTAAGGGATGTACCGTGATCGCTCTGCTGCTGGCCCTGGGCAGCTCACTCGCCTACGGATGCGCCGATTTCCTCGGCGGTCTGGGGGCACGTAAGGCTCATGTGCTGCGTATCGTGATGATCGCGGCCCCGGCCTCGCTCGCGGTCGAGCTGCTGCTGTGGCCGTTCCTCGGCGCCTCGTTCAGCGTCGGCGCCCTCGGCTGGGGCGCCGCGTCCGGCATCGCCTCGGCCGCCGCGTTCGCCCTGCTCTACCGCACCCTGGCGATAGGCCCGATGAACGTACTCTCGCCCGTCACCGCCCTCGTGTCCGCCGTGCTGCCCGTGGGCGTGGGCCTCCTGCAGGGCGAGCACCTCGGCGCCGCCGGGCTGGTGGGCCTGCCGCTCGCGCTGGTCGCGGTGGTCCTGGTCAGCGCCGGACATGGCCCCGGGTCGGCACGCCCGTCGCGCACCGCGCTGCTGTTGGCCTTCGGCGCGGGCGGTGCCATCGCCCTCCAGCTGATCTTCCTGCACCAGGCACCCTCCGCCAGCGGCGTGGCCCCGCTGATCATCGGCCGGGCGGTCTCCTCTGCCGTCACCCTGGCCGCGGCCGGCCTCATGTACCGCAGGCTCGGCTCCGAGCGCCCCGCGTACGCGATGTCGACAGCCGCCGGCGTGCTGGACTCCATGGCGAACCTGCTGTTCCTTCTCGCCGCCCGCAGCGGGGACCTCACCGTCGTCGCCGTGATCACCGCTCTCTACCCGGCCGGCACCGTCCTGCTCGCCCGCAGCGTGCTCGCCGAACGCATCCGTCGCGCCCAGCTCGTCGGGCTGGGCACCGCCGCCGTCGCCGTCAGCCTCCTCGCTCTCGCCTGAACCCGCTCCCCTCCCCCCACCTCCGCCAACTACGCAAGGAGCACAGCATGTTCATCCAGCCCTGGGACACCAGCCTGGACGAAGCCGAATGGCAGAGTTGGATCGCCGATGGGCACGACTTCGGAATCCTGAGCGTCAACGGCCTGCCCCATCATCCGCCCGTCGCCGTCCCCACCCACTTCACCAGTGACGGCGACCACCTCCTGGTCCACCTCGCCCGTCCCAACCCGGCCTGGAAGTCGATCGACCACGACCCGAACGTCCTGCTCACCGTCTTCGGCGACTACGCATTCATCCCCGGCCCATGGCGTGCCACAGCCGGCACCCCGCCCACCGACGGCGTCCCCACCAGCTACTACACGGCCGTCCAGTTCACCTGCCGCGCCCACATCATCGACGACCCCGAGGCCAAGGCCGAGCTGCTGCGCCGCCAACTCGCCCACTTCCAGCCCGACGGCGACCACGCCCCCGTCGCCGTCGACCAGCCGCCGTACGGCCGGATGCTGCCCGGCATCCGCGGCCTGCGCCTCGAAGTCACCGGCGTGGTGGCCAAGTTCAAGTACGACGACCACAAGCCCGTCGAGCACCGCACCGCCGTCGCCGACCACCTCACCGCGCGCGGCCAGGGCCTCGACGTATCCACCGCCCTCCAGCAGCGTCGCCGCCTGGACCGCATCGGACCCTGGAAGCCATGATCCGCGCCCATTCCCCCGCACACAGGAACGGAACCCCGCTCATGACCGTCTTCCGCCTCAGCCCCGCCGTCGCCGACGCCTTCCCCGACACCCTTGTCGCCCTGGTCACCGCGACCGGCCTGCGTAGCCACGAATCCTGGCCCCACACCACCGCCGCCATGGAGGACCTGGAACAGCAACTTGCCGACGGCGCCTGGCAGCCCGCCAACGAGGACAACCCCCGTATCGAGGCGTGGCACACCGCCTACCGCGCCTTCGGCACCAACCCCCGCCGCATCCGCCCCAGCGTCGACGCGCTCGGCCGCCGCCTCGCGAAGCAGGGGTCCCTGCCGCGTATCAACCCGGCCGTCGACTCCTACAACGCCGTCTCCGTCCGCCACGGTCTGCCCGCCGGCGCCTTCGACCTCGACCACGTCACCGGCGACGTCGACATCCGCCACGCAGACGGCACCGAGACCTTCACCCCGCTCGGCGAACCCGACACCACCGAGAACCCCAAGCCTGGCGAGATCATCTACGCCGACACCACTGGCGTCCTGACCCGCCACTGGAACCACCGCGACGCCCACCGCACCCGCGTCACCAAGGACTCCACCCACGTCACCTTCGTCCTCGAAACCCTCCACGGCACCCGTGACGGCGACCTTCTCAAGGTCGCAGCCGAGGAGTTGCAGGGCCTGCTCATCCCGCACGCCGAACAGACCACCGTGCACTACCTCAGCCCGGCTCACGAGCAGGCCACCACCTGAGGCCTCCAGGCGAATCCTTGCCGAGCACCGCGGGTCCCTCCCCGGGCAGGGCTGATGCGTGCTCATGACACCAACGTGACGGGCCGGTCTGGGGAGTTGGGTCGATCAGGTCGTCTACTCACCAGAGAGTCGATTTGCTGACGTCCCATGCTTCCTTCGGCCCCAGCGCCGCTTCTCCACAGAGGCCACCCGCAAGCTGACGGCACGTCGCCGCCTCTCCACACCACCATCGCCACGAGGCCAAACCCCTGTCAGGGGCAAGTAGCCAGTGGCGAGTGAGCGTCAGTTGCCTCGATCAGGCGTCGATCACCGGTTCTTCTCCAGCTCCGCAACCAGTCGTTCGGCGTCCGCCGCGCTGACGCGGTAGTTGATTGCGACCGTCGCTGCGTCCTCCCTGGTGAGGTGTCCCAGGAAGACAAGGCCGAATGCGCACGCACCACACGCCGGTCACCCGCCGAGGTACAGGCCGTCGGACTGCGACGCCATGCGAACGGCCCGCGCCACTCACCCCGAAAGAGGACCCCGGGCCGTGTGCGTCCGGGTGCCGGCCCGGGTCATCCGCATCCCGGAAACCGTCCCCCGGCACCACCGACACCCGCCAGAGAACCACTCGCAAAACAAAACC
>NZ_JBIWFN010000030.1:0-3081 GCF_044763085.1 Streptomyces sp. NPDC096311
ACGTCGGAGTAGGAGTTCATCACCGAGCGAGCTCCGCCTTCGCGCAGCGCCATCTCGAACGGCGGCAGGATCACGTCGTTGAACTCCCGGCGCCCCATGGAGACCGGGGCGTGGTTGCGGGCGCCCTTGGAGGCCGAGTACCCCGCGAAGTGCTTCAGCGTGGCGATGATCCCGGCGCTCTCCAGTCCCCGCACATAGGCGGAGCCGGTCATGCCGACCAGGTAGGGGTCCTCGCCGAGGGTCTCCTCGACCCGGCCCCAGCGGTAGTCGCGAACGACGTCCAGGACGGGGGAGAGACCCTGGTGGACGCCGACCCGGCGCATGCCGCTGCCGATGGCGTGGGCCATGCGCTCGACCAGGTCGGGGGCGAAGGTGGCGGCCCAGGCGAGAGCGGTGGGAAAG
Source organism: Streptomyces sp. NPDC096311 (assembly GCF_044763085.1). Classification (NCBI taxonomy): domain Bacteria; kingdom Bacillati; phylum Actinomycetota; class Actinomycetes; order Kitasatosporales; family Streptomycetaceae; genus Streptomyces; species Streptomyces sp. NPDC096311. Next base: position 403 of record NZ_JBIWFN010000030.1, read on the forward strand.
ACGGTGGCGCGGTAGGTGGTGAATCCCGTCAGGCACTCCTCGTGCGCGATGGCCGGAATGCCCAGCCGGGTGTTGTCCATCAACTCACGCTGGATGGACGCAAGTTGGTGCGCACCGTCGACCGGCTCGACCGGCCGGGTGCCGAACGGACGGGTGAGGTGGCCCAGGCCGTTCTTGCTCGCCGTGGCGAACTCGGTGTGCCGGGCGAAGACGTCCTGCATCGGTGCGACGTTGCCGCTGACGCGCTCGACGCCGGGCCAGGCGCTGCCGAGCTGGGCGAGCTTCTCCTCCAGGGTCATTTCCGCGAGGAGGGCCTCGACCCTGTCGTCGCGCGGGCAGGCCGGATCGGCCCAGGGTGTGGTCATGGTGCGTCCCTTGAGCTGGTGGCGCATGGCGCCGGTGTGGGGTCAGGTGTGGCTGGGTGGGGGTGCCGTGGACGACCGGACCACCAACTGGGTGGCGAGTTCGAGCCGGTGACTGTCCAGGGGCTGTCCGGCTGCGAGCCGGAGCAGGCTGCGCAGCGCGGCGCGGCCGATCTCGGCGAAGGGCTGGCGGACGGTGGTCAGGGGAGGGGCGGAGGTGGCGGCCGCGGCGGTGTCGTCGAAGCCGACGACACTCACGTCCTCCGGTACACGCAGGCCGTGGACGCGGGCGGCTTCGATGACGCCGAACGCCTCCAGGTCGTTGCCGGCGAAGACGGCCGTGGGCGGATCGTCGAGGGCGAAGAGCTCCAGGGCCGCCTGGTAGGCGGGTTCGAAGCGGAAGGCGCCCCGTTTGATGAGTCGTGGGTCGGGCGTGACGCCGGCACCGGTGAGCGCGGCCTGGTAGCCGTGCAGCCGGGCGGTGTTGCACAGGGCGTCGTGCCGCCCTTCGATCATCGCGATCCGGCGGTGACCGAGCCTGAGGAGATGCTCGGTGGCGGCCATGCCACCGCTGAAGTTGGTGGCACCGATGCTCGGCACGCTCTCGTCGGGCACGTTCATCGGATCGATCAGCACCAGCGGAATGCCGGCCTCGGCGAACTGGGCCCGCTGTCGCGCGGTCAGTTCGGAGGTCACCAGGATGACCCCTTCCCGACCGGCGTTCGTGACCTTCCGCGTCCAGGCCACGCCCAGCGGATCGTCGGGCGCGACGCCGATGACGACGTCGACGCCGGCCTCGGCCGCCGCCTCCGTCACTCCCTGGGTGATCACCAGGTTGTTGGGGTTGACCAGCTCGTCGAAGGCGAGGTCGATGGTGCGCACCGGCGACTGAGCGCCACCGGGGCCGCGGGCGACGTAGCCGTGCTCGACGAGCAGCCGCTCGATGCGCGCCCGGGTCTCGGGGGACACATCGCTGCGGCCGTTGACCACCTTCGACACGGTGGCCACCGACACCCCGGCCGCTTCGGCGATGCCGGTCAGGGTCGTCCGGCTTCGCTCGACGGCTCTCTTCGCCATGCTGATCCTTTCGAAGTCTTACGGGGAAGCTAGCGCAAGGTTTCGCACCAGTCCAGAGCTGCAATTGTGCTGAAGATTAATTTCGTAGACCTCTTGACCCGGCCGAAAGAGCGACTTAATTTGTCGGCCACGAAACACGGAGGTTTCGAAAACTTTCGAGCCGCTGCGCGGAGCCGCGAAGCGCGAACGAGCCTCTGGAAGAGCGAAGGAGCTCACGATGGCCACGAGAATCCCCACCCGCATCCTGCTGACCGCCGGTGCGACGGCCCTCGCCCTGACGGTGACGGCCTGCGGCAGCAGCGGCCGCTCCACCGGTTCCGGCTCCGGCGACGGCACGCTGGCCTGGGCCCTGACGCAGGGCTCCGAGGCGACCTTCCGGGCCTCGGCCACGGAGTGGAACAAGGCTCACCCCGACAGCAAGGTCAACTACCAGTTCTTCCAGAACGACCCGTACAAGCAGAAGCTCCGCACGGCCGTCGGCGCCGGCAACGGCCCGGTGCTGTTCGAGAACTGGGGCGGCGGCGCGCTCGGCGACTACGTCAAGGCCGGGAAGGTCACCGACCTCACCTCCGACCTGGACCAGAACCCCGAGTGGAAGAACCGCATCTTCCCGTCGGTGCTGAAGGCCGCCACCGTCGAGGGCAAGGTCTACGGCGTCCCCGTCAACGGCGTGCAGCCCGTGGTCCTGTACTTCAACAAGGACCTGCTCCAGCAGGCGGGCGTCGAGGCGCCGAAGACCTGGGACGACCTGCTCGCCGCGGTGAAGAAGCTCAAGGCGAAGGGGATCGCCCCGCTGTCCATGGGCGGCGCCTCGAAGTGGCCCGACCTGATGTGGCTCGAGTACCTGGTCGACCGCGTCGGCGGCCCGGACACCTTCGCGAACATCGCCGTCGGCAAGAAGGGCGCCTGGTCCGACCCGGCCGTCCTCAAGTCCGCGCAGATGATCAGGCAGTTGGTCGACGCCGGCGGCTTCGCCAAGGGTTTCACCTCCGTCTCCGCCGACACCGGTCAGGCCGAGGCCCAGGTGTACACCGGCAAGGCCGCGATGATCCTGCAGGGCAGCTGGGCGTACGGCACCATGGTCACCGGCTCGCCGAAGTTCGTCTCCGAGGGCAAGCTCGGCTGGACCGGCTTCCCGGCGGTCAGCGGCGGCAAGGGCGACGCGACGAACATCGTCGGCAACCCCGCCAACTTCTTCTCCGTGTCGGCGCAGGCGAGCGCCAAGGAGAAGAAGACCGCT
>NZ_JBIWFN010000030.1:3179-120021 GCF_044763085.1 Streptomyces sp. NPDC096311
CAGCGGCGGCAAGGGCGACGCGACGAACATCGTCGGCAACCCCGCCAACTTCTTCTCCGTGTCGGCGCAGGCGAGCGCCAAGGAGAAGAAGACCGCTGTGTCGTACCTCAAGGACGGCGTCTACAACGACAGCTACGTCGACAGCCTCCTCAAGAACGGCGACGTCCCGCCGGTCAAGGGCCTCGACGCCAAGATCAAGGCGTCGAAGAACTCCGACTGGTCCTCGTACGTCTACAACCTGACCAGCAACGCGAAGAGCTTCCAGCTCTCCTGGGACCAGGCGCTCAGCCCCGAGCTCGGCGACACGCTGCTGACCCACCTGGACCAGCTCTTCCTCGGCCAGATCACCCCGCAGCAGTTCGGCTCCCAGATGGACCAGGCGGCGACGAAGTGACCCTCTCCAACGCCTCCAAGGCGCCACCCCGCAAGCGCGCGCGGTCGTCGCGCGCGAGCGGCGACGGCCCGCCCTTCCTGATGGCCCTGCCCGCCCTGCTGCTGTTCGCGCTGTTCGCGCTCGTGCCGATGGCCATCGTGGTCTATCTCAGCTTCACCCGCTGGGACGGCCTGGGCAGCCCCTCATGGGCCGGCTTCGACAACTGGCACGAGGCGCTCACCAGTTCGGTCACCCGGCACGCCCTGTGGCTCACCCTCAAGATGATGATCATCTCCTGGGTGGTGCAGACCCCGCTCGCGCTGCTGCTGGGCGTGTTCGTCGCCGGAAAGCAGCGCTATCGCGCGCTGTTCGCCGTCTTCTACTTCGTCCCGCTGCTGATCTCCACGGCGGCGATCGCCATCATCTTCAAGAACCTGCTCGACCCGAACTTCGGCCTCGGGGCGACCATGCATCTGCCACTGCTCGACAAGGACTGGCTGGGCGACCCCCAACTCGCCTTCTATGCTGTCGTGTTCGTCATCGCCTGGCAGTTCCTGCCCTTCCACACCCTGCTCTACCAGGCCGGTGCCCGGCAGATCCCGGCCTCGCTGTACGAGGCCGCGTCCATCGACGGAGCGGGCCGGGCCAAGCAGTTCTGGCACATCACGCTGCCCCAGCTGCGCTACACGATCGTCACGTCCTCCACGCTGATGACCGTCGGCTCCCTCACCTACTTCGACCTGGTGTTCGTGCTCACCGGCGGCGGTCCCGGCTACTCCACCCGCATCCTGCCGCTCGACATGTACATCACCGGCTTCCAGAGCAACCAGATGGGCCTCGCCAGCGCCATCTCCGTGGTGCTCGTCCTAGCCGGACTCGTCCTCTCTCTCGCCCTCGTACGGTTCTCCGGTTTCAGCCGGATGCGCAGCCAGCAGGCAGGTATGTGATGTCCGCGCTCTCCCAAGCCCCGTCCACCGACTCGCCCGGCGCACCGTCGCCCGTGGCATCACCCGCACACGCCCCGGGCCGCGGCCGCCTGTGGCGGCTGCGCCGCACCAACCCGCTCGGCGCCTTCGCCGGCGCGGTGTGGCTGGTGATCGTGATCGTGCCCGTGTACTGGGTCGTCGTCACCAGCCTGCGCACCCGCGAGGGCTACTTCGACGCCAACCCGCTCTCCGTGCCGACGCATCCGACCCTGGAGAACTACCGCCAGGTCCTCGACAACGGCTTCTGGCACTACTTGATCAACAGCCTCCTGGTCACCACCGGCGCGACCCTGATCACCCTCACGGTGTCCTTCCTCGCCGCCTACGCCATCGTGCGCGGCACCAGCCGCGCGCTGCGCTGGACGTTCAGCGTCTTCCTGCTGGGCCTCGCCATCCCGCTCCAGGCCACGATCATCCCGGTGTACTACCTGATCGCCAAGGCGCAGATGTACGACACCCTGCTCGCGATCGTGTTGCCGTCTGCGGCCTTCGCGATCCCGATCACCGTGATCATCATGGTCAACTTCCTGCGGGACATCCCCGACGAGCTGTACGAGTCGATGCGCGCCGAGGGCGCCGGCCACTGGCGCATGCTGTGGAACCTGGCACTCCCGCTGTCCCGCCCGGCGCTGATCACGGTCACCATTTATGACGCGCTCAACGTCTGGAACGGCTTCCTCTTCCCGCTGATCCTCACCCAGAGCCCCGACAAGCGCGTCCTGCCGTTGTTCGTCTGGAGTTTCCAGGGCCAGTTCACGATCAACGTTCCGGCGATCCTGGCCGCGGTCGTGCTCTCCACCCTGCCGATCCTCGCCCTGTACACCATCGGCCGCCGCCAGCTCATCAGCGGTCTCACCGCCGGATTCGGCAAGTGAGCGCACCGCGGCCCCGTACTCACGCGCTACGGAAGGACCTCAGCCCATGACAGGAATACGCCCCGTCCGCTGGGGCGTCCTCGCCACCGGCTCCATCGCCCACACCTTCGCCGAGGACCTGCGCCTCATCCCCGACGACGCCGAACTGGTCGCCGTGGGCTCCCGCAGCACCGACGCCGCCCGGAGGTTCGCCGACCGGCATGGCATCTCCCGCGCCCATGGCAGCTGGCAGGACTTTGCCAACGACCCCGACGTGGACGTCGTGTACATCGCCGCTCCGCACTCGGCCCACCATGCGGCGGCCGCGCTCTGTCTGAACGCCGGGAAGGCGGTGCTGTGCGAGAAGCCGCTCACGCTCAATCTCGCCCAGGCCCAGGACCTGGTGGACATCGCCCGCAAGCGCAACGTCTTCCTGATGGAGGCGATGTGGACCTACGTCAATCCCGCCGTGCTGCGCATGCGGGAGCTGATCGCGGACGGTGCGATAGGCGAGGTCCGCTCGGTGCACGCCGACTTCAGCATCTCCCTGCCCTTCGCCGCCGGCCATCGTCTGCACGACCCGCTGCAGGGCGGCGGCGCCCTGCTCGACCTCGGTGTCTACCCGGTCTCCTTCGCCCATCTGCTGCTCGGCGTCCCCGACGCCGTCTCCGCCTGGGCACACCTCAATCCCCGGGGCGTCGACGACAACACCGGCATCCTGCTGGGCTACGACAGCGGACCGGTCGCGGTGCTCTCCTGCTCACTGGGCACGCAGACGGCCCAGCGCGCCTCGGTCAACGGCACCGGCGGCCGGATCGAGTTCGCGCGGGACTTCTTCCACGCGGACGGCTTTGTTCTGCACCGGCCGGGCCGCGAGCCCGAAGAGGTCCGGCTGCCGGACTCCCCGGGCTACGGCTACACCCATGAGGCGCTGGAGGTGGCCCGCTGTCTGCGGGCCGGCGCCACCGAGTCGCCGTTCGTTCCGCTGGACGGCACGCTCGCGGTCATGGCGACGCTGGACGCCGTTCGCGAGAGCATCGGGGTCCGCTACCCGGGGGAGTGAGACAGCCTGGTCAGCCCGCCTCGACGGTCAGCCGACGACGGAGGGATCGCCCGCGTCGGAGGATGTGCCGGTGAGGTTCGTCTCGATCCGGGTCAGGACCCGCATCGCTTGCTCGTACTCGTCCTTTGAGAACCCCGCGGCGGTGATCGACTCCAGGTCGCGCCAGGCCTGGAGAACCCGGTCGCGCAGGGCCTGGCCCGCGCGGGTGGTGTTCACGACGACGGCTCGGCGATCGGTGGGGGAGGGACTGCGGGTGACGAACCCGGACTGCTCCAGGCGTTGCAGCATCTTGGTGACGGTGGACGGATCGAGCCCCAGCGTCTTGATGAGGTCGGCCTGGCGCTGTTCGCCGCGTTCCCACAGCTGCATCATCAGCAGCTCCTGCCCGGGGTAGAGGCCGGTCTCGCGCAGCAGACTGCCCGCCATGATCCGATGCACACGGGCGGCGCGGAAGATGGCCTCGCTCATCGGAGCACCGGCGACGGTCGGTACCGCATCGTCTTTGCCCTGGACCGAATCGGACGCTGGCGGCATGGTTGCTGTTCCTCCTTGCGGGGCGAACGAGTCGCTTGTCGTGGAATCATCTCACCCATACTAAATTGGTCGGCCAATAGAGTGGTGTGTGGCGGCAAGCCCTGACCTGTGGAGTGAACCCATGACCCTGCCCGTGCTCTTCGGTGCGAACGTCGACCCGGTGTGGGGGGAGGGTGATCAGCCGCTGCGGTACGCCCTGCAGGCCGACCGCGACGGTCTGGACCTCGTCACCGTTCAGGACCACCCCTACCAGCAGGCGTTCCACGACACGTGGACCTTGATGGCGTTCCTCGCGGCCCGCACCGAACGGGTGACCTTCGTCCCGACGGTCGCCAACCTGCCGCTGCGGCCGCCTGCCATGCTGGCCAAGGCCGCCGCCAGCTTCGACCTGCTGTCGGGCAGCCGGCTCCAGCTCGGACTGGGCGCGGGGGCCTTCTGGGAGCCGATCGCGGCCATGGGCGGTCCGCGCCGCGGCAAGAAGGAGTCCGTCGACGCGCTGGTCGACGCCCTCGACGTGATCCGGGCCATGTGGAGCGGCGAGCGGACCGCGCGGGCGGGCGGTGAGTACTACCGCGTGGCCGGCATCCACCCGGGGCCCACGCCGTCGCCGTCGCTGGGCATCTGGCTGGGCGCCTACGGCCCCCGCATGCTCGAGCTGACCGGCACCCGGGCCGACGGCTGGATGCCCTCGCTCTTCTCCCTCGGGCTGGACCGGCTCGGTGACGCCTCGGCCCGTATCGACGACGCTGCGGCGCGGGCGGGCCGCGATCCCGGCTCGATCCGCAAGGTCTACAACCTCAACGGCATCATCGGGCCGACGTCCAGCGGCGACTTCCACGGCCCGGTCGATCAGTGGGTCGAGCAGATCACCCAGGTGTGCGCGGAGTACGGGATGAACGGGTTTACCTACTGGCCGGACAGGGATCACGAGCGTCAGCTGAGTGTCTTCGCTCACGATGTGGTCCCGGCCGCCCGGCAAGCGCTCGCGAAACTCTGAGCGCAGAGAAGAGAGTTGTGGCGGTATGCCTTTTTTGCGGCTCTGCCCCTCCGGGAATATGTGGGGCAGGGCGTACGCTGTGGGAAACAATTGGTCGGCAAACTAATCACGTCCGATCGAACTGTGGATCAGCCGCATGGCCGGTCCGCCCGCAAGAGAGGTTCCCCTCATGCCCGCACAATCCTTCACCGCCGAGAACACGGCGATGCTGCTCATCGACCACCAGGTGGGCACCATGGGGTGGGTCCGCTCCATTCCCTTCGAGCAGATGAAGGCCAACGCCCTGGCGCTGGCCAACACGGCCAAGGCGGTCGACATCCCGCTGGTGCTGACCTCCTCCATGGAGGAGTACGCCCAGGGCCCGCTGCTCGCCGAACTCGCCGAGATCGCCCCCAAGGAGTTCGAGGCGCGTATCAAGCGCCTCGGCGTCGTCAACGCCATGGACGACGAGAACTTCGCCGCAGCGGTGCGGGAGACCGGGCGCAAGAAGCTGATCATCGCCGGCGTCACCAACGACGTGTGCACCGTCTACCCCACCCTGACGGCCCTGCAGTTGGGTTACGAGGTCCAGGTCGTCGCCGACGCGGGCGGCTCCCCGACGAAGATGGCCGACGGCATCGCCATCCGCCGCATGGAGAACGCCGGCGCCACCATCACCTCCACCGTCCAGCTCCTGGCCGAACTGGCCGAGAACTGGACCAGCGACCGCGGCGGCAAGATCATCCCGTTCGTCATGGGGCTCATGCCGCAGCAGTGACCCGCCGGGGTGAGGGGCAGACGATCGGCCCGCCCCTCAGCCATGCCCCGCGCGGCCCTGTCCCGCCGCCCACCCCGGAACCCTTCCCTTCAGCATTCCCAACTCCCGGAGCCCCCAGTGCAGTTCGGTACGTTCTCCATAGGCGACGTCAGCCCCAATCCCACCACCCGCAGGCCGCCGACCGAGCAGGAGCGCCTGAAGGCGATGGTCGCGATCGCCGTCAAGGCCGAGGAGGTCGGACTCGACGTCTTCGCGACCGGCGAGCACCACAACCCGCCGTTCGTCTCCTCCTCACCCACCACCCTGCTGTCCCACATAGCCGCGAAGACCAGCCGGATCATCCTGTCCACGTCGACGACGCTGATCACCACCAACGACCCCGTCAAGATTGCCGAGGACTACGCGGTGCTCCAGCACCTCGCAGACGGCCGTGCCGACCTGATGCTGGGCCGCGGCAACACCGGTCCCGTCTACCCCTGGTTCGGCAAGGACGTCCGGCACGGCATCCCGCTCGCCATCGAGAACTACGCGCTGCTGCACCAGTTGTGGCGCGAGGAGCACGTCGACTGGGAAGGCCGCTTCCGCACCCCGCTGCAGTCCTTCACCTCTGTCCCGAGGCCACTGGACGGGATACCGCCATTCGTCTGGCACGGCTCCGTGCGCAGCCCGGAGATCGCCGAGCAGGCCGCCTACTACGGCGACGGCTTCTTCGTCAACAACCTCTTCATGCCCAAGGACCACTTCCGCCGCCTGATCGGTATCTACCGCGAGCGCTACGCCCACTACGGCCACGGCACCGCGGAACAGGCGATCGTCGGCGCCGGCGGACTCGTCTTCATCCGCCGCAACTCCCAGGACGCCGTGCGCGAGTACCGCCCGTACTTCGACAACTCCCCGATGTCCGGACACGGTCCGACGATGGAGGAGTACATGGAGCAGACGCCGCTCATCGTGGGCAGCCCGCAGCAGGTCATCGACAAGGCGCTGACCTTCCGCGAACACTACGGCGACTACCAGCGCCAGCTCTTCGCCGTCGACACGGGCGGAATGCCGCTGAAGACGGTCCTGGACACGCTCGACCTGCTCGGCGAGGAGGTCATACCCGTCCTGCGCAAGGAACTCGTCGCCGCGCGGCCCGCCGGCGTTCCCGAGGGGCCCACCCACGCCTCCCTGCTCGCCGACCGCGAGGCGGCGGCCTCCGAGAGCGCCGAGGAGGAGAAGTGAGCACCCACCAGACCCTGCGCCTCGCCGTCGTCTCGGCCGGCCTGAGTGTCCCCTCCTCCACCAGGCTGCTCGCCGACCGGCTCGCCGAGTCGGTCGGCACCGAACTGGCCGCCGCCGGGCGCGAGGTCGAGGTCCAGATCATCGAACTGCGCGATCTGGCCGTCGACATCGCCAAGAACTTCGCCTCCGGCTTCCCCTCGCCCGAACTGTCCGAAGCGATCGACACGGTCACCTCGGCCGATGGCCTGATCACCGTCACGCCGGTGTTCACCGCCTCCTACAGCGGTCTGTTCAAGTCGTTCTTCGACGTGATCGACAACGACGCCCTCACCGGCAAGCCCGTCCTGGTCGGCGCCACCGGAGGCACCGCACGCCACTCGCTCGCCCTGGAGCACGCGCTGCGCCCCCTCTTCGCTTACCTGCGCGCGGTGGTCACCCCCACCGCCGTGTACGCGGCGTCGGAGGACTGGGGTGGCAACGGCGACGCGCTCACCGACACCCTGCCCCGCCGGATCGCCCACGCGGGCCGGGACCTGGCCGGTCTCCTGCGCGACCTCCCCGGTGGCGGCGGCCGGGCCGCCGAGGAACCGGACGTCGTGCCCTTCGCGGAGCAACTGGCCGCCCTGCGGCCCGAGTAGACCGCGACGGCGCTGGGAGGGAAGCGCGATGAGCGAACAGGGGAGAGGCATGGCACAGACGGAGAGCCCGGTGCGGATCGTCATCCCGGCCGTGGACGACGACCCGGGAGTGTCCCGGGTGGTCGCCCGCGACCTGAGACGCCGCTACGGCGGACCCACCGGATCGTCCGGGCCGAGTCCGGGGAGTCCGCCCTGGACACCCTCCGGGAGCTCAAGCTGCGCGGCGACCAGGTGGCGGTGATCCTCGCCGACTACCGCATGCCGCAGATGAACGGCATCGAGTTCCTCGAACAGGCGATGGACATCCACCTTGACGCGCGGCGGGTGCCGTGCGTACCGCTGACGGCGCTCAGCCATGTCGCCCCGCAGAAGACCAGCGCCCAACTGATGAGCGACGTCTACTACGGTTATGTCGCCCGGCTGTCCTGCTGACCGCGTACGCGGACACGAGCGCGGCGATCGACGCGATCAACCCGGTCGATCTCGACCACTGTCTGCTCAAGCCGTGGGACCCGCCGGAGGAGAAGCCCTATCCGGTCCTGGACGACCTGCTGGCCGCCTGGCGCGCCTCCGAGCACCGGCCGGCGCCCAGCGTCCAGGTCGTCGGTCACCGCTGGTCGGCACGGTCGTCCGAGGTGCGGGAGTTCCTGGCCCGCAACCACGTCCCCTACCGCTGGTACTCGGCCGACGACCCGGAGGGCCGACGCCTGCTGGCCGCCGCCGGGCACGCCGCCGAACGCCTTCCGTTGGTGGTCACCCCCGACGGCATCCCGCTCGTGGAGCCCGACGACCGTGAACTCGCGGCGCGGGTGGGTCTGGCGACCACACCGGCGGAGGACTTCCACGACCTGGTCGTCATCGGCGGCGGCCCGGCCGGGCTCGCCCAGCTGGACGCGCCGGGCCTCACCGAGCTGACCGGGCGCGGCGTCTTCTACGGCTCCGCACTCACCGAGACCTCCGCATCCTCAGGGCACGATGTGTACATCGTCGGCGGCGCCAACTCCGCCGGCCAGGCCGCCATGCACCTGTCCAATACCGCCAAGTCGGTCACCCTGCTGGTGCGCGGGCGGTCCCTGGCCGCGTCGATGTAGCACTACCTGATCCAGCAGATCGAGCGGACGCCCAACATCACCGTCCGCACCAGCGCGGTCGTGGCGGAGGCGCACGGCACCGACCACCTGGAGCAGCTCACGCTGCGCGACACCACGACCGGGCACACCGAACTCGTCGACACCCAGTGGCTGTTCGTGTTCATCGGTGCCGCCCCGCCCACGGACTGGCTGGCGGGAACCGTGGCGCGGGACGACCGCGGATATATCGTCTCCGGCACCGACCTGACCGTGGACGGCCGGCCCCCGCAGGGCTGGGAACCGACGCGACCGCCGTACCACCTGGAGACCAGCGTCCCGGGCGTCTTCGTGGCGGGCGACGTGTGCGCCGAGTCGGCCAAGCGCGTCGCCTCGGCCGCCGGCGAGGGCGCCATGGCCGTGATGCTCGTCCACCGCCGCTACTTGGAGCAGTCATGACCACACAGCCCCTACCCTGCGAGGTGGAGGAGCTGAGCACGCTCTTTCTGTTCGAGAACCCGACCGAGGAGCAGCTGGCGCGGCTGTGCCGCGAAGGCCGGGTGGAGAGGTTCGAGCCTGGCCCCGTACATCAGGAAGGCGACCCTGCCACCTGCTTCTTCGTCCTGCCCGCCGCGACCTTCGCCTCGATCATGCGGGACTGGTTCCCGATGGCCGTCCATCTGCTGGAGGGGCTGTTCTTCGGTACCCAGGCCACCCAGCAGACCGTCAACCAGCGCGAACGCCTGCTGGCACTCGGCTCGCTGTCCGCCGGGCTGACCCACGAGCTGAACAACCCCGCTGCCGCCGCCGTACGGGCCACGTCGGCACTGCGCGAGCGGATGGCCGGGCTACGGCACAAGCTCGCGGCGATCGCGGTCGGGCCGTACGCGGAGCACACCCTGGCGCTCGTCCACCTCCAGGAGCGCACCGCCGAACAGGTCTCGAAGAGCACGTATCTCAGCCCGCTCGAAGCATCCGACCGGGAGGACGCGCTCGCCGACCGGCTCGACGAGCGCGACATAGCCGACGGCTGGGAGATGGCGGCGACGTTCGTGCAGGCCGGGCTCGACATGTCCTGGCGGATCGTCGTGACCAAGCACCACGGGAGCCTCCAGGTGCAGTCTGTTCCCGGTGACACGCGCTTCGAAGTGCGCCTTCCCCTCAGGGTTTCACCTGGACGCAACTAAATGTGTATGCAGATACGTCATAATGGGCGGCATGCCTCAGCCGACCATCGTCATCGACGGCATCGAGCCGCTTGATCTGCCCGGTGCCCGGCAGTCGATCGCCCCGCTGCACGCGCTCCTGCGCGAATGCATCATGGACGGTCGGCTGGCGCCGGGCACCGTGCTGTCGCAGGTGGCGCTGGGCCGGCAGCTGGGAGTGAGCCGTACGCCCGTGCGCGAGGCGCTGCGCATGCTCCAGGAGGAGGGTCTCGTCGAGGCCGAGCCCAACCAGCGGATGCGGGTCACCTGCATCGACCCGGCCGAGCTGGACGCCGACTACGCGATGCGCATCATGCTGGAGACGCTGGCGCTGACCATGACCTTGGACGGTTTCGGCGCCCGGGAAAGACGCGAGGCCAAGGCACAGGTGACGGCGATGCGCCGAGCGGCCAGGGCGAAGGACATCGAGGGCTGGTTCGCGGCGCACGGCGAGTACCACCGCTTGCTCACCGCCGGCGCGGGTGCGGCCCTGCAGCGTCAGCTGCGGGCTCTGTCCGACCGCAGCGTGCGATACATCCGCATCACCCAGCACTTCGACCCGACACGCTGGTCCGAACCCGGCAACATCGAGCACCCCGCCATCCTGGACGCTGTCGTCGCGGGCGACCGTGATGCCGCGGTGTCCTGCCTGGCCCACCACCTGGAGCGGACGGCCCTGAGGGTGCTGCGCGATCACGCCCCGGACTACGAACCGGAGGCCGTGCCCAAGGCGATGCATCTGGTCGACGCGGGCCCGTCGCCCTGGGAGGCATGACCTGGCGGTAGCGCGCGGTGCTGACATGCCCGTGCCGAAGGTCCTCCTCGGGGAGTAAGAGGTCCTTCGGCACGGGTGACCTGCGCGCGGGAGCGGTTACTGGGCGGCGGGGGCCGTCCAGTTCCTGCGCGCCCAGGCTTCCAGGGTGGTCAGCTCGGGGTGCCGGGCCCGCAGGACGGGAAGGTCCGCGCTGAAGCCCTCGGCGTTGAACCAGCCGAACATGAGGCCCATCTCCTCGTTGAACTGCAGCACCTGCTCGATGGGCAGCTCCTGGAAGGTGGTGGGCAGACCCGACACCTTCTCGAACACCTCGGCCATCTGCGGACCGCTCAACTCGTCCGTCGCAAGCTCCAGTTGACGGCCGATGTACTCGCCGGGGTCCTCGAAGGCGTCCGCCGCGAACAGGCCGATGTCCTCCGAGGCGAACATCTGCAGCGTGGTCTCGGGCTTCAGCCCCAGCGCGAGGACCAGTCCGTCACCGGCGCGCTGCGGACCGACGAAGGTGAAGTTGTTAATGAAGAACGCCGGGCGCAGCACGGTCGCCGGCAGGCCCAGCTCGGCGATGTACTTCTCGATCCGGCCCTTGCTGTCGAAGTGCGGCACGCCGCTGTCACGGTCGGAGCCGCCCACCGAGCCGTAGACGAAGTGCTGCACCTTGGCGCGCGCGGCGGCGTCGGCGACGGCGCGGCCCTGCCGCTCCTCGCCCTCGACGCCTTCCGGTCCCATGAACGTCTGCACGCTGTAGACGCCGTACACACCGCTCATCGCGGCGTCGAGCGACTGCGGGTCGTCGAGGTCGCCCGCCACCACCTCGGCACCCGCCTCGGCGAGGGCCTGCGCCTTCGCCGACTTCGGATCGCGGGTGAGCGCCCGCACCGGCCAGCCCCGGCGCAGCAGCTCATGTGTGACGGCGCCCCCCTGGTTGCCTGTGGCACCCAGCACAAGGACGGTTCCCCTGGTGACGTCGGTGGGCATGGCTTACGTCCTCTCGGTCGTTCATTGGTCAGCCAATCAAACGCTAGCACGGAGGCGGTCCGGAGGGAGGGCTCGGAGCGAGGCCGCCGATCGGCTCAGCACTCGTAGTCGCCGGGGGCGGCGGCGACGCGGTTCAGTAGGTCTTGCAGGGTGGCGTGCTCCCTTGCGGACAGGTCGGCGAAGAGCGCCTCCTTGACCTTCATCAGCGCGGTCTCCAGGTGCCGAGGGCCGTCGACGCCTCCGGCGTGATCTCCACGATGTGGCGCCGCCGGTCGGCGAGGCCGCGCTGGCGGTGCACCAGCTCCCCGCCTTCGATTCAAGGAAGCCGCTCGAACAGATCGAGGTGTGGCATGACCGCCGGGACGCCATCCGGGCGGGGACGCCATCTAAACGGCAGTTCTCGACCTGCTGTGCGAGGGGGTGCGACCCGGCCCTGGACGCGGTCGCGGCCAGGGCCGGGTCGGCAGGGACACCTTGCGCCGGTGGGGGAGAGGCCACGGCTGGTGCCCACGGCCGTACAGGGACGGAAGGCCGAACCCGAGATGTTGCGTCGTCTGGCCGGGCGGGCGGTCCGGCGGCGAGATCGCGTCGGACAGCCCCGCTCTCGGCTTCGTGTCGAAGCGCGTGATCGGAGCCGCCTACGGCCGGCCGGTGGCGGGCGACGGGGCGCCCGACGCCGCCTACCTCGTCCGCTCCATGGATGCGTCTGTCCTGCCGTTGCGGCTATGACAGTGAGAGGCGAGGGAAGAGCCTCCTGGCGTTGCCGCTCTCGACGTCTTCGAGCTGCTGGTCTGTGAGGAGGCCGCTCGTCATGAGGTTCTCGATGTTGTGGACGGTGGTGCGCTCAGGGGCGGCCGGCCAGTCGGTGCCGAACAGAACGTGATCCGTGTCGGTGACCTCCAGGGTCGGCAGGAGCGAGTTCCGGCTGCCGGCCAGGGCGGTCTCGTAGTAGAGCTTGCTCAGCACCTCGGTGACGTGCGCCGGGTCGATGTCCGCGTCGTCGGGGCCCATCCCCATGGTGGTGTGCTCGGCGATGCGCCAGCCCAGGGTGGGTAGCGGGCCGCCGCAGTGGGCGAGGATGAGCCGCAGGTCCGGGTAGCGCTGGAAGACGCCGCGGTAGACGGCGTTGATGACGTTGCGGGCGGTGTCGAAGGTGAACTCGCAGACCGAGCTGGGGCGACCGAAACCGAGTTGGTCGACGATGACCGGGCTGTCGGCGGGGTGCAGGAAGACGGGGACCCCGCGGCGGTTCAGCTCGGCGAGCAGCGGCTCGTACCAGTCGAAGCCGAGGTAGCGGCCCTGGGTGTTGGAGTTGAGCATCACCCCGTCCAGGTGGAGCGTGTCCAGGGCATGCTCCAGCTCCTCCAGCATCGCGTCGGTGCTGTCGCCGAGCAGGGCGGCGAACGCTCCGAACCGGCCGGGGTACTTCGCGATCAGTTCGGCGTACTCCTCGTTCACCGCACGGGCGACGCGCTTGGCGAGGTCAGGGTCGTCCTCCGACCCGGTGAAGGTCCATGGGGTGGAGAGGATCTGGGTGGCGACGCCCTGGCGATCCATGTAGGCGATGGCCTCCTCGGGGGACCACCGCACGGACATCCTGTACCCGCCGGCAAGCGAGAAACCGGACCGCAGGACCTGTGCGACGGTTCCGCCAAGGTAGTGGCTGTGGACGTCGACGCGGTGACGTGGCATTCCAGGACACCTTTCCGTGGTACTGCCTGACCGGCCGTCCGGGCGTATCCGGAGGCCTCGAAACAAAGAATACTTGGTCGACCTATGTGTCTCCTTTATGTCACTCCTACCGGTAGTTCGCTAATTCCAGCAGTAGAGGTCAAATCCGTGTCCGGTGGTGACCAAGTCGATCGGGGCTTGGAGCTCGGAGGGCGGGTCTTTGTCCGTCCAGGCCCGCCACCACCGGTTGTGGGTGGTGGCGGTGGGTGAACCAGGAACGGGTAAGGTCCTGGGTCGGCAAGGCAGTTGGGGCTGGTCGGACGGACTCGATGCCCCTTTCTGGCCCGTCGTCGGGGGCAGGGGGCCGACGCGGCGGCATCCATTGGTCCGGGGGGCGAACCATGGGTCCCATCAGAAGGAAAGGGCGCAGTTGACCACGCTTTGAGGTCCTCGTCGATGACCTGGACGGGCAGTGCCGGGCGCGGGGCACCGGCCAACCCATCGAACCCGCCACTGGCGAATCGGACACTGCATTGCGCACCGTGACCGGGTTGCATTCGACGAGGCCCGCGACCTGCGGCGCGGTCGGGACCCGGCCCAGCAGCCGGATGAACTCCAGCCGCCGCAGCTGGTTGCATGAGAGATCAGGTCCCGCCAGCCGCCGACGTACCTCGGCCTGCTGCTCGGCGGCCAACTCCACCGTCAGGATCTTCGGCATCACGACCACTGCCGCCAAAGCTCCTACCCCCATGTGGAGTTGACTTCACCGAGCCCGCTTAGCCCGATGACCAGTGGGTCTACATCTGCAATGGCCCCCTGGCCGTAACGGCGATCGTCATTTGACTCCGCGATATCGCGGAGCCATCACAAGCACCCGGGTGGCTATTCCGGTCCTGGCCCGTGGCCGCCGCCCACCCGTTCAACTGCCCTCAGTGGCCGGAGCCTTCGACGGTGACCTCAGTGCGGTCGCCGGACCACAGCGTGTGAAAGACACCGTCCTTGTCCACGCGCCCGTAGGTGTGGGCGCCGAAGAAGTCGCGCTGGGCCTGCACGAGTGCGGCGGGCAGCCGCTTGACGGACAGCGAGTCGAAATAGCTGAGCGCGGCGCTGAATCCAGGTGCCGGTACGCCGGAGAGCGCGGCCGTTGCCACGACGCGGCGCCAGGCGGCCTCGCCGTCGGCCACGGCGCGTGCGAAGTAGGGCGCCTCAAGCAGTGTCGCGATGTTGGGGTTCTCGTCGTAGGCCTCGGCGATGCGGTTGAGGAACTGGGCGCGGATGATGCAGCCGCCGCGCCAGATCTTGGCGATCCTGTCCTTCTGGATGTCCCAGCCGTACTTCTGCGCTCCCGCGATGATCGCGTCGAAACCCTGCGCGTAGGCGACGACCTTGGAGGCGTAGAGCGCCTTGGCGACGTCGTCGGCGAAGGAGGCGTCGGCATTCTGCGGCTCCGGCCGCGAGGTGACGACCCGTTGTACGGCTTCGCGCTGGGCCGGCTTTGAGGAGACGGCGCGGGCGAAGACGGCTTCGGCGATGCCACCGACTGGGACGCCGAGATCGAGGGCGTTCTGCACGGTCCACACGCCGGTGCCCTTCGAACCGGCCTGGTCGAGCACGATGTCGACGAACGGCTTACCCGTGGTGGCATCCTTCTGGCGCAGCACCTCCGCGGTGATCTCGATCAGGTACGACTCCAGCGCGCCACGGTTCCAGTCGGCGAAGACGTCGGCAATGGTGTCCGGTTCGAGGCCGCCGATGGTGCGCAGCAGGTCGTACGCCTCGGCGATGAGCTGCATGTCGGCGTACTCGATGCCGTTGTGGATCATCTTCACGAAGTGGCCTGCGCCGTCGGTGCCGACGTGGGTGACGCAGGGCTCGCCCTCGGCGACTGCGGCGATCGAGGCGAGGATCGGCCCCAGGGTGCGGTAGGACTCCTCTGTACCTCCCGGCATGATCGAGGGGCCGTTGAGGGCGCCCTCCTCGCCGCCGGAGATGCCAGTGCCGACGAAGTGGATGCCGCTGGGGGCGATCCGCTTCTCCCGGGCGATGGTGTCCTGGAAGTTCGCGTTGCCGCCGTCGACGATGATGTCCCCGGGCTCGAAGCGTTCGGCGAGCTGGTCGATCACCGCGTCCGTGCCCGCTCCTGCCTTCACCATGATGATCGCGGTTCGGGGTTTGGCCAGCGAGGCGACGAAGTCGTCGATCGACGTGCTGGCGACGAAGCCTGCCTCCGGGTGCGCGGCGACAAGCTCGTCGGTACGGGCGTGTGTGCGGTTGTAGACGGCGACGGTGTTTCCCTCGCGTGAGGCGAGGTTGCGGGCGAGGTTCGAGCCCATCACGGCCAGGCCGACGACGCCGATGTTCGCTGAAGCTGGGCTGGTGTCCATGGGGACCTTTCGTGTACGACGCGGACTACGCGCGTCTGGTGCCGAATTGAGTGCGGGGTGCGAACGACGCACCGCTCCTGCTGTGGAGGCGGCAGAAACACCGTGCCCGGGCACCTCCAGGGGTAAGGGGTTCCGGCAGGCGCAGCCGAGACTCCCTCCTGGGCGGAAGGTAATGATCGACCGGCCAAATGCGGGTCACGGAGTTCAGGTTCGCTCGTTCGGTACTGCCCGTTTGGCGCAGCCGTTCTGACGGGCGGTGGTTTGCCGACATAGGCGTTCCACCTCACCCGCGAACGGCATGACTGTCTGGACAGGTACTCTGACTCTACCGGTCGACGGGGTTGGGGTTCCTGCGTGCCTGCGCGCAGAGGCGCGAGGAGTTGCGGGTTTACCGAAAAGATTTAGCGCCCCGCTCACCTCGTGTGATCCGCGCCATATTAGATCAGGAGTGAGGTTCTCCCGTTGTTCGGGAGGCGCTGATCGGCTGGTCAAGTTGGGTTAACGGGGTTCTTCGGCCCGTTCGGCCGTTGCCTGCTCGGCGTATTACTTCCCTTCGGACTCGATAGGACTGAGTCGGCCGAGCTTCTCCTGGAATGCGGCGACTGTTGCAGAAGCCGTCGAGCGCGAGGTCCGCCTCGGCCTGGGTGGTGAAGGTCCGACCGCGAAACCCGGCGCTCTTGATCAGTATCCATAGATTCTCGGCGAGGGCGTTGCCGTACGAGATTTCCGGCCGACCCCATGGACGCCTCAATTCCCGCCCGCATCAAGCATGTTGTGAGCTTGATGAACGTGTGCTGCTCGGCAGCCGTGGTCGGCGACGCCGAACTCGCGCACCTGCTGCACGGCGCGCCGGGGGCATGAGGCTTCGCGTACTTCGTGGTGCTGTTCTGGGCGTTTTGAGCGATGTGAACGTGCCGCACCTTGTGCGGCAACGTCGCCGGCGACCGGACTCGCACCCGCATTCTGATGGCCTCGTCGGATCAGTCGGTCTGAGTCGTCGCCCGGGCGAGGCTGTCCTCAATGCGCCGCAAGACCTCGATGGCCTCGGTCTGCTGCTCGTCGGTGAGGTTCTCAGCCACGCTGTTCTCCATGTCTTGCCACACCTGCTCGACCTCCTGCCGCAGGGCGTTGCTGGCGGCCGTCGGTTCGACGATGGTGGCGCGCTTGTCGGTGGTGGACGGGCGGCGCCGGACGAAGCCCGCGTTCTCCAGCCGCTGAATGGTGCGGGTCATGGTGGCGGCGTCGGAGCCGAGCATGCGGACGAGGTCGGTCTGGCGCTGCGGGCCGCGCTCCCACAGTTGCATCATGACCAGTTCCTGGCTGGGGTGCAGGCCGACGCGGCGCAGGAGCTGGCCGGCCAGCATCCGGTGCAGGCGCGCCACGCGGAAGATCGCGTGACTGATCGGACCGGCCTTGACGGAATTCGGCAGCGGCTCGCGCGCCGGTGCCGCTGTCTCCGCTGTGGTGGACCGGGCAGGACCGCTGGTGTCCGGCTGGCTCATATCTACCGCTTCCTCGCTCCTGGCGTCTCAGGTTGGCTGAACAGGTAAATCCTACCGCGCTGCCATGGCACCTGCGATGATGCGGCTTGCCTTGCGCTGACGAGGTGCGATGCCGCTCTTCGGTGAGACTGGTCGCGGTTGCGGGAATGAATCGACAAGATTTAATTGTTCAGACAGTAACTGGCGTGAATGGAGCGCCGATCCGTCTGAGCTGCCGTGGGGAAACGAGGATTGTGATCATGTCGACGGCTTTCGAGTCCTATGACCTGTCCGGTACGTCTCTGTCGAACCGGATCGTGATGGCGCCGATGACCCGCTCCCGCGCCTACGGCGAGGGCAACAGCCCCACCGAGCTGATGGCGGAGTACTACGCCCAGCGGGCGAGCGCGGGTCTGATCGTCACCGAGGGCACCCAGCCCTCGGCGATCGGCCAGGGCTACCCCGACACCCCCGCCCGCCTCAAGCAGAACGGCCCCTTCAATACCCCCGACCGCGCCACCAGCTTCGGCGGCGACCACACCGGCTACACCGACTACCCCACCCTCAACTAACACCCATCCGTCGGCGGGCAAGTCCCCGTCGGCGCCATCCCCTAGAAAGGTGCACTCATCATGGCTGATTTCTCCGCAGCGCAACGTGCTTACCTGTCTGAGCAGCGACTGGGCCGGCTGGCCACCGTCGACCCTGGTGGGCAACCGCAGAACAACCCCGTCGTGTTCGCTCTAGCGGACGACGGAACCATCCTGATCGGCGGCCACAACATGGGCGGCTCGAAGAAGTGGCGCAATCTGAAGGTCAACGCCAAGCTGGCGTTCGTCGTCGACGATGTGGTCAGCTTCCGGCCCTGGAAGGCGCGCTTCGTCGAGATTCGCGGCCGGGCCGAACTGCTGGAGGGTGCCACCGCGCTCGGCGCGGGCTTCAGTTCGGAGGTGATCCGCATCCACCCGGAGAAGATCTTCAGCTTCGGAGTGGACGGGTGAGCGCTGTGGTCAGGGTGCGAGCAAGGGCGTGATGTCCAGGAAGACTTGCATGTTCTCGATGGCTCCGACGTGTGAGGGTTACGTCGGGCATGCGCATCGTGCGGCCGTCGCGGAGTGTGTAGTCGATGTTCGTGGCGAGCGACGCAGTGTCGCAGCATCGCTGACCTTGGTCCCGCGTGCCCGCCGCCACGCACGCGAACACAAGCGGCCCATCCAGCGCACCGCGTCGCTGATCACAGGGGCAGCGCACACCCCCGGCAATGTTTGAGATTGCGGCTCGAAACCTGGCTATCACCTCTGGGGTTGGGCAGGGCGACCTGCCCAGAGACCACCCACGGTGTCGGCGTGCGGCCACGCCTGCATGCCTTGGGCGGACGGCGCCGGCTCTCCCGCAGTGAGCCACCAGCGAGGCCCGTCCCTCGTCCGGCGGTTTCAAGCAGGGCGAACTTCCGTACGCCCCAAGCACGCGCGGACGCTCCCGCGCGAGGACGCCTGTGTCGAGGGGAGACGCGGTCCCGGCGCCTGCGGCCGCTGTCGTCGCCAACTCAGGGGCGGTCACCGGCGCCATGACCACGAGCGCGCGACCCATCCACGCCGCCAATCCGTGCGCACACGTCAGAGCATCTTTCTGACTCCCCGCCATGTCCGGTACCGGGCAAACGGGGCGGTCGTCGCCTCCTTGCTCGAGCCAGTAGGTGTCCGGCAGTCGAGCGAAGACCACCCGTGCCTCCTCCTCGCCCCATGTCGTCATGTGACCTTCAACGACTGACCCGCCGTCCGGGAAACACCGGGCTCGGTCCTCGATTCCTGAGAGTGGGAAGCTGCTAGCTCAGGATTGAAATCAAGCTCGTACCGAATCGAAGTCTGCGGTGAGGTAGATCGACACGGCCGAGGACGGTCTTTGAGGAGGGTGGCTCGCTCCGAGTCGTACGAGGCACCGTACGTCTGGCGTCCCGCTCAGTCGGAGGAGCGGGGAGCCAACCGGATGATCGGCAATTCGCGGTCGGTCTTCACCTGGTACTGAGCGAAACGAGGCACGGCGCTCGTAATCTGTCGCCATGCTTCCTCGCGCTCCTCCCCGTGGAGCTGCTCGGCGACGACGTCCACCTTGCGACTGCCGATCTGCACTTGCACTTGGCCGGGATGAGCGGCCAGGTTGTGGTACCAAGCCGGGTTCTTCGCCGCCCCGGCCGCCGAGGCCACGACGATCCAGCTGCCGTCCTTCCCGGGAAACCAGCCGACAGGGGTCTCGCGGGGCTCGCCACTTTTACGCCCGATGGTCGTCAAGACCAGGGCGTTCATGCCCATTAGCTTGCCGCCGTTATTGCGGCGTATGCGCCTCATTGTCCACTTGTTGAGCCAACGGGTTCCTCGCCCGGGTTGGCGTGCACCATGCGTGCCGGAAGATGCGTCGAAGCTCATCTGACCTCCTTGGTCAGCAAAGTATTGGCCAGCCAATCATGCGGTCAACCATGCGCCGGCAACGAGTCTGGATCACCCCTGTCGGGTCCTGCGGGCGCGTGCCGAGCGACCCACAACTGCGGCCAAGTTGCTCGGCGTGGCGGCTCGGGTACCACTTCTTGCGACTCGGGCAGGTAGGGCGGGGTGGGTCCTTGGGTGCGGCGGTGAGCTGGACCGCCGAGATGTCGAGACCTCGAACGGTGGGCGTGCCTGGCGCGGGTGATCGCGGCATGATCGAGCAACGAGCCGACGTCCAGCCTCACACCAGATCACAATCCTCGTCGAGGAGTTGAGACTTCGACGACAGCTGGCTGCCGATGTTCTTCTCCAGCCGCTCGAGTATGGCGCGCAGCTGACTCTGTTCGGCATCCGTGAGGCCGCGCGTGATGCGTTCCTCCAACGCGGCGCAGCTCTGCTCGACCTGCTGGCGCAGCGCGACGCTGGCCGCGGTCGGCTCGACCATCACCGACCGCTTGTCGGTGGGGGAGGGGACCCGGCGTACGAAGCCCGCCTGCTCCAGGCGCCGAACGGTACGTGTCATCGTCGCGGCGTCGGAACCGACGTGTTGGACGAGGTCCACCTGGCGCAGCGGGCCGCGCTCCCACAGCGCCTTCATGACGATGTCCTGGCTCGGGTGGAGCCCGACCTCGCGCAGCAACTGGCTGGAAGCCATGCGGAACTGGCGGGCCACACGGGCGATGTGGTGCCCCAGGGTGTCGCAGGACGTGGCCGGTGAGGGCACTTCGGTGTTGGCTGGGGCCGGCGCTGCTGGCAGCCCGTTTGCTCCTGTTCTTTGGGTCATCGGTCCTCCGAATGCCGTGCGTCGTGAGTTCGCCGTGGCGGTGTGACGCGCCGCGGCGCCCGCCGGGCCGGTGGCCGGTGCGGGCGCCGCGGTGTGGGTCAGGCGTTGAGGGTGGGGTAGTCGGTGTAGCCGGTGTGGTCGCCGCCGAAGGACTTGGCGCGGTCGGGGGTGTTGAAGGGGCCGTTCTGCTTGAGGCGGGTGGGGAGGTCGGGGTTGGCGAGGAAGAGGGCGCCGTAGGCGATGAGGTCGGCGGTGCCGTCCTCGAGGAGCTGGAGCTCTTCGGGGCCGGTGGGGGCCTGGCCGGTGAAGGGGTTGAGGATGAAGGTGGTGGGCCATGCCTTGCGGGCCTGGGCGGTGAAGACGCGGTAGCCGGGAGCTTCCATCTGGTGCAGGTACGCCAGGTTGAGGGGGGCGAGGCCGTTGATCAGGGCTGTGTAGGTGGCCTCGACGTCGGCACGGTCGCTCTCGTCGATGTCGTTGAACGGGTTGCCCGGCGACATGCGGAAGCCGGTCCTGTCCGCGCCGATCGCGTCGGCGACGGCCTTGGCGGTCTCGACGGCGAACCGGGCGCGGGCCTCGGGTGAACCGCCCCAGCGGTCGGTGCGGGTGTTGGAGTTGGGGGCGAGGAACTGGTGGATGAGGTAGCCGTTGGCGCCGTGCAGTTCGACGCCGTCGAAGCCGGCCTTGATGGCGTTGCGGGCGGCGGCGGCGTAGTCGGCGATGGTCTGCTCGACCTCGGCGTCACTCAGGTCCTGGGGAACCTCGAAGTCCTTCATGCCGTCGTGGGTGTAGATCTGGCCCTTGGCCTGGACGGCGGAGGGGCCGACCGGCTTGCGGCCCTGCCAGGTGGAGTGGCCGACGCGGCCGGTGTGCATCAGCTGGAGGTAGATCACGCCGTTCTCGGCGTGCACGGCGTCGGTCACCTTGCGCCAGGCGGCGATCTGCTCATCCGAGTGGATGCCGGGGGTGTCGGGGTAGCCCTGGCCGATCGCCGAGGGCTGGGTGCCCTCGGTGACGATCAGACCCGCGCTCGCCCGCTGGGCGTAGTACTCCGCCATCAGCTCGGTGGGGCTGTTGCCCTCGCCGTAGGCGCGGGAGCGGGTCATCGGCGCCATCACGATCCGGTTCGACAGAGACGTACCGGACAGGTCATAGGACTCGAAAGCCGTCGACATGATCACAATCCTTGCTTCGCAGACACAGGCCGCCCCACGGCAGCCCAGACGGATCGGCGCATCCATTCACGCCGGTTACTGTCTGAACAAGTAAACACGAAGAATGGTTCCCCTTGCGCACGTGACTGGCGTCACGTTCCCCAAGTGGCTGCTCTACCTGGTGTTATGTGACTTCACGGGGCGTCTGGTCCGCTTGGGTAGAGGGTCATGTAGCGGAGGCGTGTCGATATAATTTGGTCGACCACTTTAATAAGGGTGCGGCGAGGTGAGGTGTAGACGTCGACCTCAAAGGTGGGTCTGAAGGCGCCGCCGACGCCGGACTTTGCTCCACGTGCGCTCGGCGCCGACTAAAGCGGCAGCCGTCGGCCCGTCCATGCTGTCGATCCGGCTTCGACAGCGTGGACGGGCCGAGCTATGGCGGGCGGTTCCCAGCGTATGTGCCGCTTGGAACCGGGCGTCTTCCTCTTAGGGGGCGAAGAGGGGGGTGACGTCGACGAAGACCTGCATGTCGTCGATCAACCCGTCGGTCCGGCGATGCAGCACCGTCGCGGCCGGCAGGGACATCGTCCTGCCGTTGTGGCAGTCATAGGTGACGTCGGCGATCAGTACCGCCGACTCGTCGTGCTCCCACACCTGGATGAAGCGATGAATGGTGCATCGGATCGTCCCCAGGAACGCGCCGGATGTGGCGCGGAACGCGTCCTTCCCCACAGTCGGCTCCGCGTTGCCGAACCGGATTCGGGCGTCCTCGCTGAAGTGGGTGAGCAGCGCGTCCAGATCCAGTTTGTCGAAGCACGCATACAGCTCGGTGACCCAGGCGGGCACTTCGTTGGATGGCCGAGCGGTGTGCAATTGGGTGTCGTTCACGGTCTCTCCCTGACGTCTTGTCGTCCCTAGGCCCTGCGCTTGCTGTCCTTGCGGTTGGTGCGGCCGTCTCGGGTCCACTCGAGACGGGTCCGGGCTCAGGCCCGGGCGAATCCGCCGTCCACGACCAGCGTCTGGCCGGTCATGAAAGCGGCGGCGTCGGAGGTCAGGAAGGACACCGTGCCTGCCAGGTCCTCCGGGACACCGGCGCGCTTGATCGCCTGCATCGTGGCCAGCGTGTCGAACAGTCCCAGCTCCTGTTGCGGCCCGGAGAGGGTGCCCGGCGTGCGGACCAGGCCCGGCGCGATCGCGTTGACGGTGATGCCGTGCTCGCCCACCTCGGCGGCGAGGGTGCGGACGAAGCCGATCACTCCGCCCTTGCTCGCGGTGTAGGCGACCATGCCAGCCGGTCCGGAGTGGAAGGTCGCAGAGGCCATGACCACGATGCGTCCCCACCCCTTCTGCTCCATGCCGGGCAAGAAGGCCTTGGTGAGGTGGAAGAGGGAGTCGAGGTTGACGTCCATGATGCGGCGCCAGGTCGCCCAGTCCGTCTGTGCGAAGGGGACGATGGGGTAGATGCCCGCGTTGTGGACGAGGATGTCGACGTGTCCGAAGCGGTCGGTGACGGCGGCGGCGAACTGCGCCACGCTGTCGGCGTCGGCCACGTCGCAGCGGGCGGAGAAGACCTCGCCGTCGGCCTCGCGGATCAGTTTCTCGGTCTCGTCGGCCGGGCCGAGGTCGGCCACGGCGACGATGTGGCCGTCGCGCGCCAGCTGGAGGGCGTACCCCTGGCCGATGCCCGCGGCGCCGCCCGTGACTACGGCGACCCTCTTGGCTCTCTCTGTCTCGGATGCCATGCAGGCTCTCCTTCGTGTGACGATGTGCCTTGTGCTGTTAAGAAGGGCACTCTCGATGGACCTTGTCGTGTGGGGGGCGAGTGGGCGGGCGCCCATCGGGCGGCCCGAGGGCGTAGGCCTCGGGCGGCCGGATGGTGGAAGAGGCCTGAGGTTCGGGGCGTGGCCCCAGGCGGGTGTGCCGCCGGTCTAAGCGGTGTGGAGTTGAGTCTCGGTTACGACCACTCCCCGCGGGATCGGCTCAGGCCCGGGCGAATCCGCCATCCACGACCAGCGTCTGGCCGGTCATGAAGGCGGCCTCGTCGGAGGTGAGGAAGGACACCGTGCCTGCCAGGTCGTCCGGCACGCCGGTGCGTTTGATCGCCTGACTGGTAACCATGGCACCGAACAGTCCCAGCTCCTGTTGCGGCCCGGAGAGGGTGCCCGGCGTGCGGATGAGACCAGGCGCGATCGCGTTGACGGTGATCCCGTGCTCACCGACCTCCGCGGCGAGCGTGCTGACGAAACCGTTCAGCCCGCTCTTGCTCACCGCGTAAGCGACCATGCCGGGCGGCCCGACATGGGAGGTCGCGGCGGCCATGACCGCTATGCGTCCCCAGCCGTGCCGCTCCATGCCAGGCAGGAACGCTTTGGTCAGATGGAACAGGGAGTCGAGGTTGACGTCCATGATGCGGCGCCAGGTCGCCCAGTCCGTCTGTGCGAAGGAGGCCATGGGGTAGATACCGGCGCTGTGGACGAGGATGTCGACGTGTCCGAAGCGGTCGGTGACGGCGGCGGCGAACTGCGCCACGCTGTCGGCGTCGGCCACGTCGCAGCGGGCGGAGAAGACCTCGCCGTCGGCCTCGCGGATCAGTTTCTCGGTCTCGTCGGCCGGGCCGAGGTCGGCCACGATGACGATATGGCCGTCGCGGGCGAGCCGGAGGGCAGAGCCCTGGCCGATGCCTGCGGCGCCGCCCGTGACTACGGCGACCCTCTTGGCTCCCTCTGGCTCGGATGCCATGCCGGCTCTCCTTCGAACGATGGTCTGTCGGGCGTGGGCAAGAAGAACGCTGCTGACGGACTCGTCGTGTGTGGGAGAGAGGGGGCCGCGTCCCGTGCTGGAGGCACCCCCTCTCGTGTCGATCAGGTCATGCCGCAGGCTTCTGGATGCCGAGCAGGTGCTCGTAGTACGCCCGCTTCTCGGCCTGGTCCTGCTCCAGGTACGCCAGGACCAGGGCGTAGATCTCGGGCTGCTGGATGGTGTAGTGCTCGTCGTTGCCGGCGAGCAACTGGCCCAGCTGGTCCATGTGCAGGTGCCAGGCGGCGGCCAGGAGGTGCTCGCGGAAGACGTCGTGCGGCAGGGTGTGGGTCAGGGTGAGCCTCGATCCGTCACCCTCTGCCTCGATGGCCCAGCGCATCTTGGTGCCCATGAGGTCCGGGGTGTGGCCCCAGGCCGGAACCTCCCAGGTGAGGGCCACGACCTGCTGCGGTACGTACTCGAGGACCTTGCCGTAGACCGTCGCGCCCATCTTCGGCGCGATCTGGAGGACGAACTCGCCGCCCTCGACCGGCTCCAGCTTGTCGACTGGACCGCCCAGCCACTTCTCGAGCAGCTCCGGCTCGGAGACGAAGCGCCACAGTTCCTCAAGCGGTGCGTCGAAGTGCCGGGAGAACTCGACCTCGTTCGCTTCGAGGGTGTGCCGGATGATGCCGTCCAGGTTCTGAGGCATGTTTCCCGTCTTTCGTTTCGTGATGGTGGTGTGCGGTTGGTTATGGCTGGTGGGGTCAGGCGTCTGCCGGCGTGGCCGAGGGCTGCGTCCACCACGGGTAGCGGTCGGCGTCCTCGTGGCCGAGGTCGGGGTCGAAGTAGACGTGCATCCGGGAGATCCGGCCGTCACGGAAGTCGAAGACGGCGCAGAAGTGGCCGGGGATGTCTTTGCGGCCGTCCCAGGTGCGGCCCGTGGCGGTCTCGCCCTCGGTGGTGCCCTCGACGACGACCCGGTCGCCCCGCTCGACGATCTGGAACTCGTCTACGTGGTGCTCCATCCGACGGAACATTGCGCGGCCCTTGCCCGCGGCGATCATCGCCTCCATGCCGGCGGCGACGCCGAACTTGGGGGTGTAGATCTGGACGTCCTCGGTGAACAGGTCGATGGGGCTGCCTTCGATCCTGTGGTCGGCTATGTCGTAGAAACGTTTGATGGTGGTGACATTCGCAGAGTCCGCCATTGGATCTGCCTTTCTCGAGGGTGGTTGTCGTGGTCCGTCGGAGGAGGGGGGGACCGGTCAGTGGGCCAGGTAGCCGCCGTCGACGTTGAGGACGGCGCCGGTGATCAGCGAGGCCTCGTCGCTGCACAGCCAGGCCGCCGCGGCGGCGACCTCCTCCGGCTGGCCGGCTCGGCCGATGACCTGCCGGGACAGGATGGCGGTCAGGGCTTCCTTTGGATTGCCGGCCGTCATCGGTGTGTCGATGTAGCCGGGGGCCACCGCGTTGACGCGGACGCCCTGGGCGGCGTACTCGACGGCCGCGGTCTTGGTCAGGCCCGCGACGCCGTGCTTGCTCGCCACATAGGCGGACTGGGTCGGCATGCCGGTCTGCGCCCAGATCGAGGCGGTGTTGACGATCGCGCCACCGCCCGCTTCGAGCATGCGCGGGATCTGGTATCGCATGCACAGGAATACACCGAGGAGGTTGACGTTCAG
This sequence comes from Streptomyces sp. NPDC096311, assembly GCF_044763085.1. Lineage (NCBI taxonomy): Bacteria > Bacillati > Actinomycetota > Actinomycetes > Kitasatosporales > Streptomycetaceae > Streptomyces > Streptomyces sp. NPDC096311. The sequence continues at coordinate 29,003 of NZ_JBIWFN010000030.1, forward strand.
CACGCGGGTGAACTCCGCCTCCGACAGCTCGCCGGTGAGCGCCATGGCGTGCGTGCCGGCGTTGTTGTGGGAGAAGTGGAGGCCGCCGTAGGTCGTCACGAGCGTGTCCACGGCTTCCTGGACGGCGTCTCCGGATGCCACGTCGGTGTGCAGGAAGAGGGCCTTGCCGCCGGCGTCCTCGATGAGGGACACCGTCTCCTTGCCGCCCTCGTCGTTGACGTCGCACACGCCGACCGTGGCGCCCCCGGCGGCGAAGGCGAGCGCCGAGGCCCTCCCGATGCCCGATCCGGCACCGGTGACCATCGCGACCCGACCGGCGAACTGCTCGGATGTTGCCATTCTCGTCCTCATTTCGGCGCGGAAAGGTGTGCAGGGACCTGCCGAGAGCGACCGCCCATGCCGTTGTGGCAGGGCAGGTGTCGCTACGGCTTGGGTTCGAAGTTCTGCAGGAACTTGTCGGGCATCAGCGGGCACCAGACGGCAGGCGGGACGTCCCAGTCCTGGCCCTTCCAGTCCTCGGTGATCTGGTCGATGTCGGAGAAGTACTCGATCCAGCTGCCCCACGGGTCGCGCATGTAGTGGAAGAGGTTGGAACCGAGGGTGTGTCGGCCCAGGCCCCAGCCGGTGGTGTGTCCCTTGTCGGCCATGATCTGTGCGCCCATGGCCAACTGGTCGAGGTTGTCGACTTCCCAGCTGGAGTGGTGCAGGCCGGGGTGGCTTGACTGGATGAAGCCGAAGACGTGGTGGTCACCGGGGCCGGAGTTCATGAAGACGGCCTTGTCGGTGATGCGGTCGGACAGGCGCAGGCCGAGGGTGCGCTCGTAGAAGTCCTGGGAGGCGTTGACGTCGGAGGAGAAGATCAGCATGTGGCCGAGACGCCGCGGGCGGGGTGCGGTGTTCGCGGTGAGCCAGCGGGCCTGGTCGACGCGCTGGTAGTCGCCGGCCGGGTTCTGTTTGAAGGGTTCGGTGGGGCGGGGTGCGGCGAGGTCCTGTTCGCGTACGTTGACGGCGTTGCCGTCGGGGTCACGGAACCACAGGCCGCCCTGGGGGGCGCCGGCCGGTGCGTCCTGGAGGGCGATGCCGAGTGATTCGAGGTGGCGCTGCAACTCGGGCAGCGAGCCCTGCGGTGTCGCGAAGGCGACGTGGTGCAGGCGCTTTTCGCGTCCCTCGACGAGGAGGGTCTGGTCCTGGTCGCGGCCGTCGCAGCGCACGATCAGGCTGTCGTCGCGCTCGTCGACGGTCAGGCCGAAGTCGGTGTAGAAGTCCTTGCCCTGGGCAAGGTCGGGCAGTTGGAGGCCGTAGTGCAGCAGGCCGCTGACACGCATGGTGCTTTCCTTCGTCGGTAGGTCCTCCTCGGGATGGGGGAGGACGGTTGCGTCACTCGTAGGTCACGGTGGCGTGGGGGCACGGCTCAGACTCCGTCGGTTCTTCGCAGGTGTGCCCAGAGCCGGTCGAGCAGGGGCGGGGCGGCAGCTCGCCAGCCGGCTATCTCCTCTGAAGTGAGGGTCCGAATGGTCCCGGCACCGCGGGCGGCGAGGTACAGCCGGCACGTGGTGTCGAGGAGGCGCATCCGGGCCACGGCATGGCCGGGTGAACTGCCGGTGGTGACCGCGCCGTTGCCCCGCAGCACCAGCGCGTCGGCGTCGCCGAGCGTGTGGGCCGCTGGTTCGGCGATGTCGGCCGAACGCATCAGACGGGCGTCGTCGTGGACCGGAACCGTCTCACCGAGCATGGCGCCCTGCCCATGGAGGGGCGGGATGCTGCGAGAGGTGACGGCACCGGCCGCGAAGGCGGACTCCGGGATGGCGCGGGCCACGGAGCGGACGTCGGGCCGTACCCGGTAGATCGCCAGATGGATCCAGGCCTCACCGGGTGTTCTCGCCGGCAGGGAGGCCGAGTCGAGGGGGACCTCGACGAGTGTGTCCTTCGACGCTTGGGCGAGGTCGATCGCGGGTGTGATCAGCATCCGGTCGCCCTGTCGGACCGACACGTGCCCGAACGGGCCCACGAGGCCGAGGGCTGCGAGGGTGCGCCCTGCCGCGACGACTTCGGTCGCATCGCTCGCCGACGCCCGGTCCGCCGATTGCACTGTCATGATCGCACCAGCCCGCCGTCGGCCGTGAGTGTCTGAGCGGTGATAAAGGCCGCGTCGTCGGAGACGAGGAACGTGAGCGCTCCGGTGAGGTCCTCGGGAACCTCGGTCCGCTTGATGGCCTGCATGTCGGCCACTGCCTGGAAGGCTGTGTCCGGTCCGGCCTCGGTTGTCGCGGTGCGCACCAGGCCGGGTGCGAGCGCGTTCACAGTGACGCCGTCACCGGCCACCTCGGTGGCCAGTGCGCGAGTGAAGCCGATGGCCGCCATCTTGCTGGCCACGTAGTGCGTGACCCCGGGGACGACGAGGGCGACCGAGTTCGATGTGACGTTGACGATGCGTCCCCAGCCGCCGGCCCGCATGCCGGGCAGGAACGCCTGGCAGGTGTGGAACAGGGCGTCGGTGTTGAGGGAGAACACCCTGCGCCAGTCCTCGAAGGTGAGGCTGTCGAATGCCTGGTGGGGGTAGACGCCCGCGTTGTTGACGAGGATCTGTGCCGTCCCCAGGCGCTCCGTCACCTCGTCGCGTGCTGCCCCGACGGCTGTGGGATCGGTGAGGTCGCAGGTCAGGGCGATCGCCTTGCCTCCGGCCTCCTCGATTCCGTGCACCACATCGGCCGCATCGGCCAGGTCGAGTATGGCGACCGCCGCACCCTCGTCGGCGAGTCGCCGGGCGAACGCCTGGCCGATCCCGCCGGCTGCGCCGGTGACGACGGCGGTGCGGCCGGCGAGGCGACCGCTCATCCGGCCACCTCGGAGGCCGTGGCGGGAGCCGCTGCGGCCTCGGTGCCGAGGGCCGCGAACAGCGGCGCGGCGTCGATGAGGATCCTCAGGGAGCTGACAAGACCCGCTGCGTCGCGGTCGATGAGCGTTACGCAGGGGACCACTACCTCGGTGCCACCGTGGGTGACGTAGTGCACGCGAGCCTCAAGGACCAGGCTGCCGCCGTCCACCGTCCAGCGGTTGCACCACTCGTGCCGCATCCCGCCGATCGCCTGGCGCAGGTTGTCCAGCACCTCGCGAATCGCGGTGTGCCCGATCGCGGGCGGGTTGTTGCCGAAGACCAGCTCCGCGTCGGGGGCGAACCGGTCGAGGACGCGGTCCGTCAGCTGGGCGTCGATGTCGGCGTAGAAAGAGTCAATCCAGTCGGACATGTCAGACACCTTTGTCGCTTTCGTCCGTAATTTTAATGGTTTGGACGGCCTCGCTGGAAGACGTGATCCATCAGGTCCCGGAGGGCGTCAGGCGGCGTTGTCGACGGCGATGCGGCGCATCGCGTCGAGGGTCCCCTCAAGGGCGGCGATGTACATGCCGGTCATGTTCTTGGCGTAGTCCTCCTCGCCTTGGGAGTTGCCCGGGGTGCCGGCGATGACGAGTGCGAAGCTGAAGCGCAACTGCATGTCGTCACCGTCGCCCTCGATCTCGTTGGCTATGGTGCCGAGGATCGGGCCGGACAGGCGGGTGAACACCACGCGGTGGGGTGCTTCGAGGGTGATCCGCTCGCGGTAGGGATCGCCCTGGATGCGGATGGCACGGTCGAAACTGCTGTCACCATGGCGCTCGACGACCTCGCACTCGCTCATCGCGGGCACGAACGGAAGGGCGTTGTTGGCCTTCATGACCAGCCCTTCCCAGACGGCTTCGCGGTCGAGCCGGGGTTGCCCCGGCTCATTGACGGGGACCACGTGGGTTACGAAGAGCATCGGTTCTCCTTCGGCCGGCGCCACTGCCGGCCTCGTTCTGGCTGTATGCGGTACCGATTCGTATGCGGTACCGGCTGGCTGCTACTTCGCGGGGGAGTCGAGCCGCGGCAGCTGGCGCTGGCGGGTGGTGGGTGCCACCGGGCCGCGCCACATGTCGATGGACGAGGGCTGGCCGAGGTCGAAGACGCGCGGGGTCCAGGCCGCCTCGTCCGTGATGAGGTCGCCGCCGGTCGCGTACTCGTAGGTGAGGTTCTCCGGACCCAGGAAGTACAGGAACACCGAGCCGGAGGTGGGGTGGCGGCCGGGGCCCTGGACGATCTCCACACCCTGGTCGACCAGATAGTGCCAGTTGCGGAAGATGTCGTCGATGGATCCGACCTGGAAGTTGATGTGGCAGAGGGCGGCCTCCTCGCCGCGGAAGACGGCGAGCTTGTGGTGGACCTCGTCGATGCGCATCAGGCAGGCGCCGTCGCCGACCCAGTCCGACACCCGGACGTTGAAGGTCCCGTTCCAGAAGCGGTACGCCTCGTGGACGTCCGGGGCGTCCAGGCACAGGTGTCCAAACTCGGTGATCCCCGACCCGCGGCCGAGCCGCACCGGATCGGCGGAGCGGAACTGGGCGGCGGCCAGCTCGACACGGTTGCCGAACGGGTCGTCGAAGCCGAAGTACTCCGACACCCCGCGGGAACGCGCCCCGGCCTTGTCGCCGCGGTCCACCCGGATGCCCTGCTTCTCCAGCTCGGTCTCCGCCTCGGCCAGGGCCTCGGGGCCCGCGACCGTGAAGCCGGAGGCGATCACCCCCGAGGGACCCTCGACAAAGGTGAGGCAGTGGCCTCGCTGGTCGGCACGCAGATGCGCCACACCGGGCTCGTCGGAGTCGACCACTTCGAGTCCGACGATCTCACTGGCGAACCGTACGGCGCCTTCGAGGTCCTCCACGCCCGAGCGGACGTAGGCGATGTCGGTCAGGGTGATCACTGGTCGTTCCCTTCGTCGTATCCGAGGTAGCCCTGTTCCTTGGCGTGTTCGGGCCATTCCTCACACAGCGAACCGGTCAGCTGGGTCCGCAGACACAGGGCGGTGGCGCAGGCGCAGCTGCGGACGGTGTCGGTGGCACCGGCCTGCATCTTGCGCGGCCAGTCCGGGTCGGTGAACAGCGACCGGGCGAGGCCCACGGCCTGGTGCGAGTCGAGGACACTCACCGCCAGCTCGGGGTCGGCGAGGCCGCCGTTGGCGATCACGGGGATCGTCACCGCCTGCTGCAGCGCCGCCGTGTCCTTGAGGGCGTAGCCGGGCTTGCCGAGCATGCCCGCGTTCTGCGGCATGCGCATGGTCTCGAACGTGGTCGGGATGCCGAACAGGAAGGCCGCGCCGGCCTCTTCCAGCTGCACGGCCAGCCGTACGCCGTCGTCGAGGCTCCAGCCGCCCTCCACCCGCTCGTCGCTGAGCAGATGCACGCCGACGACGAAGTCCGGGCCGGTCGCCGCGACGACGCGCCGCACCACTTCCAGGGTGAGCCGGGTGCGGCCCTCGAAGTCGCCGCCCCACTCGTCGGTGCGCTGGTTGGTGCGCGGGGAGAGGAACCCGGAGAGGAGGAAGCCCTGGGCGGCGTGGATGCCGACGCCGTCGAATCCGGCGCGTTCGCACAGCTGCGCTGCGCGCACGAACTCCTCGATGACCTCCTCGATCTCCTCCGGGGTGATCTCCTGCGGGGTGACGACCCGGCCGGGGAGCAGTTCGAAGGGGGTCGCGGAGGGCGCGAGCCGGGGCCGGGCCTCGTACTCCTCCCAGGGGCCCGCGTACCGACCGGAGTGCACGATCTGGACGAACGACAGGGCGCCGTGCCGGCGGATCTCGGAGGCCAGCCGGGTCAGCCCCGGCAGCTGCTCCTCGTCGCTTACCAGCGTCTGCAGCGGCATCTGCCGTCCCGAGAGGCTGATCGCGAAGTTCTCCGTGACGACGACACCGACACCGCCCTGGGCACGCCGGGCGTAGTGCTGGATCTCCCTCTCGGTCACGGTGCCGTCGGGGTTGGCGTAGCCGACCGACATGGGAGCCTGCACGATCCGGTTGCGGGCACTGCGACTGCCATAGCTGACCGGCGTGAACAGCGGGGCCAGGTCCGCCGGAGCGGCGGTGCCGGCGCTCGTGCTGGAGGTCATGCCTGCTCCCGTGTGTTCAGCGCCGCCTGCAGGGTGTTCGCGGCTTCCCGCACGTCATTGGCGAGTACGCCCAGCGTTTCGATCTCGACGCGCAGCCGGTCACCGGCCTGTAGGGCGATGCCCTTGGCTGCGCCGACGCCGGCCGGGGTGCCGGTGGCGAGGACATCGCCGGGTTCCAGGGTCATGAGCTTGCTGGCGGCGGAGATGAGCTGCGCCACGCTGAAGATCATGTCCTTCGTGTTTCCGTCCTGCTCCAGCGTGGCGTTGCGCCACTGCCGGACGGAAAGGGTCTGCGGGTCGGGCACGAACCAGGACGGCGTCACGCCGGGGCCGATCGGGCTGAAGGTGTCGCGCCCCTTGGCGGCGAGCCAGTCGTAGGCGAACGGCGGTGCGAGGGGGTTCTGCCGGGCGTGCAGACCGCGGGCGGAGATGTCGTTGACGATCGTGTAGCCGGCGATCGCGTCGAGTGCTTGCTCCACCGGAACGTTGTGGACGCGTCGTCCGATCACCACGCCGAGTTCGGCCTCCCAGTCGACCCTGGCGCTCGGGTCGTCCGGGATCTCGATCCCGTCGTCCGGTCCGACGATCGACGTCGTCGGCAGCAGGAAGAAGTACGGCTCCATGCCCTCCGGCACGTCCCCGACACCCATTTCCCGCAGGTGATCGTGGTAGTTGGCGCCGGCGAAGACCAGCTTGCCCGGCGCGGGCAGGGGCGCCAGCAGCCGCACCCCGTCGACGGGCTCACCCTCGACGGGCTCCCAGTTGCGCAGGACCGGCTCCAGCTCCGCCCAGTCCCGCAGTGCCGCACCCGCGTCGGGGTAGCGTGACAGCGACGGGTGACGTCGGATGCGCCCCTCGGCGTCAGCGACTGCGGCGAATGATGCGGCTCCCGGATCCTCCGGGCGGCAGGTCACCAGGCTCCATACGGACATTCGAACTCCCGAGCTCGATAATTGGCCGTCCTACTACTGCCAGAAGCGGCGGCAGCGCCTTGGTAGGCGGCTCGTTGGGTCCACAGTGCATACAGTTTCGGCCCCAGTCAATAGGTCGACCAAGGGTTGACTTCGATCCGCGAAAGTGCACACAGTTTGCCTGTGGCGTCTGCCTGGACGAGGCAGGGCGCGCACTCGAGCGATCCGATCGGAGATCACCAATGACGGACTTGATCGCACACCCGGCGGAGTGGGACGAGGGGGTGCCGTCATGACCGCCGTGACCTTGGCCGAGGCGGCGGAGACCCTGCTCACCGCCTATGAGACCCGGGTGCCTGTCGAACCGCTGGTGGACAAGTACCAGGGCCTCACCCTGGCCGACGCGTATGAGATCCAGCTGCTGCAGATCCGCCGCAGGGTGGCGGCCGGCGCCCGGATCAAGGGCCACAAGGTCGGCCTGTCCTCGCCTGCCATGCAGCGGCAGATGGGTGTGAACCAGCCCGACTATGGCCACCTGCTCGACGACATGTTCTGGTTGGAGAACGCGCCCGTACCGGCGTCGCGGTTCCTGCAGCCGCGCGTGGAGCCGGAGATCGCGTTCGTCCTCAAACGGCCGCTGGTCGGCCCGGGCGTCACGGTGGCCGAGGCTGCCGCGGCGGTGGACTTCGTCCTGCCCGCCCTGGAACTCATCGACTCGCGCATCCGTGACTGGCGGATCGGCATCATCGACACCATCGCCGACAATGCCTCCTCCGGCGGAGTCGTGCTGGGCAGCACCCCGGCCCGGCTGGAGGACGTGGACCTCCGGCTCGGGGGATGCACCCTGCACCGCAACGGCGAACTCGCGGGCACCGGTGCGAGCGGCGCGGTGCTCGGCTCGCCGCTGACCTCGCTGGTCTGGCTCGCCAACACCGTCGGCACCCGCGGCGTGGTCCTGGAGGCAGGGCATGTGGTGTTGCCCGGTTCCATCACCGCGTCCGTGCCGGTCGCTGCCGGGGACACGGTCACCGCGGCCTACGCCGGGCTCGGCAGTGTCACAGCACGTTTCACCGAGGAGGAGAGTTCATGAGCAAGGCGATTGCGGCCATCGTCGGCCCCGGCAACATCGGCACCGACCTGCTCGCCAAGCTGCTGCACAGCGAGTCGGTCGACGTGCGCTACATGGTCGGCGTGGATCCGGCCTCGGACGGTCTGGCCCGGGCGGCCAAGCTCGGCCTGGAGACGTCCGCGGAAGGAGTCGACTGGCTGCTGTCCCAGGACGAGCTGCCGGAGATCGTCTTCGAGGCGACGTCAGCCAAGGCGCACATCGCCAACGCGAAGCGGTACGCCGAGGCGGGCATCCAGGCCATCGACCTGACCCCGGCGGCCATCGGCCCGTTGGTGTGCCCGCCGGTGAACCTGAGGGAGCACCTGGACGCCCCCAACATCAACATGATCACCTGCGGTGGACAGGCCACCATCCCGATCGTGCACGCGGTCTCCCGGGTGGTGCCGGTGCCGTACGCGGAGATCGTCGCGTCGATCGCCTCCCGCTCGGCCGGGCCCGGAACGCGCGCGAACATCGACGAGTTCACCGAGACCACCTCGCAGGCGATCGAGCAGGTCGGCGGCGCCGGCAAGGGCAAGGCCGTCATCATCATGAACCCAGTCGAACCCCCGATGATCATGCGGGACACGGTGTTCTGCGCGATCCCGGAGGACGCCGACCGGGACGCGATCACCGAGTCGGTCGTCCGGATGGTCGGCGAGGTGGCCGAATACGTGCCCGGCTACACGCTGCGTGCCGACCCGCAGTTCGACGACCCGCGCCCCGAGTGGAAGGACCAGGCCCGGGTGGCTGTCTTCCTTGAGGTGCGCGGCCGGGGCGACTACCTGCCGCCCTGGGCAGGAAACCTGGACATTATGACGGCCGCGGCCGCTCGCGTCGGCGAGCTGCTGGCGGGCGCGAAGACGACGGCGGTGACCGCATGATCCCTGAGACGACCCCCGAGACCGCCCAGCTGCGCAAGCTGCGGATCACCGACTCGACCCTGAGGGACGGGTCGCACGCTATGCGGCACCAGTTCACCGAGGAGCAGGTGCGTGGCGTCGTACACGCCCTAGACAAGGCCGGTGTCGAGGTCATCGAGGTGGCCCACGGCGACGGCCTGGGCGGCTCCAGCTTCAACTACGGCTTCTCCAAGGTTGATGAGATCCAGCTGATCGGGGCCGCCGTCGACGAGGCGACCCGCGCGAAGATCGCCGTCCTGATGCTGCCCGGCGTCGGCACGGTCACCGAATTGAAGCGTGCCCATGCGGTCGGCGCGAGCGTGGCCCGTATCGCCACCCACTGCACCGAGGCCGACACCTCTGTCCAGCACTTCGCCGCCGCGCGGGAGTTGGGCATGGAGACGGTCGGCTTCCTGATGCTCTCGCACCGCATCGAGCCGGACGAACTCGCCAAGCAGGCCCGCATCATGGTCGACGCGGGCGCCCAGTGCGTGTACGTCGTGGACTCGGCGGGTGCCCTGGTGCTCACCGACGCGCAGGCCCGTGTCCAGGCCCTGGTCAACGAGATCGGACACCAGGCGCAGGTCGGCTTCCATGGCCACCAGAACCTCTCCCTCGGTGTCGCCAACTCTGTTCTGGCCTACCAAGGCGGAGCCCAGCAGATCGACGGAGCCCTCTGCGCGCTCGGTGCCGGCGCCGGGAACTCGCCGACCGAGGTGCTGGCCGCGACCTTCGAGCGCATGGGCATCCCCACCGGCGTCGACGTCGGCCTGGCCCTGGCCGCCGCGCAGGACGTGGTCAAGCCGTTCATCCCCCGGCTGCCGTGGATGGACCGCTCCTCGATCGTGCAGGGCTACGCGGGCGTGTACTCCAGCTTCCTCCTGCACGCCGAACGGGCCTCGGAACGCTATGGCGTCCCCGCCCACGAGATCCTCGAGAAGGTCGGCGAGGCCGGCTACGTCGGCGGCCAGGAAGACATGATCATCGACATCGCGCTGCGGCTTGCCGAGGAGCGCGAGAAGGCGGAGGCCGCGCGATGAGCTGGGATCTCGACACCGCCGCCACGGCTCTCTTGGCGGCGGAGGACACCCGTACCGGCCGTGGTCCGATCACCGACGAATGGCCTGACCTCGACCTGGACACCGCCTACGCCGTGCAGGACGAGACCTTGCAGCGCAGGCTCAACCGGGGCGAGCACATCGTGGGCATCAAGCTCGGCCTGACCTCGCGGGCCAAGCAGCAGCGCATGGGCATCGACGTACCGCTCACCGCCTGGCTGACCGACGCGATGCTGCTGCCCGCAGGCGAGCCGGTCCCGCAGGACCGGCTGATCCACCCGCGCGCCGAACCGGAGATTGTCTTCGTGATGAAGGACCGGCTGGCCGGTCCCGGCATCACCGCCGCCACCGCGCTGGCCGCGGTCGGATCGGTGCACGGCGGCATCGAGGTGATCGACAGCCGCTACCTCGACTTCCGGTTCAAACTGCCCGACACCGTCGCCGACAACGCCTCCTCCGGCCGCTTCGTCACCGGGCCCGTCGGCGTGCCGCCGGAGAAGCTGGACCTGGCGATGGAGGCCTGCCTGGTCGAGGTCGACGGCCAGGTCGCCGACAGCGCCACCGGCGCGGCCGTCCAGGGACATCCGGCCGAGGCGCTGGCCCTCGCCGCCAACGAACTCGGCCGCCGGGGGCTGGCGATCGAGCCCGGCTGGCTCGTGCTCACGGGCGGCATGACCGACGCCGTCTTCGTGCCGCCCGGCACCACCGTCGCCGTCCACTTCACCCACCTCGGTTCACTCCACCTCACGGGAGGCTGACATGCCGCTCATTGAAGTCACGCTGGTCAACGGCCGCACGCCGCAGGAACTCCGTTCGCTGATCCACGAACTGACCGAGGGGGTCATCAAGGCGCTGGGCGTGCCGCAGCAGAGTGTGCGCGTCGCCCTACGCGAACTGCCCAAGACGCACTGGGCGGCCGGTGACGTCACCATCGCCGAACGCGAGGCGGCGGCAGCCGAAGCCGGGGGAGGCGGCAACTGATGGAGTTCTACGGCCATGTGATCGACGGCAAGGAAGTGCCCTCCCTCTCGGGCGCCACCTTCACCTCGATCGACCCCTACACCCGCCGTCCCTGGGCGGAGATCGCCCTCGGCGACGGCGCCGACGCGGACCGCGCGGTGACTGCCGCCCGCCACGCCTTCGACTCGGGGCCCTGGCCGCGGATGGGCGCGGCCGAACGCGGCCGCATCCTGCACCGCTTCGCCGACCTGATCGAATCCCACGCCGACGAACTCGGCATGGCGGACACCCGGGACATGGGCAAGCCGATCACCCAGTCCCGTGGCAACGACGTCCCGCGCACGGCATCCAACTTCCGCTTCTTCGCCGACCACGCACGGCTGTCCACGTCCGAGGCCTACCCGATGGACACCGGCCACCACGCCTACACGCGCTTCGACGCGGCCGGCGTCGTGACGGCGATCGCCCCGTGGAACTTCCCCATGATGCTGGAGAGTTGGAAGGTCGCCCCCGCCCTCGCTTGGGGCAACACCGTTGTCCTCAAACCCGCTGAGGACACCCCTGTCTCGGCCACCCTGATGGCCCGCCTCGCCCTCGAAGCGGGCATGCCCCCGGGCGTCTTCAACGTCGTCCACGGATACGGCCCCGACTCGGCGGGCCAGGCCCTCACCGAGAACCCCGCGGTGGACCGCATCACCTTCACCGGCGAGTCCGGCACTGGCCGCATCATCGCCGCCGCCGGCGCCCGCAACCTCACCCCGGTCAGCCTCGAACTCGGCGGCAAGGGCGCCAACATCGTCTTCGCCGACGCAGACCTGGCGGGCGCCGTCGACTGGTCCATCCGCGCGATCTTCACCAACTCCGGGCAGGTGTGCCTGGCCGGCTCCCGGCTCTACGTCCAACGGGCGATCTACGACGAGTTCCTCACCCGCTTCACCGCCGCCGCGGACGCCATGGTCATCGGCGACCCCAGAGACGAGAAGACCCAGATCGGCCCCCTCGCCTCCGCGGAGCACCACACCAAGGTCGCCGGCTACGTCGACACCATCACCGAACATGGCGGCACCCTGCACACCGGCGGCCTAGGCGACGGCTGGACCATCCGCCCCACCGTCGTCACCGGCATGGACCAAAAGGCCCGGCACGCCCGCGAGGAGATCTTCGGCCCCGTCGTCGTGGTGATCCCCTTCGACACCGAGGCCGAAGCGGTCGAACTGGCCAACGACTCCAGGTACGGCCTCAACGCGATGCTGTTCACCGAGAACCTGCACCGCGCACACCGTGTCTCGGCAGCGCTGAACGCGGGCACGATCTGGGTCAACTGCTTCTTCATCCGGGACCTGCGGGCCCCCTTCGGCGGATCCGGCGACTCCGGCATCGGCCGCGAAGGAGGCAACTTCAGCCGCGAGTTCTTCACCGAGCCCAAGGCAGTGGTGATGCAGATCGACGCGGACCCCGACGGCCGCTGAGCAATGGCGGCCCGCCACGCTCGACGTGTGGTGGGCCGCCTTCGGCGTGACGCCTTGTCTCGGACGCAGTCCGCTTATCGATCACGGGGATGGCCTTGTCGAACAGGGTTCCCACATCGGGTGCTCGCGCGAGGGCCGATGCATGACAGCAGGGCCTCTTGGCAGTTCGGGGGATGCGAACCAAACCGAGTACCAGGAGGCCCTGTCGACGCAGCCTGTTGCGCTCGCGTGCGTGGAGTCCAGCTCGACTTGCGGTCGGGTGACTGTCTCGCGCACAGGTTTGGCAACGCGGCGGACGGGCCGGAGCGCACCCAGCGCCATGTCTCTGACATGACGGAGGCGGAGTGGCGGGTCGTCCGGCCGTCGCTGTCCGTTCCGGCCTGGTGGGAGGGACGGGGCGGGTGGCCGGAGGGCTATTGCCATGGCGTGATGCTGGACGCGGTCCGCCACGCGGTCGACAACGGCGTCAAGTGGGCCAACCTTCCTGCGGACGTCCCGCTATATCGGCGTTTGCATGCACTTCGCCCGCCGCCGACAGGGGACGGGCTGCTCGCCGAGTTCCACGGCGAGCACCGACGCCACCACCCCTTCCTGCTTCGCCCGGCGTGCCGTGGGAGCGGCTTCTCCTGTACTGCCCGGCCGGGGTCCGTCGTGTCCGGTCGGCTCCGGCCCTTGTGCCGACACTCTCCCGTAGGCCCGGCCTTCCGGGCGGTTCACACACCTGAAACTGAATGTGTATGCACATAGCTCATAATGGGTGTCATGCCACAGCCGACCATCCACATCCCGGGTATTGAGCCGCTGAACCTGCCGGACTCCCGGCAGTCCGTGACTCCCCTTCATGCCTTCCTGCGGGAATGCATCCTCGATGGCCGACTGCCTCCGGGTACCACCCTCTCTCAGGTGGCGCTGGGCCAGCAGCTGGGCGTGAGCCGCACACCGGTCCGGGAGGCCCTGCGCATGCTGCAGGAAGAAGGGCTGGTCGAATCCGAGCCGAACCAGCGGATGCGCGTCGCCTGTGTCGACCCCGCCGAACTGGACGCGGACTACGCCCAGCGCATCCTGTTGGAGACACTGGCCCTGACCATGACCTTCGACCGGTTCGGAGCCCGGGAGAAGAGGGAGGCCAAAGCCCGGATCACCGCGATGCGGCGCGCCGCCCGGGCGAAGGACCTCGACGCGTGGTTCATCGTTCACGGCGAGTATCACGCTCTGCTCACTGCCGGCGCGAGTGAGTCACTGAGGCGTCAGCTCCGTGCGCTGTCCGAGCGCAGCGTGCGCTATATCCGGATCGTCCAGGGCTTCGACCCCGAGAGCTGGTCCGCCGCAGGTGACGTCGAGCATCCAGCGATCCTCGAAGCGGTCGTGGCTGGGGACCGCAGCGCAGCGGTTTCATGCCTTGCTCACCATCTGGAACGTACGGCGCTGAGGGTGTTGCAGGACCACGCGCCCGGCCATGTGCCGTTGGCCGTGCCGAAGGCGATGGCTCTGGTGCACGCCGGCCCGGTGCCCTGGCAGGTGGACGGCGAGGTGGCGTGACCGTGCCTTGCGGGCGTGCCTGCCGACGCCCTCCGTCACCGCCTGGGCCGCGGTCGAGGAGTGCGAACCTACCGGCCGCATCGAGGACGCAGCCCGCCGCCTCGGCCTGCGCTCCCCGGACAGCGCCGCGAACGTCATCGGCCATGCCTGGCGCACATGCACCGACGCCAACGGCCTGGAGGACAACGGTGCCTGACGACATCTTCGGTGACGCCCTCCCGAAAGGCCTGCGCCCCAGCGGGAAACTGGGTCTTCGAGATTGAGCGGTGCGGCGGCGCTGAGGGCCTGGCCTTCTGTCACTCCGCGTCAGGTTCTTGCTCGGGCGGTGCCCCTTGATGCAGAACGCACGTGGCCACAGCTGATCGTGTCTGTTCTCTACGCAGCTTGATCACCGGGAACGACGGGCTTGAACGACTCTACGTTGCTGCTGCTCGATCTCGACGGCCTGGCCGCGCTGCTCAGAACGGCGGATGACACCTGGCATGTGCGCACGCACCGCCGGCTCACCTCGGGCCCGCTGCCGCCCGGCGCCGTCGTCGCGGCCGACCGCGACAGCACCGCGATCCTCACGACCGGTGTCCACGCCCCTCCCCAACGGTACACGATCGACCCCGGCGGCGCCGTCGCCCCGATCTGCGCCCGCGTCGGCGGCGCGGACCTGACCCAGTCCCGGTGGTACAACTACGGGCCCCATGTGCCCTACCGCCGCGTGTGCGGCCGCTGAGAGTTGTCCGCGCGCCCGGGAGAACAGGAAGTGACACCGAGACGTAAGCGGTGTTCCTGCTGTGCGAGGGCTCGCCGTCGCCTACCGGTGGAAGCCCGGTCCAGGTAGCTGCCCTGTCGGGAGGCCAGGCAGCGGGTCGGTGGCGTCGGAGGGAAATCTCCGGCATCGGCCGCATTGGGCGCACCGCTTCGGCGAGCGTCTCCACGATGTCCGGCTGCCGTGCACGGAAGGGGATCGACCCCCGACTCCGCCTCCGCGGCCGGCGCCGGAGTCGATCGCCCGGCTCTTCCGCCTCCGTCACGCTGTCCTCGACCGTGACCGTGACCGGGCCGTTCCCGGACAGGGTCTCGGGCATCGTCTCCCGAGCGATCCCCGGCCAGGACACCACCTCCTCCTGCCCGGCCGGCCGTTGCACCGGCTTTTCGACCTGGATACGACGATCCGGCACACCACAGCGATCAGCGACGACCCGCCCCGAAGGGGCTCACCGGAGAAGAGCCACACCCTGTGACCTCGTGACACGATCTTGTTGAAGTGCCCTGGTCCGGCGTGACAGGCCTCGTAGCCCGGCGCCGCCTCAGGTGTCAGCCCTCAGTCCGGCCTCGTTTCCTGTGAGTGCCTGGTGTTCGATGTAGCGGAAGTCAGGCGCAGGGCTTGTCTCCGCCTTCTGGCTGCCGAGCCATCCCAGGAAGAATGCTGCCGGTATGGAAACCAGCCCTGGGCTCTGCAACGGGTACCAGTCGAAGTGGCCTTCCGGGAACAGCGAGAAGGGCTTCCCGGAGACGGTTGGAGAGAACACTGTGAGCATCACGCAAAGCAGTAGTCCTCCATAAACGGACCACAGCAGTCCCCTGCGATTGAACCTGACCCAGAAGAACGAGTAGATCAGTGGCGGAAAAATACATGACGCCGCAACACACAGAGAAAAAGAGGACAGGAACTCAAGCGGATACTTGTGCGTGACCGCCGACAGCAGGACGCCCGTGGCACCGACGACCACGGCAGCAATCCTCACGGAGCGCACTTCTGTTCCGGAGGTACGGCGCCGCTCGCCTCGCGCCTGCAGATCGTGCACCAAGGAGACTGCGGCGGCAAAGGTAATACTGGCCACGCTTGTAATCAGAGCCAGGAAGACGACGCACGCAATGGCGGTGATAAGTGCGACACCCGCCGCGGAACCGTTGGAGACCAATCCCGACGCCAGCGATATCAGGAATGACGGCCCGAAGAGGTCAGCCATACCGGTGTTCTTGCCGCCCACTACGGCCGCCGCTGCGAAACCGACTGCGATCAGGAGCAGAACGAACATGCCGAGCGGGACTGCGGCGACGGCCACGGAGCGCCGCGCCGAGCGCCCATTCCGTGACGCATTGATACGCAGAATCAGGTGCGGCATCATCGCCACGCCAAGAATCAGGACCGCATGGTTACTTATGGTGTTCAATGGCCCGAGCTTGAAATCCTGTGAGTACTTCCAGAACCCCGGGGTCAGGTATTTGTCCGGTACTGCGCTCTTTTCCACGGCGGTCAAGAGCAGACGTCCGGGGTCCCATCCGAAGCTGCTGAGGCTGAGCACCGCGATCACGACGAGTACCGCGATGGCGAAGAAGACCTTGACGATATGCATGAGGCTGGTGCCTCTCAGGCCACCGGCGGAAGCCACGCACGTGACGAAGCCGCCCATCAGCACCGTGCACACGATCTGGGAGTGCGTGCTGTCCAAACCGATCAAGAGTGCCGTGCTGACGCCGGCGGCGTGCAGTTGGACCATGAGAAGGGGAATCGTGATGGCCAGCGTCACCAGGTTCCCAGCGATGCATGGCCCCGACCCCGCCGCCCGCAACGAAAACAGGTCCCCCAGGCTGTAACGGCCACTGTTGCGAATCCTTTGCGCAAGGAACAGTAGGACTCCCAGGGCCAGCAAAATGTCGATGGCGACGGAGAACCCGTCATATCCGGACAGGGTGATATTTCCAGAAAACCCCAGAAGAGTGAGGACGGTAATACTTTCTCCCGCAATGGCGATGCCATTGAAGGACGGAGAGAGGGAACGCCCGGCGACGTAGAAGCTTTCCGGATTCTCTATTTCAGTCGCCGCGCTCATGAGAAGCCACAGGAGAACCACTGCGACGAAGCTCAGATAAGCGGTGATCACGGGTACTCTGGCGTTCGCGCCAAGTGAGTCGATTGCCCCCACGCTCAAGCTGTGCACAGTCATCGGTTCACCACCCGGACTCGTTGATGGATTTCGCAATGGGATCGCATGACCGAGTACTGCGGACTTCGTACCACCAAGCGCTGGCGACGAAGAGGAAGCATTGCAGGGCGCCCCACAGCAGGCCCAGGGTGAAAGGCCCGTACACGCGTACAGTGAGTATGTCCGTGAAGGACAGAGCGACTCCCAGGATAAAAGGAACCGCGTTTACCAGGATAAACGCGCATTCCACGCGAAGTATAGCCTCTCCCAGCGCCGAACTTCGCTGCAGCTCTTTTTCGCCATCCGGCAGGTAAGGGTGCGAGGGAGAATCCGCTGGGTTCCAGCCGAAATAAGAGGGCATTCGAAACCTTAGGTAATCCTGTGATGTAGTGGAGGTCCGCGCTTTACGCGAGGACGTGAACCGGGCAGGCGGACATCCGGCGCGAAGGTCGGGTTTCGCCGCGGGTGCCGCCAGAGACATCGGGGGTTGTGGGCGTGGCCACTGTCGTGGCCGTGGGGCGCCGAGCACCTGGTTCTTGCTCAGGACTGGGCACCGCCATTCGCGTGCCGGCGCGGTGCACTGCGCCACGCAGGGGGCTCGACGCGTCGGACCGCGGCTGGTCCGCTCAGGACGTGCCCGGTGGCCGGGGCGACGTCTGCGTGGATGTGCATGTGTGCTCCTGTGCATCCATGAGTGTGGGCGAGGCGGGCCTGCCCCAGGTCCCCGTCGGCCAGGTAAGTGAGTGTTCTTCACCTCGCCGGTCTCCGTCGTGGTTCCGGGAGACACATACGCGCACCCGTGTAGGGGCCGGTGATGGGGATGCTGCTGCGGCCGAGTGAGTTGGACTGGGCGTCCAGAACACCTGCCTGCGTCTGGGCGTCTCGGCCGTTTCGACGCAGCGTTGTGGAACTCCGCGGCTACCTGCGGACACTTCGTGATCTCGTGCGTGGCCGGTCATCGCGTCGGCGGCAGTACGGACTTGGGCGCCTCGACACGCTGAGCCCGCTGTTCACCACGCTGCGTTGCGCTCCGAGATTGCTCCAGCAGCTGATCGGTTGTCAAGAAAAGATTCGAATTCCATCTATCCGTACAGAGCACTGGCCGAGTCGGCCGGGATCGAGCATTGGGACCGGACTCGACAGGCGGGACTCCCCCACGTGCAGAGAAGGCTGACCGAGACCTCGATGCGCCGGGTCTGGCGGCGCGGCGCCGTCTGAGCGTGCCAGGGGTGCACGAGCGCGGGGTCCGTCAGAAGGGCGGCCGAAGCAGAGTCCACTGGGCACGACTGGGCCGCGAGCCCGGCACGATCACGCTGTCCGCGGACCGGTCGCTGCAGTTCAGCGCCCCGCGCCACGGCGTCGACGACGGGGAGTATGCGGCGCACTGGTGGGAACCGACCGAGCGGCCGGAGACCGTCGTCCATCTCGACCTCGCCCAACCGCGGACTCGACACGGCCTCAGTCGGACCGGAGCCGCCGCCCGGATGCCGGATCGCGCCCGGACGCTACGAGTGGAGCTGGGCCTGGCGCGAGATTCACATGAGGGTCAACTCGGTCGACGACCAAGCCCGTCCACGGCGGGCCCGACAGCAATCGACAGATCAACGAAAGGCATCTCAACTGTGAAGCCGCACACCCGCGAATGGGTATGGGCGACCGGCTCGCCCTGCTGCCTCACGGGCCCATGCCCGACTACCGCACTTGACGCCTGGTCGACCGCAGCGTCGGCTCGACGAGGTCCACGAGCAGTTGCTGGAGAGCCCCGGCGAGCTGATGCGAGGCGGTGGTGAAGTCGGCGCGGAGGTCCTCCTCTGCGACGAGTGGACTGGGCATTGGTCCTGGACCGTGTGCTTGAGGCATGCGCCTTCCTCTCCATGGCCGTGGCCGAAGTCGGGTGCGTGAAGCTGGGCGCAACGCGCAGCCCGGGTGGTGACCGACACGACAACGAGCCTGACTCCGTGTGGAGTTGAGCAGGTGGTTCTGATGCGTCGAACGCGCACCGGCCGGGCTTGGAAGTGCTCTGGTGCCGACAGGTCCGGCCCGTCCGTCATGGGCTTCGGCCTACGAAAGTGCATGCACTCCCCTTGACCCCGCCAGAGCGAGAGTGCATACAGTTACCGCTCGACGGCGACACGCAGCAGATGAAGACGATCTGCGGGCCACCGCCCAGCGACTCCCCGCGAGCCCGCCCACGACTCCCGCTGCCCCACGCAGCAACCGCAGTCTTGCGACGGCTCCAGCGGATCGAATGAAAGGGAGACAGATGTCTGACTGGATCACTGGTTTCTACGCCGACGTCGACGCGATGAGACTCAAGCAGGTCGCGGGCCGCTTCGATCCCGACCTCGAGATGGGGTTTGACAACAGCCCTTCGGCGGTCGGGCACGCCGCCGTCCGCGGGCTGCTCACCGGCTTCCGGTCCTCCGTCAGGGGGCTGCGCCACGAGGGGCTGAACCAGTGCAGCCCGTTTGCCGCCACCACGGTCCGGGAGACGCGAGTCCACTACCTCACACACGGGCACCGAGGTGGTACTGCCCTGCGTCACGGTGGTCGAGCACCCCCTGGACCGCTGATCACCTCGCTGCGGATCTTCCAGGACCCGGCACCCTTGTTCGCGGCGGGCCGAGGTCGGGGCGACTCCGTGACGAGCCGACTTGCGGACCGAAGAAGATCGTCACCGGCGGCGCCGTCGCGGTGCTGGACTGCGTCGTCGCGTCCGAGACAGTTCAGGAAGCGGAGAGCCTTGGACGCCGCGCGATCTGCGTCGTGGCCGACCTGGCCGACCCGGGCGCAGTGCAGGAGGCCCGACAGGAGGTGGCAACGCGGCTCGGGGACACGGACATCCTGGTCAACAACGCCGGCATCCGCCGCATCAGCCCTTCGACGACATGGCCTTCGACGACTGGCGCAAGGCCTTCACTATCAGCATCGACGGCGTCTTTCACGCCTGCAAGGCGTTCGTTCCCGGCATGCGAACTCGGGACTGGAGCCGGATCGTGAATGTCACGTCGAACTCCGTGGGGCTGGTCGCGACCGGCGTCAGCCACTACGTCGCCGGCACAATGGCGGTGATCGGCTTCACCCGCGCGCCGGTGACCGAGGTCGCCGCCGGCGGGACACAGTGAATGCGATCGCCCCCGGCCTGGTACGCACCGCGACGACCGAGGCGTTCGAGGCCGAGCCCTTCGAGGCCGCTGCCCACATGCAGGCCATCCAGCGCGTGCAACAGCCTGAGGACCTAGTTGGACTGCTGTGGTTCCTGGTCAGCGACGACGCGTGCTTCATCACCGCCCAGACCGTCACCGCGGACGGCGGCCTGGTGCGGTCCTAAACATGTCGGGTGAAGTCCGCAGCGGTTCGGCGGCACCCTGACGGGGCGCGGGGCTGTGCCGAGGTGCGGCTCCGCAACGTGGTCGCGACCAGCGACGACGGCGCCGCAGACAACCGACAACACATCACGGCATTTCCAGCGGTGCGCTCAGCGCCCGCGCGCCCCTACGCATCGACCGCCATTCCCGCACTCCGCACCGAGGCCCGCCAGCGGCGGGACGACTGTCCGCACGTCCGCGTCGGCGCCCTCGCCAGTTGCGAAGTCAATCATCAGCACACCTTCGTACGCCAAAGGGAGAAAGTGCATGAGCGATGAGACCAGCGGCCCCGCGAAACCCACTCCGAGCCGGGCACCGGGCCGCCTCGCAGGCAAACGCGTACTGATCACCGGCACCGCGGGCGGCCAAGGACACGCCGCCCAGCGTCTGTTCGCCGCCGAAGGCGCGCGCATCGCCGGATGCGATCTGCAGCCCGGCGGCGCCGAGACGAGCGCGGACGAGCTGATCCGTCAGGGCTACGACGTCACCGGCACCACCGTCGACCTGCGGGACGAATCGGCGGCCCGCGCCTGGGTGGAGGACAGCGCTGCGCGACTCGGCGGCATCGACGTCCTCTACAACAACGCGGCCGGGTTCGGCTTCGCTCCTTTCGGCGAGATGACGTTCGCCCTGTGGCGGCACGTCCTGAGCGCGGAACTGGACCTCGTCTTCACCGTTACCAACGCCGCATGGAAACCCCTGGTTGACGGCGGCGGTTCCCTCATCAACGTCGGTTCCATATCCGCCATCCGCGGCATCGCACCTCTGGGGCAGGCAGCGCACGCCGCGGCCAAGGGAGCGGTCATCTCCCTGACCCGCACACTGGCGGCCGAGGGAGCAGCCGTCGGTATCCGCGCGAACGCGATCTCGCCCGGATTCGTCGATTCCCCGGCCGCCCAGGAGGCCGCCAAGGAACACGGCACCGAGATGCGTGACTACATGGTGGACCTGCACCTGCTCCGACGCCCGGGCAGCGGCACCGACACGGCCGCGATGGCGCTCTACCTGGCCTCGGACGAGTCGGCATGGGTCACCGGCCAGAACTTCGTCATCGACGGCGGCTGGAGCGCGGGCTTCCGCTGATCCCGCCACTCCTCCCGCAGACCGCCCCATCTCGAGGGCCCATCGACCTGCCGCGTTGAGCGACAGCGGCCGCGCGGAGTCCAGGCGGCGTTCGCGCACGGCACTTCTCGACACCGAACCGCGCCCAAAGAGGCGCGCGGAAGGAGAATCCTCATGGACCAAAGACCCGAGCGAGGGCTCGGCTACTACATCCTGATCATCTTTCTGGTGGAACTCGTCGTGGAAACCGCGACGCTGTCCGTGAGTATGGTCTACCCGGCGCTTCCGCTGATGGCCGGAGCCCTGCACACCACCGACATCGCCTGGATCATCACCATCGTCCTGCTGGTGTCCGGGGCACTGTTCCCCCTGGGAGGCAAACTCGCAGACCGTTTCGGTGAGCGCCGCATGCTCACGGTACTCGTCGGCGGCTTCGCGGCGGGCTCGCTGATCTGCGCGCTGTCGGACTCCTTCACGCTCACCCTGGTGGGGCGGGCGTTGCAGGCCGGCGCGATCCTGCTGTCGCCGATCGCGTGGGCGCTGTTCCGTTCGATCCTCCCGTCCCGCCTCGTGCCGATCGCCGTCAGCGTGGTCGCCACCGGCTTCGGCGTCGGCATCGTCGCCGGTCCGCTGCTGAGCGGTGCGCTGACCGACCACTTCGGGTACCACAGCCTGTTCTGGTTTATGTTCGGCTACGCGATCCTGGCGGCCGCCGTCTCGATCCCGCTGCTGCCGGCGACGCCACCGCGGTTCGGCGGTAGCCTCGACCTGGCCGGCGCAGCCTTGCTCGTGGTGGCCATCGGCGCGGCTCTGCTGGCCCTGAGCGAGGGCGGCATCTGGGGCTGGACCAGCGCGCGCACCGTGGGCTCGGCCGCCTGCTTCGTGGTCGCAACGGCCGCGTTCATCGCGGTCGAACTCCGTAGCCGCGAACCTCTCATGGACCTCGGCCTGCTGCGCGGCCGCGCCTTCAGCATCACCATGCTCGTCGTGATCGTCGGCGGCTTCCCCAACGCGGTCTTCCCCTTCCTGGTGCCGCAGATGCTGGAATCCCCGCACGCCCCCGGGGCGACCTACGCCTTCGGGCTCAGCCTCGTGCAGGTCGGGTTGGTGACCATGCCCAACGGCCTGGCCGCGATGGCCGCCGGTCCGCTGGGCGGCTGGCTGAGTCGCCGCAATTCGCCGCGCCTGGTCATGCTGCTCGGTCTGCTGTTCACCGCCCTCAGCATGCTTCTGCTGGCCTTGTTCCACACCCACCTGTACGAGTACGCGCTGGCGTCCGGGGTACTGGGTGTCGGGTTCGGGTTCTTCTTCGCCGCGACGTCCAACCTCGTCATGGCCGCGACCCCGCGGTCCTCGGTGGGCGTGGCCTCCGGGATGGCGTTCACCGCCCAGGGCGTGACCAACGCCGTGTCCACCACGGTGGCCGCCACCGTCCTCTCACACCACGTGCTGTCGGTCTCCGCCGGCGGCGTGATGTTCACCGAGCGGGGATACGAGCTCGGGTTCTGGATCGCGGGGGCCTGCTCGCTGGCGGCGGCGGTCGTCGCGTTCGCAATGCGCCACGGACGTCGGCCCGTCGGCCAGGACACGGCAGTGGAAGTCGGTCCGACGCCTGCCGAGCAGCCCGCCTGAGCAACTCGGGCAGCAGGGGGCGGGTGGGTGTTCGGGCCCGCCCGTCCCCACTGCGGCACGCAAAGATGTTGGTTCAGTGAGATGTTTCCTCACGGGGCTGATGCTCCAAACGGCCCGCGACCAGGTCATCCAAGCCGCAGGCGTAATCGCCGACGCTGCCGTCGACCTCGTCGGAACCATCGGACGGGCGGTCCTGAACCAGGCGATGACAGGCCGACTCCGCGTCCGTTCCCACGCCGTCAAGCGACCGCTGTCCCATTAGACGTACGAGAGCCTGCGGGTGGACTGCCGCACCCAGCGGTGATCGCCTCGGCGCCGCGCAGCACTGCCAGTTCCAGCAAGCAAGCGACCCTTTCACCGCGTCGGCAGTAGCTGCTCTGCCCAGATCGTCTTGCCTGCTCGGGTGTAGCGCGTGCCCCAGCGCTGAGTCAGTTCCGCGACCATGAACAGGCCGCGGCCGCCCTCGTCGCTCAGCCGGGCCCTGCGTAGGTGCGGGCTGGTGCTGCTGCCGTCCGAGACTTCGCAGACCAGCGTCTCGTTCCTGATGAGGCGCAGGCGGATCAGTGCGACGGCGTGCCGGATGGCGTTGGTGACCAGCTCACTGACGACGAGTTCCGTGACGAAGGCGGCATCTTCCAGTCCCCAGGCAGTGAGCCGCACCGAGGCGTGCCGGCGGCCCTCGGCCACGGCCGCAGGATCGACGGGAACGTCCCAGGAGGCGACGCGGTCCTCGCCGAAGAGGCGAGGCCGGGCCAGCAGCAGGGTGCTGTCATCGATTCCGGGGGTAGGGCTCAGCGTCCGCAAGACGGTGTCGCACAGCGCGTCGAGTGAGGACGCAGGGCTGGCCAAGTGGCGGCGGAGCACATCCGTCCTTTCATCGACGTCTCCCGCGGCGAGCAGGCCATTGGTGTACAGGGCGAGCAGACTCCCCTCGGGCACGGTCACCTCGGCTGCCTCGAAGGGCAGGCTGCCCAGCCCCAATGGCGGCCCAGCGGGCAAGGCGACGACGTTGCTGGTTCCGTCCGGGCGAACGAGGACCGGTGCCGGGTGGCCGGCGCGAGCCAGGGAGCAGACGCCGGAGACCGGGTCATAGACCGCGTACAGGCAGGTGGCCCCCACGTCGCCGGGGATCTCATCGCTCGTGTCGCTCCGCTCGGCCTCGGCATGGGTCACGATGTCATCGAGGTGAGTGAGGAGTTCGTCCGGAGGCAGGTCGATGTCGGCAAGGGTGCGCACCGCGGTCCGAAGCCGACCCATGGTGGCAGAGGCGGCAATGCCATGGCCGACGACATCACCGACGACCAAGCCGACTCGTGCTCCGGGCAGCGGAATCACGTCGAACCAGCCCCGCCCACCTGCGCATCACCGCCTGCAGGCAGATACCTGGCGGCCGTCTCCGCAGCCGGGTGAGGGACCGGCCCTTGCGGCAGCAACGCACGCTGCAGCGCCAGAGCGACGCCACGTTCACGGGTGAACCGGCGCGCATTGTCGAGGCAGACCGCGACCCGCGTGATCAAGTCCTCGGTGATGGCCAGATCGTCGGCTGTAAAAGGCTCCCGGTGCGGCGCGCACCGGAGAAACAGGGCCGCTCCCAGGACGGTGTCGCGGGCCTGAACCGGTACCGCGATCAGTGAGTGCATCCCGCACTCACGGGCCTGCGCCGCGTGGTCCGGGTCGTCGGCGAACCAGCGAGCGACCGCGGGATCACCGACGTGATGGAGCTCTGCGCGTCCGGTGGCCAGACACCGGGCGATGGGCGATGAGGCGGGATGGCGGCTCGACTCGCCCGGCTCGGGATGCTTCCAGGACCCCGGGTACGCCACCCCGATAGCTGCACGACGCAGCAGGACGGGACCTGGCATGGCGGGAACAGGCAGGTCACCACGCAGGACGGCATCCAACAAGTCGACGCAGACGACATCGGCGAAGGGGGGCACCGTCACCTCGGTGAGCTCGCGAGCGGTTCCGGCCACGTCCAGGCTGGTGCCGATGCGGGTGCGAGCCTCGCCCAGCAGCGCCAGCCGCTCCCGGGAGTCGTACTGCTCGGAATAGTCGTACGCCGACACAGCCGCAGCGTGCACCCGGCCGGACGCGTCCTTGAGAGGAAAGATGTCCATGGCCCAGCCATGCGCTCTCGACTCGCCCGGCAGTCGGAGGAAGTGCTCAATGAACTCCGGCTTCCCAGTTTCGAGAACCCGCTGAATGCGGTGTTCGGTGTCCCTGTACATGGCGCCTTGGACGACTTCGGTGATGAGCCGGCCGCGCGTCTGCTCCCGGGAGAAGCCTGTGACGCGCGTCAGCGTCTCGTTCGCGTCGAGCTGACGTGCATCCCGGCCGTAGATCGAGAGAGCGAAGGGGGGCTGGTCGAACGCCCACTGCTTGAGCGACTCCGGCCCGCCCATATCCGGCGGTGGGACAGGCAGAGCCATCACCAGGACACCGGCTTCCCGCCCGTTCTGCGACAAGGGAACCGCGTGCACCTGAGTGTCCAACGGATGGCCGTCCCGATGCCGGGGAACGCTCCCCGCCTCAGTGAACAGATCAGCCAATGGTCTGCCCACGATTTCCTCCGGAGCGTGCCCCCACAGCGCCTGCGCGCCTTCGCTCCAGTGGGTGATCCGGCCATCGGCATCAGCAATCGAGACAGCGACAGCCTCATCGAGGACGGTGCCGGGCAGCAGCGGAAATCGCTGCCCCGGCGGCTCGTGAGACTTCATCGTCGTGTCCTGACCGGCTCTCCTACCGCACTGCGGATATGTTCACGATCCTCTGCCGCATGCTCCAATAGCAAGCTGGAACCGTCGCGCGGCGCACGAGGGAGTGCGCGCACGTCTGACCTGTACGCTCGGCCAACGCTGGACGTAATAGGAGGCCAGGCTGCCCCCGCCGACGGCCGGGACCGATCCAGTGACGATCGCGACCGGGTCGCTCCTGGCGAAGCCGGTGCATGCGCTGCCCTCTCCGGTGCGCCCGGGGCGCCCCGACGGCAGCGGAGCGCCCGAGCCGTCCAGAACATCATTCAGCTGCTCGGCCGGGCGACGCAGACGGCGTCGAGCCGTGTGAGCCCAGCTCGACGGCCGGGGCCCTGGCAAGGCCGACCGCACCGTGCAGACCGGCTACGTAGCGTGCGGTTTTACTGCCATGGCCGAGCGGAAGCGCCAGTGAGGTCTTCTCAGCAACGTAGCGGTTGCGGTGTGTGACGGGGCGCGGGTGCCCGCTCGCGGCCTAGGTCTGCGGTGCCAGGGTGCGTAGGACGTCGAACTCGTTGCCCTCGGGGTCTGCCATGACCGCCCAGTTTCGGTCTAGGCCCTGGCCCACGTCCGTCTTGGTGGCGCCGAGGCCGAGCAATCTGGTCACCTCGTCCTCCGTGCTGCCGTCGATCGGGCTGACATCGAGGTGAAGCCTGTTCTTCACAGTCTTGTCCTCGGGCACCTGGATGAACACCAAGGTGGGCGGCATCTGGCGGCCCCGAACATCCTCGATGGTCGGCATCCAGGAGCCGATCTCGACCTTGCCCTCGCTCCGGTCGATCACCTTGAAGTTCAGGACCTCGCACCAGAAGGCCGCGAGCCTCTCCGGATCGTGGCAGTCAACAACCAACTCGGTGAACCTACTTGTCATGACTCTCCCAGATAGTGCGGACGGGACTCAGATTATTGGCCCGTGCCGCCCGTCCGACAGATCCGCGATCTTCCTGGCCGGCCAGGCCGTCAGACGGGCTTGATCCGGCATCAGATACGCGAGAAGCCCCTGGTAGGAACAGGTCTGCGAAGATCACGTTCCGGAACCCAGAGGCTTCACGCGTTGACCAGTATCACCTACACCGCAACACTCGGCGTCGGCAGGGAGACCGCCGAGACTCTCGCCCAACTCTTGCGCGAGCACCGCGAACGGCTCGGCACCCGCAGGGGAACCCGCGCTCTGGGCGTCTTCAAGCAGGGTGTCCTGGTGCTGCGGTGGTTCGTCGACGGGACCCGGCTGGCCCAACTCGCCCGGGACAACGGGGTTTCGGTGCCCACCGCGTACCGCTACTTGCACGAAGGGCTGACCGTGCTCGCCGACCACGCCCCGGATCTGTCCACCGCGCTGGAACGGGCGGCGGCCGTCGGCTACACCCATCTCAACCTGGACGGCACCGTCATCCGTACTGACCGCGTCGCCGCCCCCGGCCCCAACGGCGCCGACCTCTGGTGGTCCGGGAAGCACAAGCACCACGGTGGCAACGTCCAGGTCGTCTCCGCCCCCGACGGCTGGCCGATCTGGGTCTCCCCGGTCCGCCCCGGCCGCGAGCACGACACCACCTGCGCCCGCACCCACGGCCTGGTCGACGCCCTCAACCGGCTCGCATCCACTCTGGATATTCCGACCCTGACCGACCTCGGCTACGAGAACGCCGGCGACGGCTTCCGTCACCCGGTCAAGAAGCCCAAGGGCAGCGAACTCGACGTCGAGCAGCAGGCGTTCAACTCGGTCATCCGAGGCGTCCATGCGGTCGCCGAGCGGGCCAACGCCCTGCTCAAGGTCACCTTCAAGGCCCTGCGCTGGGTCAGCCTCGACCCCAGCGGCATCACCCGGATCGCCCGAGCCGCCCTCGTCCTGCTCCAACTGGAACACGGCCGCACCGCCTGACCGAAGATCACGAACCGTCACGAACCGTTACCGAGAAAGATTCAGTCAGTCCTTGATCTCGCAGATCGCGGCGCCGGAGCTGATGGACGCGCCGACGTCGGCGGACAGGCCCTTGATGGTGCCGGACCGGTGCGCGTTCAGCGGCTGTTCCATCTTCATCGCCTCGAGTACGACGACGAGGTCGCCCTCCTTGACCTCCTGGCCCTCCTCGACGGCGACCTTGACGATCGTGCCCTGCATGGGCGAGGCGAGGGTGTCGCCGGAGGCGACCGGGCCGGACTTCTTGGCGGCGCGGCGCTTGGGCTTGGCGCCGGCGGCGAGGCCGGTGCGGGCCAGGGACATGCCCAGGGAGGAGGGGAGGGAGACCTCGAGGCGCTTGCCGCCGACCTCGACGACGATCGTCTCGCGGTCCGAGTCATCCTCGGCCTCGGCGTCGGCCGGGGCGGCGAAGGGCTTGATCTCGTTGACGAACTCGGTCTCGATCCAGCGGGTGTGGACCGTGAAGGGGTCCTGGCTGCCGGTGAGTTCGGGGGCGAACGCCGGGTCCTTGACGACCGCGCGGTGGAACGGGATGGCGGTGGCCATGCCCTCGACCTGGAACTCCTCCAGGGCGCGGGCCGCGCGCTGCAGGGCCTGGGCGCGGGTGGCACCGGTGACGATCAGCTTGGCGAGCAGGGAGTCCCAGGCCGGGCCGATGACCGAGCCGGACTCGACGCCCGCGTCCAGGCGGACGCCGGGGCCGGACGGCGGCGCGAACGTGGTGACCGTGCCGGGGGCCGGGAGGAAGCCCCGGCCCGGGTCCTCGCCGTTGATGCGGAACTCGAGGGAGTGGCCGCGCAGGGCGGGGTCGCCGTAGCCGAGTTCCTCGCCGTCGGCGATGCGGAACATCTCGCGCACCAGGTCGATGCCGGCGACTTCCTCGGTGACCGGGTGCTCGACCTGCAGGCGGGTGTTGACCTCCAGGAAGGAGATCGTGCCGTCGGCTCCGACGAGGAACTCCACGGTGCCGGCGCCGACGTAGCCGGCTTCCTTGAGGATCGCCTTGGACGAGGAGTACAGCTCCTCGACCTGCGCGTCCGACAGGAACGGCGCCGGGGCCTCCTCGACCAGCTTCTGGTGGCGGCGCTGCAGCGAGCAGTCGCGGGTGGAGACGACGACGACGTTGCCGTGGGTGTCGGCCAGGCACTGGGTCTCGACGTGGCGGGGCTTGTCGAGGTAGCGCTCGACGAAGCACTCGCCGCGGCCGAAGGCGGCCACGGCCTCGCGGACCGCGGACTCGTAGAGCTCGGGGACCTCTTCGAGGGTGCGGGCGACCTTCAGGCCGCGTCCGCCGCCGCCGAAGGCGGCCTTGATCGCGATCGGCAGGCCGTGCTCCTCGGCGAAGGCGACGACCTCGTCGGCGCCGTTCACCGGGTCGGGCGTGCCGGCCACGAGCGGGGCGCCGGCGCGTTGGGCGATGTGCCGGGCGGCGACCTTGTCACCGAGGTCGCGGATGGCCTGCGGTGGCGGGCCGATCCAGATCAGCCCGGCGTCCAGGACGGCCTGCGCGAAGTCGGCGTTCTCGGACAGGAAGCCGTATCCGGGGTGGATGGCGTCCGCGCCGGACTCGCGCGCCGCGTTCAGGACCTTGGTGATGTCCAGGTAACTGGTCGCCGGGGTGTCACCGCCCAGGGCGAAAGCCTCTTCCGCGGCGCGGACATGCAGAGCGTCGCGGTCCGGGTCCGCGTAGACGGCCACGCTCGCGATCCCGGCATCCCGGCAGGCCCGGGCCACGCGGACAGCGATTTCGCCACGGTTGGCGATGAGCACTTTGGTCAGCACGTCGCCTCCAGCTTTTCGGTGGAAGTGACGCTGAGCTGGTGGACGGTCTCGACTATGCCGCTGATGTCCGCGCCGGGAGTGAAGACGGCGTGGACCCCCATGGCCCTGAGCTTCTCGATGTCGGCATCGGGGATGATGCCGCCCACCATGATGCGGGTGTCGCCCGCGTCCTGGTGGGTAAGAAGCTCGATCACCTTTTCCACGATCGTCAGATGGGCGCCTGAAAGCACGGAGAGTCCCAGGAGAGGCGCGTCCTCAGCGAGGACAGTGGCCACGATCTGCTCGGGAGTCTGGTGCAGACCTGTGTAGATAACTTCGTACCCTGCGTCGCGAAGGGCCCTTGCAATCACTTTCGCGCCGCGGTCGTGACCGTCGAGCCCGGGCTTGGCGATTACTACGCGGGCTCGCGGCGCCGGTGTCGCATCGGCGTGATGCGTCCACGGTTGCAGAGCGTTCATGGTCTCTCCGAGTTGACGGTCCGTTGCTTGGTACGTGCGACTTGCTGATGTCCTGACGCGTCCACGCGGCGGAGCCACGTGCGGCGGTATCCCCAATGGCCCTGGGCTTGCAATGGCTAGCTGGGCCAGTAGGTGCGGGTCCATGCCGTCGGGCCCGGCTGGGGCAGGCGGTGGCTTGCGATGCGGGCCGGGTCCGACCAGGAGTCCCTGTCTCGTGTCGCGCCCGGCGGGATGGAGGCCTCCGCCGCGGCGCGGGCTCTGACCACCGCCAGGGCGGCAGCCAGTTCCTCCGGGGTCGGGTTGCCCCGTACGACCTTGATCGTCACAACGACTCCTAGAGGGGGATGTTGCCGTGCTTCTTCGGGGGCAGGGATTCCCGCTTGGTACGCAGCTGACGCAGGCCGCGTACGACGTGCCGGCGGGTGTCGGACGGCATGATCACCGAGTCGATGTAGCCGCGCTCGGCCGCGATGTAGGGGTTGAGGAGGGCGTCCTCGTACTCCTGGATCAGGCGGGCGCGGGTCGCCTTCAGGTCGCCGGCGGTCTCCGCCTCCGCGATGGTGCGGCGGTGCAGGATGTTGACCGCGCCCTGGGCGCCCATGACGGCGATCTGGGCGGTGGGCCAGGCGAGGTTGATGTCCGCGCCGAGGTGCTTGGAGCCCATGACGTCGTAGGCGCCGCCGAAGGCCTTGCGGGTGATGACCGTGATGAGGGGGACGGTCGCCTCGGCGTAGGCGTAGATGAGCTTGGCGCCGCGGCGGATGATGCCGGTGTGCTCCTGGTCGACGCCCGGCAGGAAGCCCGGCACGTCGACGAAGGTGATGACCGGGATGTTGAAGGCGTCGCAGGTGCGCACGAAGCGTGCGGCCTTTTCGGAGGCGTCGATGTCGAGGCAACCCGCGAACTGCATCGGCTGGTTGGCGACGATGCCGACCGGGTGCCCCTCCACGCGGCCGAAGCCGGTGAGGATGTTCGGGGCGAACAGCGGCTGCGTCTCGAAGAACTCGGCGTCGTCCAGGATGTGTTCGATCACCGTGTGCATGTCGTACGGCTGGTTCGCGCTGTCCGGCACGATCGTGTCCAGCTCGAGGTCCTCGGCGGTGACCGTCAGGTCGGCCTCCTCCGGGAAGACCGGGGCCTCGGAGAGGTTGTTGGACGGCAGGTACGACAGCAGCTGCTTGACGTACTCGATGGCGTCCTTCTCGTCGCCGGCCATGTGATGGGCGACGCCGGAGGTCGAGTTGTGGGTGCGTGCGCCGCCCAGCTCCTCGAAGCGGACGTCCTCGCCGGTGACCGTCTTGATGACGTCGGGGCCGGTGATGAACATGTGCGAGGTCTGGTCGACCATGACCGTGAAGTCGGTGATCGCGGGGGAGTAGACGGCTCCGCCCGCGCAGGGGCCGACGACCAGGCTGATCTGCGGGATGACGCCGGACGCGTGGGTGTTGCGGCGGAAGATCTCGCCGTAGGCGCCGAGAGAGGCGACGCCCTCCTGGATGCGGGCGCCGCCGGAGTCGTTGATGCCGATGACCGGGCAGCCGGTCTTCAGCGCGAAGTCCATGACCTTGACGATCTTCTGGCCGTAGACCTCGCCCAGGGCGCCGCCGAAGACGGTGAAGTCCTGGGAGAAGACGGCGATCGGGCGGCCGTCGACCGTGCCGTAGCCGGACACGACGCCGTCGCCGTAGGGGCGGTTGTTCTCCATGCCGAAGTTGGTGGAGCGGTGGCGGGCGAACTCGTCCAGCTCGACGAAGGAGCCCTCGTCGAGGAGGAGGTCGATCCGCTCACGGGCCGTCAACTTGCCCTTGGCGTGCTGCTTTTCGACGGCACGTGCGGAGCCGGCGTGCGTCGCCTCGTCAATACGACGCTGGAGATCCGCGAGCTTGCCCGCGGTGGTGCGAATGTCGATGGTGGTCACTGATCGCTCGCTTGCCCGAGCGCCCTGCTCGTCTCGTGGGAGAGAGCCATGGAAGTCCTCCGGAATCGCTGCGGCGTTCCCCGGTGTGGGGGGCTGCGTGCGGGTCAGAACGTGTCGCTGGGGACGTAGACGCCCCAGACGTCGCGCAGGGCGTGGGAAACCTCGCCCACCGTGGCGCGAAGCTGCAGCGCCTCCCGCATCGGGACCAAGACGTTGTCGGTGCCCCGTGCGGCGGCCCGCAGGGTGTCGAGAGCACGCTCGACGGCGTCGTTGTCGCGCTCCCGCCTGAGCTCGGCGAGGCGTTCGCGCTGGTCGAGCTCGATCTGGGGATCGACCCGCAATGGTTCGTAGGGTTCCTCCTCTTCGAGGACGAACTTGTTCACCCCGACGACGGTGCGCTCATTGCCGTCGATCTCCAGCGCCACCCGGTACGCGGACTTCTCGATCTCCGACTTCTGAAAGCCCTGCTCGATGGCGGCGACCGCGCCGCCCCGGTCCTCGACGGCCTGCATCAATTCGACGGCTGCCGCCTCAATGTCATCGGTCATCGACTCCATGACGTAGGACCCGGCGAAGGGGTCGACGGTGCGGGTCACGTCGGTCTCGTAGGCGATGATCTGCTGGGTGCGCAGGGCGAGCCGTGCTGCCTTCTGTGTCGGCAGGGCGATGGCCTCGTCGTAGGAGTTGGTGTGGAGGGACTGAGTGCCGCCGAGCACGGCGCCTAGGCCCTGCAGGGCCACTCGGACGAGGTTGACCTCGGGCTGCTGCGCTGTCAGCTGCACACCGGCGGTCTGGGTGTGAAAGCGGAGCATCTGTGACTTGGGGTTCTTGGCGCCGAATTCGTCGCGCATGATGCGGGCCCAGATGCGGCGGGCGGCGCGGAATTTCGCGATCTCTTCCAGCAGGGTGGTCCGGGCGACGAAGAAGAAGGACAGGCGTGGCGCGAAGTCGTCGACGTCCAGGCCTGCTGCGATCGCAGTGCGCACGTACTCCCGGGCGTTGGCGAGGGTGAAAGCGATCTCCTGGACGGGGCTCGCTCCCGCCTCGGCCATGTGATAGCCGGAGATGGAGATCGTGTTCCAGCGCGGGATCTCCCTGTGGCAGTAGGCGAAGATGTCGCTGATCAGCCGCAGGGACTGCTTCGGCGGGAAGATGTAGGTGCCGCGGGCGATGTACTCCTTGAGCACATCGTTCTGGATCGTGCCGGTCAGCTGATCTCCTGTGACGCCCTGCTCGGCCCCGACCAGCTGGTACAGCAGGAGCAGCGTCGATGCGGGGGCGTTGATCGTCATCGAGGTCGACACCTTGTCCAGCGGCAGGCCCTGGAACAAGGTGCGCATGTCCTCGATCGAGTCGATCGCCACGCCGACCTTGCCGACCTCGCCCCGTGCGATGGCCTCGTCGGAGTCGTAGCCCATCTGCGTCGGCAGGTCGAAGGCCACGCTCAGGCCACCGGTCCCGGCACTGACCAGCTCGTGGTAGCGCTCGTTCGACTCCTTCGCCGTGCCGAATCCGGCGTACTGCCGCATCGTCCACGGCCGGCCGGTGTACATCGACGGATACACACCGCGGGTGAACGGAAACCCGCCGGGCGAGCCCAGCTTGGCGTCCGCGTCGAACCCCTCCAGTGCTGACGGCTCGTACAGCGGCTGAATTGGCAGAGCGGACTCGCTGTATGCCACGGAATCCACGCCGAACCTCCAGTGGTACTCGATATCGCAGTAACGGTACTCAGTACCGTTACGGGGGGCAAATAGTCTCAACCCCCGAGACGCGGAAAGATGGGCAGACATGAGCAAGCCATCCGTGCGCATCCGACTCGCAGACGCCGCCTTCGCCCTCTTCGACGAGCGCGGATACGAACAGACCACCGTTGATGACATCGCAGCGAGGGCCGGCGTCGGGCGTACGACCTTCTTCCGCCACTACCGCTCCAAGGAAGACGTGATCTTCCCTGACCACGACAGGCTGCTCGCCCTCATCAAGGAACGCCTGGCAGGCTCGAGCCAGGGCACCGCTCTGGTCGCGGTCTCCGATGCGGTCCGCCTGGTCTTGCTTCACTACCTCGACGAGGGAGACCTCGCGCGCCGACGTTACGCGCTCACCAGCAAGGTCGATGCACTTCGCGACCGGGAGATCGTGAGCGTCGCCCGGTATCAGCGGCTGTTCCGCGAGTTCATCGCTGACTGGATGGGCGATCCGACGAAGTCCGCGTCTCTCAGGGCCGAACTCATGGCGGCGGCTGTGGTCGCGGCCCACAATCACGTCCTACGCCGCTGGCTCCGGGGGGAGGCTCCCGATCCGGTCGCAGAGGTAGACGAAGCGATGCAAGAGGTGCTGGCGCTCTTCCCTGGGCCGCAGTCATCCCGGGCAACGGGTGGGTGCGGCACGACCGTTGTCGCGTTCCGCACTGAACAGGACCTGGATGCATTGCTTCCCGGACTGAGGCGCCTTGTCGAAGACGGAAGGAGCCCAAGGATCGAGGCGGACTCAGGGCGCGGATGAGATGCGGCCTGGTGGGCGCTGCATGCGGCTGATGTCCAAGAGGTGCATCAGCTTCTCCCTCGAGGTCGTCCTCGGTCGCGACGCTCGCCGTTGGAGGCCTCTTTCGAGCCTGGCGGCGGACCGGGCCATAGGCTCCGTCACCCTCCAGCCGCCTCGGGATGACGAGGTCGCCGTAGTGCTCACACGGTGCCGGGCGAATCTGGTGGCGCTGGCCACGGTGTGCAACGCGCATACAGGGGGATCAGTCTTCGGCCAGTTGTAACGGCCAGGGCGCCGGTTCGACGGCGCCATCTCCTACACCACGGTCCGGAGCGTCACCGGCCGGTGCGGGGCAGCCAGTGGGAGCAGCGGCCTGGGCACCACGTCCGGGCCGCCTACCGCGAGGCGATGGCGCGCCACGGCGTGGCGGACCTGGCCCGCGCCCGGGTCCTGGCGGCGAGCTCGGAGCGCTCTGGGGCCTCTTTGGATCGGCCCAGCACCAGTGTGGTGCGGGCGACGGCGCGCATCGGACCAGGCGCGTGGTGGCGACGATGTGCGGCGAACGGCCGGCGAATGGGTCGTCCGGTGGCGTGGCCGGGTCGAACCAGTCGCCGAACTGGAAACCTGCCACACCCGACGAGTTCACCCGCCACTCCTGCAGTTGGCCGCGGTCAGGCGCTTCAGATACGCCAGGCCGCAGAATCGTCGACCTGGATCGAGGCGGTCGGCATCAGCGGGTTGCCCGATCTTGTCGGCTTCGCCAAGGAATGGGCCACCGGCCTGGACGCGGTTACTGCCGTTTGCGCCACCGACTGGAGCTCAGGCGTCGTCGAAGGTCGCGATCACTTCCAAGATGTTGAAATGGCAGATGTTCAACAGAGCCGGACCCCCTCCACGGGGGAACGCATCTCTGCTCGTCGCTGCCTCCCGGCGCTCACACACGCGAGCGGCTGTGGCCAGGCGCATATCGCTTCAGGCGTGCGGCGCGCACCTGAGGGTGTGCCGTCGGCAGCGTCTCCGGCGCCCATAAAATTTGCCAGCCAATCACTCGTCTATCACTATGGTCTGCATGGGACCAGTTCGGCTGCCAGTCGCCCTAAGCCCGACAGACGCGCGCGATGAGCGCTTCCCAACTGCTGCCCAGGCGCTCGACATGTCGGTCGATGTCGGTCTTTTCCGGTGTCGCCAGGTAAAGCAGCAGCGGAGCTTCAAGGGCGGCGGCGAGTTGGACTGCGAGAGTGCCGAGGTCTCGGATGTCTGGCTGCGCTTGTCTCAACAGCATGCGAATGTGGGTCTGGGAGATGCTCGCCTCGCCGACCGGGGCGGGCTGATTGCGGTCCAGTGCGGCCCGGGCGATCGTGAGATGGGTCATCAGGAAAGCGATGCGGGCGCGGCCGTATGCGACCAGTCGCTCGACGGGCTCGGCGCCAGGTCCGAGCGGCGGAGGGCCGGACAGCACGCTCTCCTGGAAAGCACGCTCGTCGTCGTCCAGGATCGCGTGGAAGATACCGGCGCGGGTGCCGAACCGTCGAAAGACGGTCCCCTTGCCGAGGCCGGACAGCTCGGCCAGTCCGTCCATGGTCACCTTGTCGACTCCGGACTCGGCAATCACCTTCCGGGCCGTGCTCAGCAGCTGCCGGCGATTGCGCACCGCGTCCGCGCGCTCCGTGCGCGGCTTGCCGAGGGGGATCAGGACTCTTTCCACGCAGCACAGCGTACGGCACAAATGTCTAAGCGGGGTAGAGTCCGTTATCTGTTATGGTCGACCAAGTAAATACCGCCTTCGGTG
The DNA here is from genome assembly GCF_044763085.1 of Streptomyces sp. NPDC096311. NCBI lineage: Bacteria > Bacillati > Actinomycetota > Actinomycetes > Kitasatosporales > Streptomycetaceae > Streptomyces > Streptomyces sp. NPDC096311. Next base: position 64,988 of record NZ_JBIWFN010000030.1, read on the forward strand.
CGCCCCCAGTCGACCGCGGAGGCCGCAGCCCCGGTGGCGGCCGACAGCAACCCGGACGCACGCACATAGAACGGATCCCCCCTCGTGAACGCATCAACGCACGCCGCTCCCAAGAAGCCCAAGCAGCGAATCAACGGAGTCCGCGACAAGAACCTCGTTGTGAACATGGCGCCGATCGATCGTCTCGACCTGAGTGGCAAGCGCCTCCTGGTCGTCGGCGGTACCAATGGCCTCGGCCGTGCCGTTGCCCAGCAAGCGCTGAAGAATGGCGCGCACGTGACGGTCGTCGGGCGCACCTTCCGGGACGCGCCGTCGGAGCGGCTTACGTTCGTGCGGGCCGATCTGTCGTCCCTGAGTGAGGCCGTCCGCCTGGGCGAGGATCTGGATGTCGAGTCCTTCGACGTCGCGTACTTCTCCCTCGGCATCCTCGCGGCGCCGGAGCGTGAGGAGACGCCCGAAGGTATCGAGCGTGACATGGCGATCAGCTATCTCAGCCGCTTCGCGGTTCTGAAGGGGATGCACTCCCGCCTCGGCGCGGCCCGTCCTGCGGGTGTGCCGCAGCCGCGCGTTTTCATCATGGGGGCGCCCGGCAACGGGATGACCGGAGACCCCGAGGACTTCAACTCTGAGAAGAACTACAAGCCGATGAAGGCGCACGCCAACACCGTGGTCGGCAACGAGGCCCTGGCGCTCGTCGGCGCCGAACGGCTCCCCGGTCCCGCGTACTTCGGCTTGAACCCCGGCTTCATCAAGACCGGTATCCGGTCGAACTACCTGGGTGAGGGCAGCTTCAAGCACCGCTTCGCCGAGGGGCTGGTCGGCCTGTTCGGGCAGTCGCCGGAGGACTACGGGCGCCGGATGGTGCCGCTGCTGTTCACGGAGGACCTGGAGGGGCGGACGAGCGTCATGTTCAACAGCAAGGCCCAGCCGATCCTCCCGACCGAAGGGCTTGAAGGGGCCTACGCGGACCGTTACCTGGAGGCGTCGGAAGCTCTCCTCCAGCGCGCCCTGAGCTGATCTTGTGGCTGGCCTGGACTAAGAGGTCGCGCCGATAGGCGTGTGCTCATGGACGACGGTGCGGGCGTGCGTCCCAGCGGTGGGTCGTCCAAGCCTGGCGGATCAGGCTGCGTACGGTGATGACGGCGTCGGCGAGGTCGAAGAAGGCGTCGATGACGGTGGCCCGGCGTTCGTAGCAGCGGGCAAGGCGGTGGAAGGCGTTCTGCCAGGCATGGGTGCGCTCCACGTGCCACCTCTGACTTGCCTGGATCGGCGCCTTCTCGCCTTTGTGCGCGATCCGGCCGTGCAGGCCGCGTTCGTCGAGCAAGGCGCGGGTCTTGTCGAGTCGTAGCCGGCATCCAGATGAACGGTGATGTCGTCGGGTAACGGTCCCAGGTCGTCCAGGCGGTCCAGGGTCGGGGCGAGCAGCGGGGAGTCGTGGCGGTTGGCTCCAGCCAGGACGCGGCCCAGTGGAATGCCGTAACCGTCCGTCATAACCGTCCGTCATGCCTGAGCGTTTCAGGCCCTGTTTGCCGCGGTCGATCGGGGAACGCCCGGTCACCTCGCCGCCGCCGGGGGCTTTGGTGATCGAGCCGTCGACGGCGATCTGGTCGAGGACGAGGCCGACGATCCGGTCGTAGGACTCCAGCGCGATCTGCTTGAACCTGGCGAAGACGCCGAGCCGGATCCACTCGTTGCGGCGGTTACGGATCGTGGTGGCCGAGCAGGTCGTGTCGGCGATCGCCTGGTAGGAGCAGCCGAAGCGCAGGAGCTGCAGCATCTTGTCGAAGATGATCCGGTCGCTGATGCGTGGGCGGTGGCAGCCCAGCGGATGGTCCGGGTGGTACTCCGGCCGTTCGGGCAGCAGGGCCGCGAATTGGCCCCAGAGTGGTTCGGTCAGCCATGATGGCAGCACAGGCACAGGTCTCCTCAGTGATCACAGAGCGTCGCAACTCCATGATCGCCAGGACCTGTGCCTGTCTTGCTGCCGGGGTACCAGCACCGCGCCTATCTGCCCGACCTTTTAATCGCTCGAACGTGAACCTCGTCAATACGCAGGGGCGGGGAGTGGAGCGGCTGACGACCACCGGTGTCGTCGTGGACGGTGTCGAGTACAAGGCCGACTGCGTCATTTTTGCCACCGGCATCGCGGTCAGCGCGGGCCGCAGCCGCATCGGCCAGTTCGCCGTGCCCGGACGCGATGGCCAGTTGCTGTCGGACAAGTGGGCTGGAGGCGAGCGATCCCTGCACGGGATCATGACCGCCGGCTTCCCGAACCTGTTCATGATCGGCGACATCGCACAGTCGGCCTTCACCTTCGCCTTTTCGTACCTGATCAATGAGCCGGCGAAGCACGTGTCGACGATCATCAGGCGCTGCCTCGACGACCGTTCTGTCTCCCTCATTGGTGCACGTCGAGTCACCAGGTCGTGATCAAGGAACACGCAGTTCAGAGGGCATTCGCACCCGTGCTTCAATGTATGACCCCGTTTAGTAAGGGTGCGTCATACGAGCGCATCAGCAAGGCGGATGCCGGCGACGAAGACGGTGTCATCCGTCAAGGCGAGGACACCGCAGAGTTGGCCGAACGGCGCGAAATCCCCCTCCAGGGGCGCCGCTTCCGAGACAACGACAAGTCGGCCACCCACGGCAAACACCGCCCCAGTACGAGCTCCTCATGGCTGCCGTACAGCGCGGCGAAGTCGACGTCATCATCGTCTACATGCTCGGCCGGCTAGGCCGGCTCTGGCGGAACCGGCGCGAACGGGCCGAGGGAATCGAGATCCTCCGCAAGCACGAGGTGTCCGTGCTGTGCGTCAAGGGCCCCGAGTTGGACCTCACGACGGCCGCCGGCCGCCTCCTCGCCGGCCTCCTCGGCGAGGTCGACACGTTCGAGGTCGAGCAGATGTCGGAGCGGGAGCAGCGGGAGATGCGCCAGCGCGTCGAGCGCGGCCTGCCGCCGACCGGGCCGCGCTGCTTCGGTTACACCGCAGACGGCACGGAGCTCGTCGAAGACGAGGCCGCCGAGGTCAAGGACTGCTTTCACGCGCTGCTCGCCGGAGCGACCCTCTCCGGCATGGCCGCCGACCTCAACAAGCGGGGCATCCTCAACCGCAACGGCAAACCCTGGTCACACAACGCCATCCGCGGCGTACTCCTGAACGAGCGCTACGCAGGGCTGCGTCAGTACCGCGGCGAGCTGCACCCGGGTAAGTGGCCGGTCATCGTGGACGAGGCCACATGGCGGGCGGCGAAGCACCTCCTTGAGGACGAGAGCCGGGCGACAAGCCCGGGACCGGGCCGGCGGTGGCTGCTGTCGGGGATCGCCCGGTGCGGTGTCTGCGACGACGGGACGACCGTGACGTCCGGGTCGCGAGGCGGCCCGAAAGGCACGCGGGGGCTCACGGCGCCGCTGTACCGGTGCCGGAAGACGAAGCACCTGGCGCGCGGTACGGAACCGATCGACCTCACCGTCGAGGAGTACGTGATCCGGCGCCTGTCGCGCCCCGACGCCGTCGATCTCCTCGTCGACGAGACCGCACCGAGGACGGAGGAGCTGCGAGCGAAAGCCGTTGCCCTGCGGTCCCGAATCAAGTCCCTGACCGACGAGTTCGCGGATGACGACGATGCGGACGCCGCCGAATTCAAGGCCGCTACCCGCAGGATCAAGGCCCGGCTGGCTGACGTCGAGGCGCAGATGGCGCACCCGCAGCGGACACGCATCCTGGTGGACATCGTCACCGCCGAAGATCCCACCAAGGCCTGGAAGGATCTGACGCTGGACCGGCAGCGCGCGGTGGTCACGACGCTGGCCACGGTAACGCTCCTGCCCGGCCGTCCGGGCAGGGCGACGTTCGATCCGCGATCGGTACAGATCGAGCCGCTCCAGGGGATGGGCTGACCCCGCGGGCGGAGCAGCCCGCGCAAAGGGTGCGTGTTCAACGCGCACCCTTACGGCGGACGCCGCTCGTTCCTGTGTGACCGTTGATTCGCAGGGGCCCACAGGTTGCCGATGGTCAGCTTCCGCCCGGACGGCTGGGCACCGACGGGAAGATCGGAGCGTTCAGACCAGTTCACGGCTACGTGGTCGTCACAGAGCAGGCTGTAGGTGCTGCTTGAGGAGTCACCGGCCTGGTGGGGGCGCTTCTAGGCGGCGATTGGCTTCGACTCGGTCGGCTTACGCCGGAGCAGGGCTTTCAGGCGGTCCCGCTGCTCGGGGGTGAGTGGGGGCGCCTGGTCGGCCAGTTCCTGGGCGTAGCGACGAATGTCGGCGATCTCCGCAGCGGTCAACGCCATCAGGCCACCTTCTGGAGCGCCACGCCGCAATCAGCGGAAGAGTCGTGCCCGAACATGTTGCCCGCCTTGTATAGAGTGAACCGAATGCCTATCGGCACTCTATTGAAACATTAGTCAGAATGCTACTCGATAGGCAGTTGACTCCGACGCGATGAGCGCCACTGCACGGGGCATGCGCAGTCCTGGCTGCGACGACAAGGGTGACCTGAACTTCTTCCCCAAGGTGCGCCTCTTCTGGCGCCCACCCTCAGCCCGAAAGGGGGTGGATGGTACCTCTCTCGGGATCCGTCACGGGCCTGCGTGACGACGGCCGAGAGCTATGGGGCAACCCACCCGGGGGTCGCGCCGAGCGTGCCTATGATCGGTACATGCCGTCGTCCCTTCCCACGTCCCTTGCTGTGTCCGACGCCATCACTCACTACCGTCAGCTGCGCGAGCTGACTGTCGACGAGTTGGCCTATGTGCTCCGGATGCTCGATCACCCGATCTCGGCCGACGCCCTCGCGGAGATGGAGCGATGCGCTCGTCCTGTGACCGTCGACGACCTCGTCGCGATCGCCTACGTGCTCGACACGACCCCCGCGGTGCTGCTGTCGCACATTCCCATCGACATGCCGGAACCCGAAGGGCCCCTCGCCACCGGGCTCCCGAGCGACGTCGACCAGACCGAACTCCGTGCCTGGCTCGAGGGGAAGACCACGCTCGACCGCGAGTCGCGGGTGGGCTGGTGGAAAGAGCGGGTCGCCCGCCTCAGGGTCCGGTCGGCGCACCACGAGGAACAGCTGCAGGGCGCGTACGCGGAGCTGCGCGAGCTCGGCGACCTGGCGCTCCAGGAAGCAGACGCCCCGCCCGTGCAGCATCTTCAGTGGCGCATCCAGGACGGCGAGCACGCGCTCAACCAGTCCGAAGTCGCACTGGCGCTGACTGAGCATCGACTCGACAACCTCCGAGAAGACGTCTGACAGACCGAGTCCTGGCCAGTCAAAGTCACCTATCCATAGGCGACTTTGACTGGCTTTCTGTCGTTAGGTGGTACATCCGGTACATCAATCTGCAATACTGATAGTGCGCTTGCGAATGCCTTCGCAAGTGCTGATGTGTGAGAAGAAAGCCCGGACGTCGGTCAAGTGGTCCTCGAGGGGCCAGCTTCGGCTCCCGGGCGTGGTCGGGAGCCGGGTCTCGGGGATGCAGTGTGGAACTGCAGAGCCGAGACGCTGGTCCCTGTGAAGAGGGCACCACCTGGACACGCAGGACTGAACGAGGGAAAGCGGGGGCGATCATGACTGAGGATCAGCCTCGGTTACCCGAGCAGCCGACACAGGGCCATGCAACAGCATTACAGGCCGTGCCGCCGCGACCGCAGGGTACACCCGTTGTCACGGCCGAGCAGTGGGCCGCCGGGTTCCAGCAGACGCATCACCGCGAGCCGACGATGTCCGAGTATCAGACCGCTGTTCATGCCGGACTGATCGCCCCCGAGCGCCGGCCCCGTGATCGGTCGATGCAGCAGATGGCCGACGGAGCCAAGCAGGTCGTCAACGGTGCCCGGGACTTCTTCAACACCAAGGTCGCGCCGGCCGTTGAGAACTCTGGAGCCAAGGAGTTCCTCAGCAACCGCGTTGCCCCCGCCGCGCAGAGCGCCACGCGCTCGATGCAGCAGAGCACCTCGCGTCCGGGACTGGCCAAGCTGAGGGGGATGGCCACCTTCATCCTTCCCGCCGCGGCGTTCCTGGCGATCATCTCGCTGTTCATGCCGGTCGCTTCAGCCATGGGCTCCTCGGTCAACTACTTCAGCGACGAGGACGGCTTCCTGCTCTTCATCATGCTCGTGGCCATCGCTGCCTCTGCCGTGGCAGTCATCCGCAAGGCGAACTGGTCCCGCATCACCGCCGGAGTCGTCGGCATCGTCGCCGGCCTGATCGGCATGATCGACGGCTTCGGGACCATGGGCTCCGTCAGCGGCACCGACGGCGTGTCCGTCGGGGGCGGGCTGGTACTTCTGTCCCTGCTGTCGGTCGTGATGCTGGCTGCGGCCATCCTCATGCTGCTGCCGCCGCGTCAGGCCTCCGCGGTTCCGCCGATGCCGAGCATGCCGCCGGTCCAACCTCCGCAGAGCTGAACCAAACCGACTGTCCAGGAACGCGAATGAAGGAAGAACACCATGAACTTCACCAGGACCGCACGTGCGACGCGGACCAGGATCACCGTGTCCGCCGCGGCCCTGGCTGCGGGTGCTCTCATGCTCACCGCCTGCAGCGGGAGCAGCGATGCTGCTTCCTCGCAGAGCCCCAGCAGCAGCCAGGCCTCCAGCTTCGACGGTGCCTACATCTCCATCACCGACGGGGCGCGCGGCGGCATCGCCGCCATCAACGGCCACAAGATCACGTACATCAACGTCACCGCTGGCGATCAGCAGTGCCAGCTGACCACGAAGGCCCTCGACGACATCAAGCACGGCTCGATCGTCAAGGACGGCAAGACCGACAAGGGTCAGTACCAGGTTCTCTCGGCCGGCACGATCAACGACAGCCGGACCAGTGTGCTCTGGGACGACGTCAACGGTTCCGACCAGACAGGCACTGACCCGGGATCCGGCTCGATCTCGATGTCGGACAGCATGATCACGCTCGGGTACACCTTCGCCTATTCGATCGACCAGGTCCAGCTCATCCCCGCCGACAGCGACCAGGCGAAGGCCTTGATGGCCAAGGACTGCGGCAAGCACAGCTGATTGCCGCACCACCCACGCAGCACAGAACCCCGTGGACATCACGTCCACGGGGTTCTGTCTTTCCTCTGACACCTACTCCTGGAGCTGCTGCGCCCGGTACTCCTCAATCGTCTGCGGTGGCCGGCCGTACTTCGGCGCGTGCTGCTCGACGAAATCCAGCTCAGCCCACGCTGCTGGCTGCCGGATCCTCGACCGGGCCACCACGACGAACACGATCGCACTGATGGCGATGTTGAGCAGACACCACCCGGCCAGCAGCGCTGTCAGCACCACATGCAGACCGTCCTCGATCGCCATGATGGCCAGAACGACCAAGCCTGCGCTGTTGACCAAGAGGCTGGCCACGTGCCCCTCGAACGTGCCGGACATGCGCGCCAGAGTCCGCGGCTCGTCGCGATGCCGCACAGCGCGCATCATCTCGCCGACGAACACCACGGTGGCCACGGCCGCCGTGATGTTCAATGCCAATTCGCGGACCCCGGTGATCCACCATCGCGCCGAGCGCCACCAGCCGGGCGGGAACTCGCCGTGAAGCCTCGATCCGAGCCTCATGCTCTTCCCCCTTCTCCTCCTGCCGTGCGTCAGCCCTCCACGCTCGCCCGATCAGTCCTGCGGCTCCTCGCGCCGGCCCCGGCGAGGACCACCGGCCGGCCGCTGCTGCGGCTCCGGAGTCTCCACGCTCTGAGGGGCCGGATCGGCAACCTGGCGCGGACGGGGACGGGGAACCGGAGCCTGCCGCGGCGAAGGAGCCGGTGCAGGGGGCGACGTTCGCGGTGCCTGAGCCCGCGGGGCGGGCGTCTGGCGCGGTGTCGGCGTCGACGCCTGGATGGAACCCGGCTGACGGGCAGCCTGCGTCCGAGCCGGAGTCCGCGCACCAGGCGCAGCCGGAGTCTGACCCGAAACCGGAGCGGCCACGGGACGAGGAGCCGACGTTCCGGCTCCCAGCTGCCTCGGAGCCGGGGTGTCCTGGGCGGAGCGCGTCGGACGCGTGCTCGGCGCGGTCGGCTGCCCGGAAGCAGGAACGGGAACGAGACCAGGAGTAGCGCCGCCGCTGAAGCGCTGCGGTGCAGCCTGCTGATTCCCGCCCGAGGAGCTCTGCTGGCCCGGGGCACCCGTGCCGAACTGCGTCGGGCCCGTCTGGCCGGGGACAGCCTCTCCGCTGGTCGGGACAGAACCAGCGCCGACGGCGCTGCTCTTCCTCTGAGCGCCACCGCGAGAGCTCGGCGGCTCCGTGTACGAGGCCAGGACCTCGCCGGGGATGACCTTGTTGCCGTCCGAGGTGTACCCGAGGTTGGACAGGCCGCCCTGGTTGCTCAGGTTCTGTGCCGTCTGCTTGTCCGAGTGCGAGCTGCCCGCTCCGCCAGTGGTCAGCTGCAGCGGACCGCCCTTGTCGTCGGGACTGTCGCCCTGGTCAGACGCGCCCAGAGCACCAGCCGGACCGCTGCCGCCCGGCAGAGCCTTGGCGTCGGCACCGCCACCACCACCGGAGCCACCGCCACCAGGACCACCGTCCAGCGCCGGGCTGCTCGGATCGCCTGGACCACCCTCGCCGCCGCCCTCCAAGGCCAGCGCCTGCTCGCCAGCAGTCAGAGCCGTGGCGTCGCCGTTCGTGCCGCCGGCGTTCGTCGACTCGGTCTTGCCCGCCGGCTCGCCCGTGCTCGGAGACGCCGGGCCGCTGGTCTTGCTGTTGAACCCGTTGGCGAGCTTGTTGCCCAGGGCCATACCCGCGCCTGCCCCTACACCCGAGGCCAGAGCAGGCATCAGCCCGCCCTTGTCCGGCTTCGGCACTGTGTTGGTCTCCAGGAACTTGTCCACGAGCTTGGTGACCACCTCGTCCATCGCCTGCAGCACCGTCTTGCGGACCCGCAGCAGACCGAAGGTGACGCCCGTGATCAGCAGCGAGGAGACCAGCGTGAGGATCACCACGATGATCCCGCCGAGCGCGGCGCTGCCCCACAGTCCGCCCGGGCTCATGAAGCTCGACACGGGCCCGGCCATGATGTCCGGGACCGAGATCAGGAACTCCGAGACGAACTGGTAGATGAACAGCGTGACGAGGACCTCCAGGATCAGCGCCATGGAATAGACGATCACCTTGGCGATCGCGGCCATCGCGCCCAGCGTCGCGAACGGCACGGCTGCTACGAGGCCGAAAATCCGCTTGACCGAGCCGACCAGCATGCCGATGGCGTACCAGAAGCCGAGCAGGACGATGGAACCCAGGACCGTGGCGGCGTTGGACCAGTACATGAACTTCGCCGGCCCCGTGCCCACCTGGCTGACGGCCATGTGGTTCTCGCGGGTGAAGCCGGACGTGGCGTTGTTCGAGCTGTACATGTTCAGCGAGCTGGGGCTGAACCCGGTGTTGAGGTAGTTGTACGCCGCCAGAGGAGACAGGTTGCACGAGGAGGGCGTCTTGCCCACCGTGAAGCCGCAGTTGCTCTTCGTCCCGGTCGTCGTGAAGACCGTCGAGTCCTTGCCGGGACGAGAGGAGGTCAGGCCCGTGCCGTCGGTCGAGATCACCGGGTGATCCACCGGCTTCGGCCCCTTCTCCTCACCGAACTGCTCCACGTCGCCGTAGCTGTTCTTGTCGACGAACCAGCTCTTCTTGACATCCGCGCTCTCGTCCAACTGCGTGATCGAGCTCTTGATCCCCGACTCGAAGTCGGAGGCTGCGATCTCGTTGCTCGCGATGTACTTGCCGATGATCCCGAAGGTCGAGAACACCGCCTTGAAGTCGTCCGACGCACCGGTGCCGACGGAGACCGTGCCGTCCTTCCAGGCCGACTCGGCGTCGTTGGCCTTCGTGCCGACGCTGATGCCGTTGAACGTCGCTCCGTGGGACTGCTTGTTGATCGCCAGCGCGCTCGTGCGCACCGACATCATCGCGTCAGAGCTGGCCTGGTCGCCGTTCCAGGAGACAGTGGCCTGGTCCGGGATTCCGAGGCGGTCGTTCATCATCCACGCCTCGAAGTCGACGTAGGTGCTCAGCACGACGCGCGTCGGACCGGCATGCTGGCCGAGAACCGAGTTGTCGAACTTGTCGAGCACGCTGGTGTACATCGACCCGATGAGCGGCAGGCCGACGCCGATGAAGACGACACGCACGATGAGCTTCTTGATCGCCGAGCCGCGGTCCATCTTCTTGAACATGACCAGGCCGATGAGCAGGAAGCCGATGAAGATCGGCACCAGCGCCTGCCACGAGATGTCGACGAGCAGGCCGTACCAGCCGCTGATCCAGTGCTGGAGGCCCGAAAGCGCGCCACCTCCGGTATCACCTTCCGTCATCCCGTCGGCGAAGGTCGGATTGACCGCCCTGACCGCCTGGTAGAACCACATGAAGGGGTTGATGAGCTTCAGGAACTGGAGGATGACGTAGAACAGCGTGCCGACCGCCAGCGCCAGGGCGTAGAGGACCCAGATGACGGAGCCTCCGATCACGCTCACGATCTGTCCGCCGATGCCCGAGGACATCGTGTCCAGGCCAAGGTCGTTGTTGGCCGCCCCGAAGTGCGCGTAGTCGAGCATGCCTGAGTACTTCGCGTTGCCCTTGTCGTCTTTCGCTGCCAGGGTCTCGTACGTGACGGTCTGCGAGGACCCTGAGACCTCGGCGAAGAACCAGCCCACGATGTTGCCCAGGCTGAAGTCCGGGTCGGCGTAGCCGAGCATGGAACCGCCCGAAGCAGGACTGCTCGTGACCGGCTTCCAGTTCTCGTGCATGCCCTTGTCGTTCGACGGCGAGTTCTTCTCGCTGAAGTACGAGCTCGCGTTCGAAGCCAGCTGGTAGAGGCTGTAGTTGTCGCGCTCCTTCTGGTCGTCCGCGGACGCCGGCGAAGAGGTCGCCATCATGAGGACCGGCACGAACAGCGCGGCCAGGAGCACGAGGGCGAGCCCGCGCGCGAGCCTGCCCTGGCGGGCTCCGCCACCGCCGGGGCAGGCCCAGACACGCATCCGAGCCACCGCCGTGATCGTCCCGTTCATCGTCTCTCCCCTGCTCCTCGCCTTCGTATCAGTGCTGATCCCGCTCATGCCTTGACCAGCTTCTTCGGCTTTGGTTTCCTCGCTGGCCGCCTTGCGCCGTCCTCGGGCTGCTGCAGGCTCTTCTTGCCGTCGCGGCGCTTGCCCCCGTCGTTCTGGCCCGCGTCAGGCTCGTCGCCGCCCTCGCTGTGCTTCCGGATGCTGGTGAGGTTCACGCCCGGTGCCGGCTTGTCGTGCATGATCGCGTCCATCCGGGCCGCCTCTTCGGCCCTGGCCGCCTCCAGGCGGACCTGCCTGCGCTGGGCCTCGCGGTAGGGGTTGATCCCCAGTGCCAGGTCCAGGTGGAAGACCACGTTGGAGACGCCCCGGCGCAGATACGTGAGGTTCTCACCCTTGGTCGTGATGAGCTGGGCGAGATCCGGCGGAATCCGCTGGTGCAGCTGCTTCTGGTACTCCGCCACCGTGCCGTCGCGCATCGGGCCGAAGAGCGTGTAGTCCGCGGCGTCGAACTTGTTGAAGTCGCTGTCGGCCAGCATCTTGTCGACGTCGTTGTAGCTGTAGACCACCCGGCCGCCGCGCTCGTACATATGGTCGAACTGATCCTTGATGTACTCCTTCACCCGGTCGTCGATGTGCTCGGTGCCGTGGATGATCACCGTGTCGCCGAGCCCCAGCTTGCCGACGGCGAAGCCGACGATGTTCACCAGCTGCGCCATCGCCACGCCCTTGCCGCGGCGCATGAGCCGCGAGAAGTCGTAGACCACGCGCCGCGCATCCCGGACCCCGTCCACGGCCGAGGCCGTGTGGTTGTTGAACAGGTCGCCGTTGGTGCTCAGCATCGCGTTGGCGATGCCCCTGAGCACGTTGTAGGCGCGCAGCTGGTCCGGGTCGGTCTTGCTGGAGTTCAGCAGTGCCTTGTGCGCGGTCGCCACGTAGGAGACGAACATCTGAAGACGCGGCACCTGGGTGTGCGGGATGTTCACCACGCGCAGGCGATGACGCTGCTCCTTGGCGTTGTGCCGCCACATGCCCTGCTCGATGTAGAAGTCGGTCGCGGTGTCTTCGAGGGCGCTGCGGATGATCGAGCCGATCGCTCCGTCGCTGGTCTCGTAGAGCTGCTCGAACATCAGCTTGAGCTTCTCCATCTGGGCGGAGAAGACCGTCAGCTCGTCCTCCTCCTCGCCGAACATCTCGAACATGTTCACGTCGCCCTGATTCAGGTCCACGCGCGAGGTGAGCCGCTCGAACTTCGGGCCGAGCTTGTCGAGGTTCGCTCCGTCGAGGATGAGGTGGACGACCTGGCCGTTGCTCAGCAGCGCCGCCTGCGAGATCTTCGAGCACCACATGTTGGCCACCCGCTGGCGGTCCAGGTACTCGCTGAGCGTGGCGTCGGCGACGATCGCGTGGTGGTCATAGGCGTTGACGTCCATGAGCACGGCGCTGTTGTTGACGTCGCCGACCATGTAGCCGACGTACTCGCCGCCCTTGTCGTTCAGGCCGTTGGTCACCAGCGAGTACGAGCCAGCCAGCTCGGTCGAGGTGAAGTGGAAGCCCTTGCCCTTCTTCTTCTCGTTGTTCTTCCACAGGCCCGAGAGCTCCTGGCGCTGCTCGCCGGCGTAGGGCGCAGCCTTCAGCGTGCCGAATCGGTCGATGTAAAGACGCGTGACCCGGTCGATCGTGTCGTCCAGGGTCGCCAGATCGGGAGCCTTGAGGAAGAGCCGGTTGTGCACCGAGAGGTAGCTCGCACCGTCCTGGATCTCACCGATCGTAATCCCGAGGTCACCGGAGATCTTCGCGGCCCTGCGCCTGGAGGAGGCCGTGCCCGTCTCCTCCTGCTCGTTCGCATCCAGCCGGTCCAGCTTCTCCGACTGCTTGGTGTACGAGTCGATCCACTTCTCATCCATCCGCTTGACCTGCTCAAGCACGACGGCGGTGACCCGCTCGTCCAGGCCGTCCGGGATCCGGTCGATACCCCAGAAAGCGGCGAAGTTCTCGTGTGCGGCGTCGTCGTGGAAGTACGCCAGGATGCAGACGACCGAGCCGTCGACCTCGAAGTAGTCGGAGCGGAAGAGGTACTTCTCCTTCGGCTTCAGCGCGAGCAGGTGAGGGTAGGCGTCGAACGTGCCCTGGAGGTGCTTCACCTCCCGGCGGCGCTGCCACCAGTTCTTCTTCGGCTCAGCGGCCTCATCGGCTGCGATGTCCGCCGCGTCCTGCACGCCCTCAGCCTGAGCAGCACCGTCCGCGCGCGGATCATCGACCACAAGCTCCGCGGTCTCATTCGTCTCGGCAGGCTTCTTTCCCGGAATGCCGAGCTGTGCCCGGACTTTCGTCATCAGCGCCATGGTGTCCTTCGTTCGTTCCTCGTCGTGGTGGCCGGCCTGGCGCTGGTCAGTTCAGCGACGCCTTGAGATCGAGCAGTTCGTCGTCGATGCCCTGGTAGAAGACCCGGAGCATCGGCAGAGCCTCCTCGCGGTCGAGCACCGTGGCTTCCTTGATCATCAGAGTCGAGCCACCGACCTCGGCCTGGAGGACCTGGTGCCCCTTGCGCAGTGCGTCGGCGTTCTTGCCCTTGAGCAGCAGGTACTGGTGGATCGAGGTGAACTTCCCGCCCACGTGCTGCGTGAGAATGTCGTACTGCTCGTTCTGCAGCTCGATCAGATCGGGATCGCGGACCTGCAGGGCCTGGTTGCGCCGTTCCAGGTTCGCCACCTGGTGGTAGACCCGCTGCGGCTCCTTCGTCGTGATGAAGCTGTGCTCGCAGGCCGTCTCGACCTTGCGCCAGAAGGAGTCGACCCGATCGAGGATCCCGACCCGGTCCTCGTCGAAGAGCAGGTAGCTAGCCGAGCCGACGACCAGGTAGACCCGACCTTCGCCGCCGTCGGAGAAGCGGATCAGCCCGTCCTCGTCGATCCCGTCGATGCCGACGATCGAGTAGAAGTCCGTGGGGTTCGAGCTGCGGCGCGCAAAGACGTGACGGGCCTTCGGCGGCACGTAAGCCAGGAAGGCCGGCACCCGCATGATGCGCAGCTCCTTCGTCTTCATCAGCCCGCCGAAGTAGGCGATCGCCGCCAGTCCCCAGAGGACGAAGAACGTGATGGCCACTGGTCCCGAGCTCGCGACGAACGTCGACGTGCTGAGCCACAGCAGAACAAGGAAACCACCGCCGAAGAAGAGGAGCTGCTTGATGGGGGAGGGCTTGGCCGCCCAACCCCCCTTGCTCAGGGTGATCTCGTGGTCGAGGAAACTTCGCGAGAGCGATGAAGGCACCTTGTAGGACAGCTTCGCCATGAATCCTCATCTCCTCCCGCGACCCAATGGTCACCGACTGGCCTATCCGAATAACCACATACATGAGGTGTGTAGATAGCATCATATCTTAGATAGGTCATTTGAATCGAGAATGAAAGTGGTTTGAATGGTGACGCCCGATGGCTCCGACTAGCGGGTCCGAGTCATCGGGTGTCGTCTGAGCGGCTGACAGATCAGTCGCGCCGCGGGGGCAGAGGCGCTCAGCCGATCGCTACCGCCTCGAAGCGCGGAACGTCGTCGCCCAGGTCGAGCACGACCAGCGCATCGGCTGAGTCGTCCCGGTCGAAGATCTCCTGACGGACCGGCATTCCGTCGAGCACTGCCTGCTCCGAGTGCCGGAAGTGGTAGTGCCCGGGGACGCACAGCGTCTCGTTGGCTGGATCGAGCACCAAGAACACCCGCGCGGTGTGCACCCGCTGCGCCTCGCTCGCGTACGCCAAGTCGTCGGGGTGCCAGCCGTGGCTGTCGCCGAGCCGCTGGATCAACCCCTGGACCGCCAGCGCCTCGTGGGCGAGCACCACATCAGGGCCTGCCCCGGCGTCCAGAAGACCCGCTGCCCCACCACGTCAGGCTCGGCATCCGCACGCACCGGTCGATACTCGCGGCCCCTGCCAGGCGGCCGGCGGAGTGCTGGCCGGCGCGCACGAGACTGAAGCGGGGGAGGAGCGCCAGATACGATCCTGTCGTCGCTGTCGTGAAAAGGCTGCAGCGGGCCCCGAGATCCGGGGCCCGCTGTTGCTCGTCAGTGCTCGGTCGGGCGTCAGCCAAACGACAGCACGATCTTCTTCTTGCCGCCCTCCTCTCGCCAGGCCACGGCAGCATCGAACGTCTTTCCACGGCTCGAGACGAACCCCTTGCCCTGGATCGTCTTGCCCGCCGCCAGGTCATCACGCTCCTGCTGCGTGAACACGTGCTGGCACCAGGACCGCGGCGGCGCGTCGCCGGAGCCGAAGTCGGGAACGATCTTCTTGGCCTTCGCGTCCCAACTGACCTTGCAGCCGAAGGTCTTACCGGTCCTGGAGCTCACGAAGTCGTCGATCTCCAGCGTCTGACCCGCCAGGAGCCCAGCGACCTCCGCCGGAGTAAACGTCCGGCCGGACCACTTCGTCGGCTTGTCCGGCACCTCCAGCTGGAACCCGACGAACTTGCGGCCCTTGAAGTCGCCGACGCCGAGCGCACCGGTGGCCGTGAAGGGCTTGTCCGCCTTCGAAGCCTCGAAAGAGATCGTCTCGCCCGCGAGGAGCTTCGCCACCTCGTCATCGCTGAACTCGTGGCCCGACCAGATCTTCTTGAAGGCGACTTTCTTCGGCCCGCCCGGAGCGGCCTGCCACACGCCCTCGGCGCGGGCGGCGACCACCTGCTCCTTCAGGCCCAACTCGGCGCGCATGGACGCGGCGTTCTTCGTCATCGTGGCGATGTCCTCGCGCACCCAGCCGGCGACGACGGCCAGGCGCTCCTCGGCCGTCGCCGTCCCGGCGGCGATGTCGCGCATGTCGGCGTAGACCTTCTCGGTGAGCCCGAGATTGCCGATGCGCGTGCCCGGCAGGAGCCGCCAGCTCATCTCGCCGGCCTGCGCGAGCCTGAGCTTCCGGCCCTTCTCCGTCAGCAGCGGGTACTTCGCCTTGTCGTTGGTGACCTCCGAGTACGTCGAGGTGCGGGTCGCGCCCGTGCCCACGTCGTGCTTCTCCAGCTGCTTCATCAGCCACTTCATCGTCGGATGCTCGGGGCGCTTGTTCGCGCCCTCGAAGACGAACGGCTCCGCGGTCTGGCCCAGGCCCTTGCCGGACTCGTTCTCGTCGCTTTCGGCCGTGTCGTCGCTGGCGTCCGGATCGAATACGGCCCGCCAGCCGGGGCTCTTGGGCACGTTGGCGATGCCGACGAAGTCCGGGTACTTCTCCAAGTGGCCCTTCTGCTGCTCGTAGAGGTAGTCCTCGGCGAGCATGGCCAGGTAGTTCTTCGCGAGCATCTCGTAGATGAGCCGTCCGGCCTTGCCGTACTTGTGCTCGACCTCGTCCAGCGAGGAGGGCACCTTCGGTCCCGGACGGTTCGCGCCGTGCGCGCCCTGGGGCTTCACGTGTGTGGACCGGGGCTGGCGGTGCGTCAGAAGCCCAGCGTCGACGCCGACCACGGCGGCGATCCTGTCGACCAGCGGGGCGAGGTCCTTGAACTGCTCGGGCGTGATCGTCTTGTCCTCCGTGCGCGGGTACGAGACGACCTGGTCCTCGTACATCTTCTGGTAGGTCGAGAGCGTCAGGTTCGCCTTCACGCCCTTGCCGACGAGCATCGAGGACAGGGACGCCAGGTCGAGCAGCTTCGGCGGCGCGGTCTTCTTGCCCGCCTTGCTGTCCAGGACGACAGGGGAGGGGCCGTACTGCTGCGGCACCTGGCCCTTCTGGTCGAACCGCGGCTCATCAGGGTTCGTGTACATGACGTCGTTCTCGTCGCGGAAACGGTTCTGGAAGTACGGCTTCTTGACGTACGCGTCATAAGCCTTCTGCTGGTCGCCGACGAGAGAGACCATCGCCGACTTCAGCCGGCCCTGGCGCAGCACTAGGTCCTGACCGGACTGGCGGGCGAGAACAGAGGCGATACGGGTGAACTGCATCGAGAGGAAGTCCCACTGCGAGCGGTACATCGCCTTGCGGTAATCACCCTCGTCCTGCATGGACTTCACCGGCCGGCGCTGCTCGAAGGCCTTCTGGATCGAGACCTTCGACTCGTCGGTGAACTCCATGCGGCTGAACCGCTTGCCGTGGAAGCCGAGTTCGTCGATCGCCTCCCAGAAGAGCAGGTCGCCCTCGCCGGACGGATCCAGGTCCGTGGCGATGACGATCTCGTCGCCGCGGCCGAGCGCCGCACGCAGAGTCTTGATGACGTCCGCAACGTTCTTCTGCGGCTCGCGCTTCCACGAAAGATCCTGCGGGTTCCACGGCAGATTGCCCAGGTCCCACTTCTGATAGCCGTCCGCGAGCGAGGGGTCCACCATCGCGTGGGGCTGGGCGAACTCGTAGAGATGACCCCTCAAGGTCGCCACCTCGTAGGCCGTGCCCTTGTAGCTGCCCTTCGTCCCGCCGAGGGCACTGGCCATGTTCCTCGCTGCGCTCGGCTTCTCTGCGACCACGATCGCGACCATGTCGACTCCTTCTCGCCGTTGACTCTGAAACGAGTAAGAGCCTACTCGAAAAGGGCGATTGAATGATGATTAAAAAGGATCTGAAAGGGATCGGGATGGTGCGGGAGTCATGTAAACAAGCCCGACGCCGGCACGCTGTTCGAGCAATCGCCGCTCGTGAGAAAAAGGAGACCCCGAGAAGCTGTGCTTCTCGGGGCCGTCACCTGTCGAGCGCTGTCACCACCCAGTCGGCAATGCCGCGCCGAGCCGGACGCGGTACGCCCGCAGCACCTTGGCGCCGCAACTGGGAGGGCATGCGCGACTTCCTGCCGCTGGGCGGCGGGCACCGTGCGCTTGGCGATACGTGCCGCGCTGGAAATGCTCACGTTCCTGGCGTCGGCCCCAAGTTGGGTGACGAAACGTCTTGGAGAGAAAGTCGTCGCCTGATCCTGCTCGCTTTGACGGGCCCAACTCCTCGGCCCGTCAGAGCAGTTCACGGTTGCCGCCGTCGGCTCTCCCGTGCTGTTCACGAAGGCAGTTGTCCGTACCTCACGTGAAGAGATGCTCGTCGGCCTCGAAATATCCGAAGCGCCCGAGCATGCGCACGAGAGCACGCCGGAGCACCTTCCGGCGCTCGGTGTCCTCCAGCATCGGAGACACGGTGATCGTGACTGCCATCTCCGACAGCGAGTTGCGGTCGGTCGGCCCGACCTCACCGAAATCGATCAGAGTGTCGAGGGCAGGCCGGGGCTGATCGTGCGGCCCCTCGGCACTCATCCGCAGCTCAACGGTGGGTGGGCCAGCCCACCGCATCATCGTGGCCTCGCACACAGCCGCCGGCAGGACTTCGGCTGCTGTCTCCCAGGCCGCCAGCAGGACGGATGCCATCTCCTCGAGGGTGAGTTTGGTCGACGCACCCGGTGGGAGTGCGGCAGCCCAGGCGTCGGCGTCCTGGATCGTGACCTCGGCGCAGGTCACGGTCGACGATTGCATGGCGCCGGGCAGAGCGGCCATGACCGCCCCTGTCAGGGCCGGCCTCCCGTCCGGGGAGGTGATGGTTGCCGAATAGCTGACGGAGTCGCTGGCGTTACGGTTCGGCCCCAGGTCCCAGTCCGCGGCACGTAGATCTGCGCCTCTCCTCAGCGAGAGCGTGCTCACCGCACCGGCAACACGGCTGAAGGGAAGTTGGGTCTTGAGGTCGCGGCGCCGCGCCGGGGTGACCTCCAGTTCCTCAGCAGCAATGTCCCAGGGCCACGTGATGACGGCGCGCAGCCGCAGTTGAGGTGCGGGCTGGGTAGCGGTCCAGTTGGTGGCGGATCGTGTTTGGTTGAAGCCCAGATCCACTTGGGGTTCCCAGCGCCAGCCGTTGTCGAGGCGGACCAGCCAGCCCTTGCCCCAGCTTCCGCCTTCGAGTGCGACACGCTGCACGTCTGGGCCGAGCACTGCGGGATCGGTCCCTGGGGCGCTGGGGTATCCGACCGCGTTGAGGGGGTCACCGTCCACCGCTGGACGTCCAGCCCGTACAAGGGCACTCCAGAGAGGTGCACTTACGGCTATGGCCCGGCCGTTTCTCAGGCTGAGCACCCAGCCAGGGCCGGATTTCTCGGCGGCCGTGAAGTGCTGCACGGCGGTGGCGCCGGAGAGGTATGCGTCGGAGTCCGGCGCCCCGATTCCTGCTGACCGCAGCTGGTCGTACGCTTCCCGCAGCTCGCGTTCGTAGCGGGGCAGGCCCTGGCCCACACGCGGCTGCGGGCCGGAGGCGTTGGGTGCTGCCGGTGGGCCGGCCACGGTTGCCGGCGTGCTCGTGCCACTGAGCGGCGGTGTTGTTCCTGCTGGTGCGAGCAGGCGCTCATTGAGGAGGCGCACCAGGGCGTCGTAGGCCTCGAAGAAGGCGGTGCGCAGCGTCTGCAGTCGCAGCTCACCCTCACCGCGCTGGTACTCGCCGAGGACGAATGTCCAGGCGTCTTCCCTCTCCCGTGCCGGCAGAGCTTCGGACGCCTTGGCGTCAACACGGTCGGCAAAGAGAAGTTCGAGCATTGCTGCGCTGAGGTCAGTGGCGGCACCGCTGCACGCCGTTGCTGCATCGCGCAAGGCGGGGTCGATGAACTGGAGGGGGTCGTTGCTGAGGGCATCGGCTGCTTCGAGGAAGAGTCTGTTGATGCGGCCGCTGACCACGAAGAAATCCTGGGCGCGCAGCGTTTTGAGCCAGTCTGCGTAGGGAGGCAGTACGTCCAAGATCCGCGCGGCCTTCGCGCTGTCGCCCCACGGCGCAGCCTGGATCGCGGATCCGGAGGAGCTCGAAGCAGGGGCGCTTGGATCCTCCGGATCTGTCTGCTCAACTTCCAGTAGATGGGTGCGGAGAGCGACGTAGGCAGGGTGCTCGTGCGTCTTGGCCTGGATGATGCTGAAGTGATCTCCGGGAAGCATGAAGACCTTAGGAAAGCTTCCCTGAGCGGAGGCGCGAACGACGACTTGGTCCTCTTCTCCCCCGAATACCCAGAACGGGATGGGGCACGAGGACGCTCCCACCTCCTGGGCATAGACGATCTGGTCAAGGACCGTTTGTTGGGCGTCCCGCACGTCAGCGTTGAGCGGTCCCAGTGAGCGCACTTGAGGATTCTTCGACCACCACGCGCTACGAAGCGGCAGTGCGAAGTCGGAGCCGCCGTTGGGGCAGGCAAACAGCACGACGCCTCGGATCTTGGCAAGTTGCTGCCCTTGCCCGCTTTGGATCATCCGCGCGAGGTAGCGCTGAACGATCAGCCCGCCTTGGCTGTGGGCAACCAGGAACAGGCGGTCGTGCCCGGCCGCGTCGTACTGCAAGAACGTCTTCAGCCTCTCTGCGAGGTCGTTGTAGTCGGGAGTACGACGGTCGGGTCTGAAACGGAACTTGGGTGTTGCGTACCCAAACCGTCTCACCGCGACATGAGCCAGCTCCTCATCGGATTCGAGGAGTCGGGCGAGTGGGTCCCATGTCTCCTCGGACGAGAAGAGCCCGTGGATGAACACCACTCCGAGGTTGGTGGTGCCTACGCCCACTGTGCCTCCATGACTTCCTCGCAATGTCTCGTGCGTGGCTGATTGTTGCGCACCGGTGATGCCGCTCGGCGCGGTGGTAGACGCAGTCGTTCAATCGTTAGCTCGCCCCGGCGATCAAGTGGCTTCGGGCAGCAAGTAGCGGGTCGGACCGGTACGGAGAGCCGGCCTGGCCCGCTGGGCGTGAGTTCTAGCTGGTGCTGTCTACCCGTCGCTGCGCCAGGAGCGCAGTCGGTCGGCGATGTCGTAGACAGTGAGCCGCAGTGCGCGGATATCGGTGATCAGATCCCGCCACTGCTCGAAGGAGTCATCGACCTCCTCCCCGCGGGCGCGGATGTATGCCACCGCCACGCCGTACCCGAAGTACGCGTTGCGGGCGGGCAGCGGGCGCAGCAGGACCAGCTGCTCGAGCAGGGCCGCAGCCGGCCAGTAGGCGTCGAGATCGCCCATATCTAGCTGCGGTGTGTTCACTCTGTGCCGAGCTACGGCGGCTACCAGGCCCGAATAGTCCCGAACCCCGAGTTCCTTGCCGAGCAGTTCCTCCTGTCGGTCAAGGAGCCAGCGGATGTCGATGTGCAGTTCCAAGGGTCAGGCCGTCCGCCCCGCGGTGCTTCGCCGAGCCGGGGCGTCGTCGGGGAAGGCCTCGTCGAACGCCTCGGCCAGGCCGGGTCGGGCGATGATGTCGCGGAACACGGCCGTCGCCCTACTGAGGGCGATCTGGTTCGCTTCGTCTTTGGCCAAGTCGGCCAGGTAGGCGCGCACGCTCTGTCCGCGGGCTGCGGCGACCGCAGCGAAGCGGTCCCTGGTGTCCGAGTCGACCTTCACGGTGGTGTCAGCCATACCCCGAGTATGCACCCATGGGTACCTTTGCGAATACCTTTCAGGGGACTACGGCGCTCGTCGGTCAGTGCCCTTCTTCGAGCGTCTCGGGCGTCAGGTCGCCGCGCACGCGTCGAACACGCGGACGGTGCCGATAACGGCCGAACTCCAACCGTTCGTGGTCGACCTCGATCTCCACCACGACCTCCAGTTTGACCGGCCAGAAGCGTACCGGGGCCGCCCCGGGCAGCCCTCCCACCGTGCCCGATAGCTCGCGCAGTTCTTCGCCGGCCGCGTGCAGGAGCGGAGCCACGGCCAGGCGCACTGGCTGAGTGAGCGGCAGACTCACGCCAACCGGCCGCATCCGGCCTCCCGTTGGCCTGCCCAACACGAGGGCCTGCGCCGCCGGCGTCGTTCCGGTCAATCCGATGACGACGCCTCGGTGGTGTGGCGCTCGCGCCACTTCACCCAGCCGGAGGCAAGGCCGGCGGCGTACAGCCCGTCGGTCCGCTTGCCCACGAGGCCCTCCACGCCCGCGAGCGCCCCGATCCATTTGAGGGCTTGCCCGTGGTCCTGGGTGGTCGGCACCGCGCGCAAGGTTGCCGGGCCGTCTTCGAGTAGACGCAGTAGTTCGATGCGGCGCTCGGCATACGGGCGCGGCCGCCAGTCGGTGTCGCCGACGGCCAGGACGTCGAACAGGGCGACGTGGACGGTGAAGTCGGCGCCGCGCCGCGGGCCCCGGCGGCCGGCGCGCGACTGCAGCCGGTCGAAGGCAACCCCGCTGCCGTCGTCGAGTACGGCGACCAGTTCGCCGTCCAGCACGGCGTCCGGCAGGGCGACGGCGGCGGCTGCGACGTCGGAGAACGCGGCGGACAGGTCCGTGCCGTGGCGGCTCCACACCCGTCCGCCGGCGGTGTGGATTTGGCACCGCCACCCATCCCACTTCGGTTCCAGCGTCCAGACCGGCGCCTCCAGCACGGCAGTGACTGCGCGGGCCAGAGCGAGCGGGGCGGGCAGAACGAAGGGTGGCACCGGGGACCTCCTGCGAGGCCTTCAGTGTAGATCGGCGACCCTGCGCGCGCCGGGACCAACAGAGACAGCGCGGGACTGCACCCTCTCAGGCAGGATCGATGACGACGCACTTCTGCTCGTGCAGCTTCGAGACAGTCTCCGGCCAGTCCGCGCGGCCGCTGCGGCTCCAGCAGAGCGCCTATACAGGAGCATCCGCTGTCCGGATCACTGCGGCGAGCGAATCGGGGATCTTCAAGGCTCGTGGAACACCGAGCGGAACCTTGCCCCCGACGTGCGCGTGATCGACCTCGTCTTCATCGCGCTCAGCATCCAGGTCCCGGAACTTCGTCAGCGCGCTCTCCGTGCGCAGTGCGCCGTTCTGGTGGGTGAGCAGATGCCTCAGGTCCCGGGCCCACACCACCTCCTCGGTCCCGACCACGGATCCGAGGACGGCGTGTGCCGTGGCCAGGGTCTTCCACCCCGGCGAGTCGAACTTTGCCGCACGGCTGCAGCGCTGCCGGGCGGGGAAGAGCTTCGCCTTGCTCGTCGTGGTCATCGAATCGGCCGTCCTTCCCGCTCGCGTTCAAGCTTCAACTGCTTCCTGGTCGCTTCCCGGGCCATGTTCCGGAGGTGGATCGCCTCCTTGTGCGTGATCGGCGCGTCGTGGAGGTTGTGCGAGCCCCGCAGGAAGTTCTCCGTGCGGTCGGCTATGGAGTACGCCAGTGCCTGCTCGACTACTGCGCTGGTCTGGCGCACCTCGCCCAGCTCGTCGCGCAGCTTGCGCAGCAACCCGTCCCGCTCGCGTTCAGCGGCCTCGATGTTTGCCAGGCGTGCCACCACGCTGCTCAGCAGCGGGTCGCTGGAGCGGAACAGCTCGACGGCGCGCTCGGTGGCAGGATCGGCATCAAGGTGCAGGTCGAGCTGCGCCAGCAGGAACGCCGTCACCAGCGTGCCCTGGCTCAGCCGCCGGCTGAACTCCCGAGCAGCGCTGTCGCTCACAGCCAGCTCACGGACCGCGGCTGCTCGCAGCTGCTCCCGCAGCGCGTTCATGATGCTCTCGGGCAGCGCCTTGATATGCGGCTGGCTCTGCACGCCGGCGAGCCGGAAGCCCGACTGGGGGAGCGTGGCGGTCTCGGCTGTGCTGCCCGAGCCCCCCTTCGAGGCCGCGCTCTGCACGGCGTCCTGATGGTCGGTGAGCTGGAGCGAGCCGGGCGTTACATGCTCGGATTCATCCGGTGCGGCGACGACGTCGTGAGAAGTGACTTCCGTCGCGGCAGCGTTCTCGACGTCTGGCTGTGCCCCGGGAGCCGGAGCAGCATCGGCCGCAGGGCCCGTCGGCGCACCGCCGGGGAGCACCCCCGCAGTTCCTCCCTGTCCACCACCGTCACCACCACGCTGGTTGGATCCGCCGGCCCGCTCGGAGTCGCCGTCATCGGGCTCGTGTTCCGGCTCCAGGTCCAGGCGATCCTCTTCGGCGTCCACGTCGGGATCAGCCTGCAGACTTTCAACCTCGGGTTGAGAGTCGACGTTGCCGGCCTCATCAAGCTGCGCCCCCGGCTCGGGCGTTGCCACCTCAGGCCCAGGCTGAGCAACCTGGGCCTGGACGCGCTTGAGCTCTTCGCTCCCGCCGCGCCGGTAGGCGTCGAGGAAGGACGTGTCCACCTTCATCACCTCGGCGGTGGGTGTGGCCGCTTCCAGCATCTCTGTGAAGTCCCGGCTCATCCGAGCTCACCGTCCTCGTCGTCCAAGAGGTAGTTGTCGCCGCGGGTGAGCCCGATCAGCGAGTCGAAGCCCGTGGTGACGACGCGTTCGAGGTTCGCCGAGTTCTTCGCCAGTGCCGCGACCTGGTCGACGAGCTCGTTGAGGCGGGCGATCTCCAGGGTCGGCAGGTCGTAGTCGAGGTTCTCGCGCCGGATCTTCTCGACCACCGCCTCGGCCACGTACTCGTTCACCGAGGAGAACCCGCGCTTGCCAGCCCAGTACTCCGCGCGCTGCTTGTCGTCCGGATCCAGCCGGACGAACATGCCCTGGCGCCCACTACTGCTGCTCTGTGTCGCGCCCGGCGGCTTCTTCTTCGTGCCGCGCACGGGCTGCTTCGTCTTCTCCAACTCCTGTGTGGCGGTCATGCGCGGCTTCTCCTTGCCCTATTTGACTGATCTATGAGGCCCATCTTATCGATACTAGTCGATAAGCCACCTGCACTCTTTTCGCTTCTGCTCGGATACCAGTAGAGTCGCAGTCGCGCCCAGTCAGTCCCCCCCCTGGCGGCGCATCGCTGCAGCAGGTGACCCTGCTCGATTCCTTTCCTCTCGGGCGGGGTCACCTACTGCGGACCGCACCCACCTTCACGTGACGGCGGGAAGAGAAGAGGGCCGGTGCGACACATCGCACCGGGTCCTTCTTGTGTCTGATGGGCTCCCATTCAGGAGCCAGGCGTGAGAGTCGGCGTCGCATTCGTCGTGCAGTCGGCAAGCCCCTGGGTGAACCTCGGCGACAGCCAGATCGCCTTGTCCTTGTCGTTCGGCAGGTGTTCGACGATCGACCCGGCGCCGAGGGGCGCGCCGCCGGCGAAGAAGTGCAGCGCCTCCTGGCTGAAGTCCGCGTTGTACACCAAGGTCGACAGGCACTGGCCGGCCGCCGCGTAGGTCTTCTTCTGGCCCTTGTCCCGGGCGTAGGAGGAGAACATCGAGACCAGGCCCTTGGTGAGCTCAAGGGACGAATTGACCGGCTGATCCGCGCGGACCGGGTAAGCCGGCTGCAGGTTCGGCTTGCCGGCTACAGGCTTCGCGGCTGCCTTCGGCGGCACGTAGCTCTGAGTCTTGGGGCTGCTGCCGTTCGGAAGTACAACCTTGTCGATGCACGCGTCGAAGTCCTCGCGCAGCGACCGCGAGGCCAGGAGCGCAGCGTCGTCCTCGCTCACCTTGTTCAGTCCGTCGACGACTGCACCCATGGCGTCGCCGCCGGTCTTGACCAGATAGGCCAGCGCCTGTTCCGACATGCCGGCCTTCCGCACGGCGGCGGCCAAGCAGGCCCCTCCGTCCTTGCTTGAGCCTCCGGTGTCATGCAAGACGAGCTTGTCCAGTGCCTCACCGAGGGCCTGGTCGGTGGCCTTGGCGGTGCTCACAGTCGGACTCGGAGCGGATGACGGCTGTGCCTGGGTTGTGCCGCCGCCGGAACATCCAACGAGCGCAACACCCGCGGCCACAGCCGACGTCACAGCAGAGATCCCAGCCTTTCTCGTCCTCCAGGTCTTCATCGCCTCTCGCCTCGCCCATCCTGTCGCCATCCAGTCAGATTGGATCGACTGGTCTTCGAGGGCATCCTATCTAAACGACTATTGAATGACATCCTGTAATGAGTCAGAATGCCGCGAGATAGGGGGTGGAGAGGGCGCGCCGAGCGGGGCTCGGGCGCGCAAGGCGCCTGTGGGTCTGTTTGGCGCTTGGGGATCAACGGAGTTGATCCGGAGGACTCTGTGACACGTCGTGCGTGTCGGCTGCGGGTGGCCCCTTCTCGGGCGGCTGTTCGTGGGCTTCTCATCCCACCCCACGAAGGACCGCTCGCCATGACTGCTCTTGCTCCTGCCCCGGCCCCCACCGACGCCGATCTGGTGACGCTCACGCTGCACGTGAGCGATGACCAGAAGACCTGGCACCCGATCGACTTCGACGGCGAGAGCCCGGCCCATGTCGACAAGCAGGCCGCCGCCTGGCTCAAGGAACGGCCGGACCTCACCGTCGAGATCGACGATTCGACCTGCTACGGCGAGTTCCCCAGGACCTTCAACGAGATGTTCGCGTCCATCGCCCGCGACCGGCAGCTGATGCAGGTGCAGACGCTCTGACGCACATCCGGCTTTCAGAACGAGAGGACCGACCATGACTCTGTCTGCTGTGCACGTCCCTGCGCCCATGAAGTCCGGGCCGGTCGTCTACACCAACCAGCAGCTCTTGCACGTGCTCATCCACCTGGCGCAGGGAGAGAACACCCTGGGACGTCGCACCTTCGAGCAGCGCCGCAGGGGCACCGATCCATCAGCTCCGCTCTACGAGCGCCGCTTCGGCAGCTGGAACCGTGCGCTGGAGCTCGCGGGTCTCGCCGTGATCGAACAGCCCCAGCAGCTCCAGACTGCGACGACGAAGTGGACCCAGGAGCAGCTCATTGCTGCGATCCGGCAGTGCCTGCGGGAGACGGGATCCACGACGCTAGCGGCCTACGAGGCCTGGCGCACGGATCCGGCGGACCTGAAGGGTGATGTCCCGCCGGCGACCACCATCCGCTTCCGGATGGGCAGTTGGTCGCGGGCCACCGAGCTGGCTTGCGGCTGAGATCCATCGGCATCTGCGACACCGTTCGGTCCCCGAATGGGGCGCTGAACCGCAAGGATCTGGAAAGGGGAACTGTTATGTCAACCGAAAAGCGGCCTCTCACGGGTCTCCGCGTACGAGTCCATGCGAAGGGTGAGACCGTGTATGGGCTCGCCAGGGTCCGCTACAGCGACGGTCACAAGCACACTGGCCATTACGAGGTGGAGCGTGTCTCGGCTCCCCCGATTCTGGTTCCGTTTGGGGAAGTTGAACCGGGACCGAACGCCGATCAGATTCCGCCTGGGGTGGAATTCCCGGATCGTCGTGTTGCCTATCGCTCGCTGTTTGCTGAGCCGGGAGTCAAGGAGACATCCGCCAGGG
The DNA here is from genome assembly GCF_044763085.1 of Streptomyces sp. NPDC096311. Classification (NCBI taxonomy): domain Bacteria; kingdom Bacillati; phylum Actinomycetota; class Actinomycetes; order Kitasatosporales; family Streptomycetaceae; genus Streptomyces; species Streptomyces sp. NPDC096311. The sequence goes on from NZ_JBIWFN010000030.1 coordinate 91,968, forward strand.
TCTCTGGTGCAAACGTTATCTTCCCCGGAAACATGGAAAGGCTCCGGGAACTGATCGCCTTTATCCAATCGGGCTGGACCGTGCACTGGACCAGCTACGAGGCCAACGAGTTCCGGGGGCAACTGAGCGTTGCCGAAGTCAGCGCATCCGAGGTGAGGATGAATCCGACCAAGGGGACGCCGAGACGGTACACATGGCCACTGGAAGGTGACGATTTCACCATCGTGGGTACTGCCATCACCAAGTACAAGGCTGACCATGCGTACACCGGCGGTCGAGCGTCCACGCTGACGCTGCGGTTCGAAGCACCGCGCTAACCAACAGTCCTATGTCCATCCGGATGAGGTGTGGCTGTTCAGCGAGAACGTCGACAGGCGCAGGATCATCCCGGCGGAGCTCCCTGAGGAGAAGCCAATTCCCACATCAGGGATGCGTGTCTCTGAAAAAGACTTCTAGCCCCGATTGGCTATGGGCTGGAAACTCGATGAGGCCCGCAACACGCCCATGGGTCATAGGCGGGGAAGCGTTAACATACCCAACACTCGGAGTGTGCGGAACGGGGGGTGCCGAAGTCGAAGGGGCCAGCACATATACCGGGAAGCCCTCGGAAGTCTTCACCGCATTCGGAATGACCCGGTCCATCGCCGAATGGCACGACATTACCGGGATCGGCCTAAGTGCTCTCAGGCACGGCGCAAGAAGGCATGACTTGGAAGAGTACCTCAAAAGGAAAAGGGGAACCTTATGTCCGAACGCGACATCATCGACGTCCGCAAGCTTCCGTCCTACTACAAGGCCGACCTCAACTATCTGCTGCCGGTGGAGCAGTCGTTGCACGGTCGCCATGAGCTGATCATCGGCGGCATCACCCGGTACCGCGCAGGCATTGAGTACTACGCACCGATTGCCCCCACCGAAGACGGCAGGCTCCGGGGCGGAACACTCACCCTGAGCGAGGCGCAGGCCCGCCATATCTACGCTCAGCTCGGCGAGCTGTTCAAGCGTTGGGACCTGGAGAACGAGCGTGAGACCGAATGGTCGAGCAGCCCACACTTCAGTGCCTGGATGACCTACGGCACCGGTCACCTCTCTCAGCCACACATGGATGTTTCGGTATGGCAGGACAAGCTGACCGGCGAGCACCCGGGGGACGAGCGTGCATGGTCGCCCGACTATGACACGCCCCCCGCGTTCAGCGAGCGCACCACGATCGCCGCCAAAAGCGGAGACCCCGAGGACGGCAGGCGCGAGGCTGAGCGGCTTCTGAGCGAAGCTGGGTGGCGACTGATCAGCGAATGGCGAGACGCCGACGACATGGCGCTGATCGCTAGCGTCGCCCGCAGAGAGGACTGAATCGCCACTTCTAGAAGTGCTTGGTCAGGTCGGTATCGGTTCTGGCATGTTGCGCTGAGAGGTGGGGCAGGCGCCGGTAGGCTGGCGGGCCACCTACAGCCCCGCAATTCACGGGACGATTCGCAGCCCAGCCCGCTCCAAGGCCACATATGGCTAGTGCCCGCTTCGTGATCCTCGCCGTTTACGTCGGCGGAGTGAACCTCGCCCCGCTGGGCGGCTGGCCAGCGGGTTGCGGGCCCTGGCCGCCCGCCCGACAGCCTCCGGCTGCCGCAGACGTACGCCATCGACCCCCGGGCCGGACCGCCACGCCTTCCACACCCTGCTTCCTTCCGCGAAGAATGCGGACGACGTCCTGCGCACCCTGGCTTCGGACTTCGCCACAGCCCCTGGGTTCTTCAGCGGGTCCGGGGGAGACGATCCCGTCAGCGCCGCCCTGTACACCGCAGGCTGGACCACCGTCTGGGTGGAGTCCTCGCTTTACTGCACGATGCGCGCCCCTGACGGATCGATGATCACCTACATCGAGGGTGACATCTCCCGGGGCGATCGCCACGCCAACAACCCCGTCCAGACCGGCCAGCCCGGCCAACTGACATCCCGCGCACCGCGCTTACGCGCACAAGGCACACCCCGTCGCCGGGGTGTGTCTTGTGCGCTGCCCTGCCCCCGTGCCCTCAGACGGGCTGTCGACTCCGGAGAACTCACCCATCAGAGGGGCAAGGGGATGAGCCGCAAGGTCTTGCCCGGCTTGCTCCTTCCCGCTCCAACCTCCACAACACCCGAACAGCACCAGCCAAGGAGACCCTCTGTGGGATACGAGCTGTACTACAAGGGCCGCATCACCTTCGGCCGGCCGGTGAGCCTGGCCCGTCCCGACGAAGAGGACTGCCTCTCCGGTCTCACGCGGTTCTTCACCCCGGTGATCGAGCAGGCCGAGGGCACATCGACCGGCCGCTGTATCACCGGTTTCCAGGTGGACGAAGAGACCGGCGACTGGGCCAAATCGTGGTCCTGGCGGGAGGACTTCGCGGCCATCGAAGAGTTCGCACGATGCCACCAGGTCACTCTCTCCGCAGATTTGCGATGGCAGGGCGACGGTTGCCCCGCCCACCCCGCCGACGACCGTGGCCATGTCGTGTTCGACGTTCACGGTGAACACCATCAAGTCCCCGACAGCGACAGCGACAACGGCCAGGCCGTCGAAGTCCACCGCCGACGCTCCTGCACCTGCTACCGCGACCTCGCCCCGCATCCCGCGCCTGCCTCGTCACCCGAACCCGTGCCCGAGCATCCGACGGTCGGCCCGCTCACGCCCATCCGCAGCGGCCAACTGACCGACTACGCCGCCCACTGCACCGACCACGGCCAGATCGTCTTCACCCCGGACGAGAACCTGGCCCGTGCACTGCGCAACGAGCACATCGCCCGCCATCACGGCTGACCCACCCGAACCACCCCGCCCTGGCCTCCGGCCCCGTCCTGCACCCCCGACCACTGACAACCCGCGCTCCTGGCCCGTCCAATCCGCCCGCCCGGCCCGGCGGGTTGCTGCCCTTGGCCCAGGTCCTGTCACCGTGTGCCGGAGCCCCCCAGGTTCGCCCCGGAGCCATCCAGCCCTCAAGAAGCCACCCCCTCCTGTCAAGCGAAGGGCACGCCGTGGATACCGACTCCATGTTCCCCGCAGACAGCCCGCAGCACGCTGCCCGCACCGCATGGAATGCAGCTGTGGCCGATGCCGCCCGGTCTGCAGCCGCCTACCTGAGAGCCGCCTGCCCCCACTTGGGAGGGGCCACCGGCGTCGACGGGCAACTCCGGTATGACCGCCTGGAGTTCAACCTGCCCGGATACGGCAGCGGTCATCTCCTGATCGGTGACTCGTTTGAGGTCACGGTCCGTGTCGCCGGTCTCGTCCGCCACGCATGGGCCGAGCTCCACGACGCGCTCTTTCCCTGCGGCGGCCATTTCACCACTCCTGAGGGTGTGGCCCTCGACCTCATCCGTGCCGAACCCGGCGAGTACTTCGGGCCGTGCGATGAAAACGGCGTCGAGGACACACTGAGCGTCGCGAAGGGCGGGGGCCGGACAGCCGAACTCACCCTCTACAGGATCGGCATGGACCAGGCCGCGTATGCCCTCACCGCGACGACGCTCGGCATCGAGCGCACCCGCGGGTCGGTGTGCACCCGCTGCCACCTGTTCTACTGGCGCCACCTCAGTGGTGATCCCGAGGCGTGCGGGTCGTTCACGCTGGCCTGCGGTCTGTGTCAGGAAGCAGGCACGGAAGCGACCTGCGCGCTGCTGAGCGGCTTCGACTGTGACGGCCCCACCTCCGACGGCGACCATCCCGAGGCCATTGATGAGTCGTACCAGTTCCTGCCCCTCAACGCCGAGTCGTGGAGCGACCTGACCTGACTCCCACCCGCGCGGCCGCTGGCCGGAAGACGGGCAGGGGGCGTGCCCAGACACTGCGCCGTCCCCCAGGCTCTTGCCCGGCCACCCCACCCGGCTGCCGGGCTTTGTGGGGCTTGGCCCCGCCCGGGGCAGTGTCGGCTGCTTCTCACCTCTTCCCGTACCGATCTGGAGATCTGCCATGTCCCGTACCGCCGTGAACCCTCTTCTGCTCGGCGTCGCCGCGCAGCTGCCCGAGCTGGAGTGGTGCCTCTTCTGCTCCTACGACGAGACCAGCGAGCCGGGCCTGCCCCGCGACATCGTCAAACGCACCGTCGAACCCGCCCTTCCGCCCGAGGACTGGGACCCGCGCTGGGGCCAGGGCCCGCTGTACGAGGTCACCTACCTCTCCTGCGGCCACACCCTCGCCGAGCTCTGTGAGTCGGCGGCTCCACGCTCCACTCGCCGAAAGGACCGTCCCCATGTCCCCCCTGACGCCATTACAGAGCCTGGCGCTCCTCTTCATCGTGCTGGCCATCGTCGCCTGCATCCTCTTGATCGCCCGTGAGATCAGCACCCAGACCCGGACGCCGGCACCGGCCGCGCAGCGCCCGGAGACCGACGGGTCCACACCCATGGTGCACATCGCGGTCCACCGGCCGGACGAGCCCTACGACCACGAGAAGCACGGTCTCTGAAGTCCAGCACTCCATTCATCTGACCGCCCTCAACTCTCACGCCTGGGGCCGCCCTTGAAGGAGAGAGCCGCCATGATCCTGGCCCGTGCCCGCCTCGACAACCGCTACTTCCACCGTATGGCTGCTGCCGTTCGGGCTCGCTGGAACTCCTGGTGCCCTGGAAGGCGAGCTTGCCGAGCGCCTCGCCGAGGGTCTTGTCAGTGACCTTGGCGCTGCCCGTGGTCGGACTTGGCGCAGGCGACGGCTGTGGCCCCTGGGCTGTTCCGCCGTTGCCGGAACACCCGACGAGCACAACGCCCGCGACCGCAGCCGGCGCCGCAGCAGAGAGCCCAGCCTTCCTCGTCCTCCAGGTCTTCATCGCTTCTCATCTCGCCTCTCCTGTCAACGACCAGTCCGATTGGATCGACTAACCTCCGAGGGCATTTTATTCGAATGCCCATTGAATGACGGTCGGCGATGAGCCAGAATGCCACGAGACAGAGGGCACACAGGGCGTGCCGAGCGGGGCTCGGGCGCGCAAGGCGCCTGCGGGTCTGTTTGGCGCTGGGGGATCAACGGAGTTGATCCGGACGACTCTGTGGCATGTCATGCGCATGTCGGCTACGGGTGGCCCCTGTCGGGGCGGCTGTTCGTGGGCTTCTCCATCTCCTCCTACGAACTGTTCACCATGACTGCTCTTGCCTCGCGCCCTGCCGCTTCCGCCGATGCTGCTGTGCCCGATCTGGTGGCGTGGCGGTTTGGCCGAGACCGCCACGAAGGTGCTGCCGCCCATCATCGAAAAGGAAGGGATCCGCACCGCATGACCAATTTCCGACGGAATCGGATCACCACAGTCGAGGGTCGGCAAGGGGCCATGGCGCGCGGCCAGTCGCCGACCCGTCACGAGTCGCACCTGGCGCTGGTGAATCTGATCAAGCCGTACGTCTACGGAGCGAGCGCCCCGAAGACCCGGCCGTCGGCGCCCCAGGACGAGCAGGCCGACCGGCTGTCGCCCGAGCTGGCCGGTATCGCGCGCACCGCGATGCAGGTACGACAACTCCAGTCGAGTGACGGCCTGTTGACCAGGGCCGAGCTACTGCCGGGACTGTGGGTGCAGCAGCAGGTGACCGGGGTGAGCGGCGCGTTTCTGTTCACCCGAACCGGGCTGCTGGCCGAGAACCGGACCGTGCCGGATGGGCTGGTGCTGTGGCAGTGGAAGGACTGGTGCCGCGTCGCTGATTCCGCGTACGTACTGGGGCCCAGTCACGCCCGAGACGCGTCGATGCCGCTGTTCGAGACACGCCCCGTCGACCTGGAATCCGTGGCGGCTGACATTCGAGACCTGCTTCAGCAGTACGCAAGGCAGGGCGTGTTCAACCAGACCACTCGGCGGCGGCGGGAGTTGGGCGCGTAGATGGCTTCCGGTCGGACTCGGTGCGAGGGAGGTATCGAGTCCGGCCGTGGCTGTGCGCGCCGTGCACGGTCGGGCTGAGGATCGGCCGGCCGCCGAGTCGGCGGGCATGCAGCAGCAACTCCGCCAATCAGGAGACCGCCATCCTCGCCGTGACGTTCCGTTGTCCATCCTGCATTTCGAAGCCCGTCCGTCGAATGGGCTAGGAGGTTCCCCGTGGTTATCGACGCAGTTCTCGACAGGGTCAGTGTTTGGCGCGACCGGCGAAAGAGGCGGCAGGAGCAGCTCCAGGCGACCGAGGACTTCGTCTTCACGTGGTCCGGCACGGTCGACCCGGACAGCTACGAGTGCGGCGCCGAACTCGGCTGCGGTGAGACGAACAGGCTGGCCGCCCTCTTCCGGGTCTTCGACTTCTGGAACACGGCGAACCAGCTCCAGAAGGAGCACGAGCGCGGACCCAACTGCAACAACGCCGAGCAGCACCCGGAGATCATCGAGGAGAACGAGTGAGGGACAAGAGCGAGGAGACCCAGGGCGAGGACGCGAACGCCACGGACCCGACGACGTACAAGCTGTCCGGCCGTGCGCACCTGGTGCTGGAGTGTGCGGACCGGGGATGGCTGACTCACTTGAACGGACTGACCAACTGGTCCGTAAATCCGGGGCGCGGCAACGGACTTCGGTTCGTGGTCACAGCGGACACCGGACAGAAGCTGGTCCATGAGGGGCTGCTGGATCTGACCTCGGGTGGGCAGTGCCGGGTCACGACGTTCGGCCGTGACGTCCTGGCACCGCGGCGCCGCGCCGGGTGGGAGCTGGACGCCGGAGTCGGACACAAGCCCCGTCTCCATCAGCCGGCCGAGACGTCCGAGGAACCGCCGGCCGACAAGGGGCCGGCCGTGCTGCGCGATCTGCTGCGCCTGGAGGGCTGACATGACGTTGACCGTCGTGGTCATGGAACCGTGCTGCGAGAAGTCCGAGCCGGACTACGACCCCGGCCCGTGTCCGGTCTGGCATCGGTTCCCCAGCTCATGGCCGCCGCGCTGTCTGCACGCCAAGAAGCGCGTGCTCACCATCACCGAGCACCAGACGCGTGAGAGCGCCGACCGGGAGTACGTCAAGACGCTCGGCTGGGACTCGCTGCCGGGCTACCTGTACGAGGACGTGATGCCGCCCGAGGGCCAGCGCTTCCGGATCATGGGCGTCGGTGGCAATTCCATCAACGGGCATTTCCACACCTTGGCGAGCGCCATGGTATTCCCGACGGCGCAGTTCGCCATGGAGTACGCGGAGAAGAAACGCTTCGTCCTGTACAACATCGTCGGCGACCAGGACCAGCGCGTGCGCCTTTCGTCGTACAGCGTGCCGATCGGCACGGAGCTGTTCGAAGGTGAACCCGCCTGAAATCGGCGAGCCCCTGTGGTTCTTCATGCTTCAGCGATGCGAGGGTCCGGATTCATGGGTCGACACCGTGACGCGCTACGTGGAGCTGAAACCGCGTCGCAATTCAGCTGAGCCAGACCCAGTTGCAGACTGGGCGGTCCGCCATATGAGCGGACGTAAAGGCGGCCCATTCCGCGTGAAGATCCGCGAGTACCTCGGACGTGACTTTCAGCAGACGTTTGTGGTGCACGTTGACGGCCCCCGCACATCAATCAGCGACTGAGCTCACGGAAGTCCAGGACGCAGCAGCAACGCCCGCGCCCCGGGCTTTCGACTGTCAACCACAACTCCATTCCAGGGAATTCATATGCACCACTACAAGAGGCCCGCGAAACACTACGTGGAGCCAGGTGACACCGTCGTCGTGAAGGTCGGAGCGTCCGAGTGCATGATGCACTTGGGCCTGGTGGGCAGGCTCCTTCCGGTCCGCATCCTGGACAACGGCTACGGCCAGCTCCTGCACCTGGACGACGGCCGCCCCGACGGGATGCCCGACCCGCTGAGCTGGATCAGCAGCTTCTGCAAGGACAACCAGGGCTGGTACGGCACCGAGGTCTACGAGATCGGTGTGGGCCGCACCGTGACCCACACAACCGGCCGCTTCTACGTCTACGTCGAGGGCAAGCAGCTCTACGGCGTCCAGTCCCTGCGCTTCGAGGAGATGCGCGACGCGGCCCACGAGATGCACACGCGGGACATCCCGAGCGCCGAAGTCCGCTTCGTGGAGAACAGCCGCGCTCTGCCTACCTGGTGGTTCCGCTCCGTCGTCGTGCCGCTCGATACCGAGATCCGCGACCACGTCACCCGCACCTACCGCGACACGTGGATCGACATTCCGACTCACTCCAACCTCTTCGCTGGCCGCTACCACTCACAGGGAGTCTCAGCGTGAGCAGCGCGAACGCCGGGCCGAACGTCCACCACTTCGACGACACGACCGAGGCATACAACGCCACGCAGTGTCGCGATGACATCCGCGCCGGCGACGTGCTCGTGATCGAGACCGAGAAGGTCATCGGTATCGCGTGGACGTGGCCGTTCGCGCTGACCGAGAGCTTCGGCGAGCTGCACCTCACGACCGCCAACCCCCGCACCTACCAGGACGGGATCTTCGCGGCCGGTGTCGACCGGGCCGAGCAGCTCGCCCGGGAGATGGGCTGGCGAATCGTCCCGGCGCTGGACGTGTCCATGGCCCGCGCGTTCCTCACCAGCTACCCGAAGTGCGGAGAGCCGATCGGCTTCAAGGTGCTGTCCCGCAAGACCGAGACCGGCCGTGAGCGCACCGGCTGGCTGGTCGCTGGCACCACCGGGTTCATCGAGCTGGACACGTACGGACACGTCCGCTTCGCCAACGAATGGTCACCCCTCACCGTCGAGCAGAAGGACTGATCACATGCTGATGGAACGCAACGGCACGGACCAGCGGAAACCCATCGGAGTCCTGATCGACGGCCGCGGCGCGAAGTGGTCGGTGTACGACGTCCGCCGGGACGAGGCCGGACAGGTCACGGGGGCGTACCTCGAATTCAGTGAACGCGCCGATGGCGGGGGCCTGTCCATGAAGGACTACGGCCTCCAGACGCCGCACTGGGTAAAGCAGATCTCCTCGGGCGCAACACTGAGGTTGTTCTACCGCATCGAGTACCGGATGTACCGGCACGAGCACCCGGACTTCTTCGAGTGCATCGACTGCCCGTACGACGTGATCGACAGCGAACCTTCGGCTGGCCAGTCGGCCCGTGAATGGCTGGTCGGCAATGGCTGGCCGGTCGGCTCCTACGAGATCAAGTCCGCCGACGACTACGACGGCGGGGGCGTCAACCTGTGGCGCTTCGAAATCCCCACCGAAGAAGCGCATGAGTCCACCCGCGAGCGCAGTAAGCGACTCGTCTGGTACTGAAGCGCGCCCGATCGCCATCAAAATCACCAGCTGCAAGGGCCAAAGTCATGCCGACCGCTCCCAACCAGCCCGATGCCAACTCCGCCCACCTGGTGCTGACCGGCATGCTCGAAGCCTGCCGCCACACCGTGAACAAGGGCGGGACGTTGGACCAGTTCATGCAGATGGTCTTCGTGAATTTCGGCGCGATCGACCAGGCGGCCCGTGAGGGCGGCCGACTCCCGAATGCCTGGCACGCCAAGCCCGGCATGCAGATCGATCACCCGCACATGACGGCTCTCGCGATCGCCGGTGACCGGGTGATCTCCGAAGAGAATCGCAACATCCTCAAGGGCAAGGCCGATTCCCTGCGGTCGGCGATCGAGGCGTGGAAGCAGCTCAAGCGGGAGGGAGACAACCCGCGCGGAATCCACGAGGAGCTGGAGCGCGTGGCCGACGAGGCGTCCAACCTCGCCAAGCGCATTCAGATCGTCGGCGTGGCGGACGGCCTTTTCGAGGGCTGGGAGATCTGAAAGCCCGCCCGGTCGATGAGCAGCGGATGCCGTCCTCCCCTGTGCGGCATTCAGCTGGTTCGATTCCCGCCCCGGGCACTTACACACATTCGTCTCAGCAGCAGAAAGGGAAACCATGAGTGTAAGCATGCGTGAAATGCGCGAGTCGGCTCGTGAATACCTCGAAGGGAAGCGTCGCGACCCGGAGCGGTACAACATCGACGGCATCGTTCGGGACGCCTGGGTCAACGGTAACGGGTCGGACGAGGTGTGGAAGGCGGCCGTCGAGAAGCACCACATCCGGTTCATGGTCGGTGACTGGGCGCGCATCACGGTGGAGGTCGAGGACGGTTTCACCGAGCACCACTACGGTCCGATCGAGAACTTCCGCAGGCCCGACGGGAATTTCTACCGTCGTAACGTGGCCAGGCCGTACGCCGCTTTTCTCCACCCGGAGTACACCCGCAGTCACGTCGTGCCGCTGTCCGAACTGGTCGCGGAGATCGAGGACTTCGAAATCGTCACCGAGTGGTCCCAGGTCCACGAGGGCGGGCCGCAGCACAACTACGGGGTCTACCAGTGCATCGGCCGTCACGGCTCCTACCCGCCGCCCGCCACGGTGATGGCGGTCCACAAGGTGTCCGGGCGCAGGAAGCGGTTCTGCGACGACTGCAACACCTCCGAGCAGCGTGCCGGGCTCGCCCACGAAGCGCTGATGTACCAGCGCAACGCCAAGCAGGCGATCTTGGAGCTGCGTGCGGACCCGACGCTGATCACGGGACCGGCCAGCACCGACACCTGGGACAAGTCGCCCGCCGAGCAGTACAGGGAGTGGGCCGACGTCTTTCCCTGGCTCGTCCCCAGGCCCGCGGCCGAGCTGTACGCGCAGTGGAAGGAGGCGCGGAGTGCGGCAGCCGCTGCCTGAAATCCGGGTCCGGATTCAGCACCCCGACGAACCCGACGCGTACACGTGGTGGGACTTCGACACCGAGGACGCAGCAGCAATTCGTGAGTGCCGCAGATTCCCGTACACCGTCGAGATTTTCGACGAGGCCGGCCAGCTCCTGGGCGACCTCTCGAACCTGGTCGCCGGCCCTGAGATCGAGGGCACCTACGCCAGTCCGTGGGATATCCCGGATGCAGCGGTGGCCTACTACGCGGCCGACTGCTGGACGTACGCGTGCGACATCGTGCCCGGCACTCTGTTCCGGCTCGTCGGTGCGATCTACCGCGTGATCGGTGCCGAGCACATCGACCAGGGCTACAGCGGCATCGGTTACGCGACCGGCTTCCTGATCTGTCAGTGGACCGGCGGGGAGGCCCCGGTCCGAATCAACATGCGGGCCGCCAGAGACCGCGTGCTGGAGCTGACGCGCTGATGCCGATCACGATCGACCCCGACGACTTCCCGTGGGATCGGGGCGTCGTCTCCGCGTCCCCGCATTCGGAGGATGCAAAGGGCGCCATCACTGGGCGTGGCTTCAGCGACCGCATCGTCCTCATCACCTGGGACGTCCCGCCGGGCGTCAATCCCGGTCTGGCGTCCTGGACTTGGCACGGCGTCGGCGACCTGGAATGGCTCGACGAAACGACATCGACATCAGAAGGCGAGGGCGAATGAGCAGCGCCACCGTGGGCACCGAGGGCTGGACCCTCATGCACCGCGTAACCAGCCGATGAACGACGGAGAAGTGAGTCTGGCCCGAACGGTGGAAGTGATCTGGTACTACCGGGACCCGCGCGGCGGCCCGGGGCAGGAGGAGACCGCGGAACGTAAGACAGACGTGGTCCTGCTGGAGAAGTACGCCGACGATCACAACATGTCACTGGACGTGTTCGGCGAGGTCCGCCGCTCCCTGGCCGTGAAGTACTTCGGAGAGAGCCTCAAGGGCAACAGCATCTTCGTCGACAGCATCACGAGCGTCTACAACTGCGAGTCGACCGAGGCGTGCGAGTACGCCGAGTTCGACGGCCGCAAGTTCAGCCTTAGCGACGGCTCGCGTATCGGCAGCATGACGATCCGCGAGAATGTGCCGAACCCGCGCGAGGGCCACCCGAACTCCAGGCTCGGAGTGGAGAACGTCAAGAAGCAGTGGGCCGAGCTGACGCTGGCCACGATCATCGAGCAGGAGGGGCACCGGTGAGCGACGTGCAGGAGCACCTGGCGAAGATGCTGCGGATCGTCGGCTTCTCCAAGGAATACGTGCTCAGGGAGGACGAGGTCTTCGTCCAGGGGAACGGGCGCGTCTTCATCTCCAAGAGGAACCCTTGACCAATGAAGATCGCCGTTGTCAGCTCGACCGCGCTGCTCACCACGTCGTGGAGCAGCCTCCACCACATGCTGCTTCCCGCACCGAGCGACTTGGCCCAGGATCTCGTGCGGTCCTACCGCCTGATCGGACGACTACAGCAGGCGCACCAGCCAGAAGGCAGCGCAGAAGAGTGGCAGTCCGCAATGAGGATCATCACGGGCGCAGCCGCGACGCGGGCCAGGACCAGCTCCAGCCACATCGAGAGGATCCGGCAGCTCGCTGCCGACAAGACGTACCTGATCGACAACGGGCTCTGTCACGAAGAGCAGTAGACCCAAGGACATCAGAACAACTCAGCGGCTCACCATTCCGGTGGACCGCCTTTTGCTTTCCTAGGAGAGAACTCATGCCCACGAAGCTCGAACCGAACATGACCCTGACCTACCTCGGTGAGTCCGGCAGCCGCGTTCCTCGACGCCGTCCGACGCACGCTGATGGCCAGATCGAACGGCTGGCCCGACATCGCCAGCCGCGGGCGTGTGCCGGCCGAGGTCCGCGAAGCCTTCGATAAGACGAACAAGGACATGTAGCACAGACACAGCGAGAGAGCCCTGCCGGTGGTCCGGTGGGGCTCTCTCTCGTTTTCTTGAGAGGAGAGAGCAGAGGTGGAACAGCGCACCGACAAGAAGACGCTGGAACTGGCCAGAGAGATGGTCAAGGCCATGGCGTCGCACATCCAGGGAGGTGTGAGCAGGTACCCGTCTCTGAAGGAGTTGGTGGCGTACCTGACGGCCGGCACCAAGGAGGTGCCGAAGGGTCTGATCCCGGTCCGTCCCAACGACCGCCGCGAGATGTCGGCGATGGGGCGTGACGCCGCGATCCACGAGCTGTGGAGGGGCGGCAAGACGGTTCTCGCGATGGATGAGTACCTGCTGGCCACCCTGTCGGAGTCGCCGGCTGAGCTGCCGACGGCTGTGGTGAGGGGTCTGAAGTACAGAAACCCACTCATCGTCCTCAACACCCCGGACTTCTCCGACGAGGACACGCAGTACTACCGGGACGCGATCGGCATCCCCCTCGTCGCCTACACCTTCGGGCGGTGGGACGACGGGGAACGCCTGTGCTCCTCGAACGACGACCGGTTCGAGGACCTGGGCGTGATGTTCGTGGGGTACATCTCGACCCCCGAAGGGCTGGTGCTCCAGACACTGCGGTGCACAGTGCCGCTCGGAGCGGAGTCCACGACGGTCACCGACGCCGTCGCCCGCACAGTGAGTGGCTTCCACTTCAACGAGGACCTGGGCGAGCGGGACATCCCCCGGCTGGCGACCTGGCTGCGCAGGTACCTCACGCAAGTGCTGCACACCGTGTCGTACGCCGGCAGCAACCCGGAGGACGCAGAGGTTTACCGCCCGCCGGTCAAGGCGGCCGGCAAAGGCAAGAAGACCCGGCGCCCGCGGCAGGAGGACGTGACCGAGTTCGTCAAGCTCGGCGGCCAACTCAGCCGTGAGCTTCGGGTTCTGAGGGAGTCCGAGCGCTAGTCAGCCTGAACAAAGCCGGAAACGCAGCTGTGGCGCCCGCGGATCGACGTCATCACCTACATCGACTCCGACGGTAATCCCGACACCACCACCTTCGTCAACGGCGCCCAGATCGACGCGCTGCTGCCGCACAACATCCACCACCACACCATCGACGGCGGTCGTTCCGGCGAAGACCACGCCTGGGCCTGCTCGATGTACAAGCACTCCACCGACCCGCGCTTCCCCGAGCAGGTCCGCGCCGCGTTCACCGAGGCCCTGGAGGTCTCCAGCCACCGCTGCAAGGACGAGTGCGAATCCTGCGAGAACTGCGGCGATGAGCCGTGCCCGCTGATCAGCGACTCCAACGCCTGACCTAGAGACAAGGACACCTCCGCAATGAACACGACCATGCCGCGCGAATGGCACGAGATCGACCCGGACCGGATGATCGTCATGTTCCGCCGCCCCGGGCAGCCCGACATGCTCGGTCAGCTCTCCTACGACGTGATCCGCCGCGACGGCTCGAAGGTGATCTGGCTGCCCGAGGCCGACGGCACCGTGGCCGGCAAACCGACGCCCACCACGTTTACCCGTGAGCAGATCGAGACCGGCGCCGTCGAGATCTACGGCCCGACCCTGACGCCCGGGGAGCACTTCCCCGATGCGGTGACCGGACCGGCGGACGGTCGGTTGCACGACCATGCGACCCGCGGCGTGTGGTGCGAGGAGCGCGGCTGGGTCGTGCTGCCGAAGGAGCCCACCGACCCGCGCGAACAGCTGGCCCTGGCCGAGATCCAGCTCGACGCGGCCGTCTTCTCCTGGGAGGACGCCCGCCTGTCCTGGGACGAGGACGACGAGGACTTCCTGGAGGCCGAGACCAACGCGCACAACGAGATCGCGCTCGCAGCCTGCGCGCTGTACGCGGCGAAGCGACGCCTGCGCAGCTGACCGGACAGCTTCCGTCCGCCCCTTCGGGGGCGTGGTGGTGGCCGCCCGGCCAACCACCCCAGGAGGAACCCCGTGTCCGAAAACCCCGACAACAACTCCCACTACCTGGTCCGTACCAAACGCGACACGGACCTCATCAGCGCCGGGTTCTTCGGCCGCCCCACCTCCGTCGGCAAGAACAACGACAGCGCCGAGATCGAGACCGCCTACAGCCTGAGCGCGAAGGAGAGCTGACAGTGCAGGAGCCGAAGTTCGACCCGCCTTACGGTGGCGCCATCAACCACGTCACGGACCCCGCCGAGCACCACGGCTACCTGCACATGGTCGCCTGGGCTGTAGAGATCGGTTCTCACGCCGAGTACATCAAGGACCGCTGCGCGAAGGCGAAGGCCGCAGGCGCACCGCTGGACACCCTGTACGAGCGTTCGGGTCCCTGCGGGGTCGGTACCGGAGAGTGGGTGCGGTTCAGCGACATCGACACCACCAGCCACGACGCGGCCCGCGGGTTCGCACGCATCGAGCAGTGCGTGCGGGAGCTGGTGCGCTACCAGCACGCCGTTGCTCAGTACCGAAAGTGGCGCAGGACGGCGCCGCCGCTCAAGACGTTCACGGTCACGATCACGGCTCCGATCACCACGACGGTCCGTGCGCTGGACGAGAAGGACGCGCGCCGGACGGCGATGGCCGGCTGGGCGCCGAGCCCGGACGGAACCGCAACGGCCCGCCTGACCGGACCGCCTGGATCGTGGGTCGCGAAGTTCAACGGCACCCCGAGCGTCAAGGAGGTCCAGCGATGAACCCGATCGAGCTGCACACGCTGATCCACAAGGAACTGAACGCACAGGCCAGCACCCAGTGCAGAGACATCCTGACCGCCGAACCGATCCCGCCGGTGCCCGGCGAGCCGGTGCACCTGCTGGTGCAGGTGCCGGACCCGATGGGCGCGATCCGCGCCTGACCGAGAACATCCGCCTGCTTCCGTCGCCCCCGGCCGATGTGGACGGGGGACTCCGGCGCCTACGGTGCCGGGCTCGCCCGGTGCTGGCTGCCGCCGGTGTCGCCGTCGGGGACATGGTCCGTCCGGACAGCAAAATGCGGCAGATGGGGGGGCAAGTCCGACCCGATCGACCCCTACGCCGCCGCGACGGCCGTGCTGTCCGGCTGACCGCCGGCACGCCGAAGAGCCGGGACACCGTGGCGAGGCGGTGAGGGCGCTGTGGACCGCCCGCCGCCACCAGGCCCTGGACACCGAGATCGGCCCGCTGGTCAAGCAGGCGTCCTCCACGCTGCTGGAGCTGTTCGGCGTCAGCCCCGAGGCCGCCGGCCAGCTGCTGACCTTGGCCGGTGACAACCCCGAACACATGCGGTCCGAGAAGGCGTTCGCGCACCTCGCCGGTGTCGCTCCGATCCCGGCCTCCTCCGGCCGTACCCACCGCCACCGCCTCAACCGCGGCGGCGCCCGGGCCGCGAACAACGCGCTGCACACCATCGGGCTGGTCCGGATGCGCTTCGACGAACGCACCCGCGCCTACGTCGAACGCCGCACCAAGGAAGGGCTGTCCAAGAAGGACATCATGCGCTGCAGCAAGCGACTCGTCGCCCGCGAGGTCCACCACGCCCTGACCAGCACACCGGCCACGCATATCACTCAAAACGACCTCGCTCCAGCTGCTTGACAGCTCAAGGAGCATCCTGAGAACGGAAAATCCGATGAGCACCAAGCTGTATGACGGGCTGCGACTGACCGCGCACGCGCCCGGCCTCTTCGAACTCACCCGCGTGATCTCCAAACGCATGCGTGAGGTCTTCCGCGAGCTGGCTGTGCCCGTCATCGCCAGGAACGTCGCCCGCGTCGTCGATGACACCGAGGTGCGCGAACGCGACATGGGCGGCCCCCTGCACAACTACACCGTCTACCGGGCCCGGAAGCTCTGGCTCGACGAGCAGGCCGGGCTCGATAACCGCATGACGTTCCACGACCCGCTGCGTTTCAGCATCGTCTTCGGCCAGGTCGACGACGACTACGGCACACACCGGCTGGCGTACCCCTTCGCCGGGAACCGCGCGTACACCGACGCGCTCCTGGCCCTCGAAGTCGATGGCCACCCGATCTTCGTCGACTACCACTACCAGAACCAGGCTGACCGGCCGGCGAAGGTCTCGGACGACGAGTGGAAGCGCCGGCGCGACGACTGGAACCATCTGCTCGACGCTGAAGACCCTGAGACCGACGGCACCTTCGGGCACCTGCCCGGCTGGCAGCTCCCGGACAGCATAGAGGGTGTCTTCGACACGGTGCTGCTCGGATACAAGGACACCGTCATCGATCTGAACGCGCACCGCACCATCGAGCGCCGCGTGCGCCAGGCACTCAACCGGGCGGTGACCCTCGACCTGAACCTCGATCCGGTCGACGGCATGAACAGAGTGCTGACCCGTAACCGGTGCATCGAGCGTGCGATCTCGCAGTACCTCGACACCGCCGAGGGCAAGGCCATGCCGCGGCCTGCGCCACTGCCGGGTGTTCGGGAACTCGACGTCACGATCAGCGAGTTGCCGCCGGTCTACGAGCCTCCGGCCGAAGCCGTTGCCCAGATCTGCGAGCTGTATCACGAGCAGGCACTGGCTGGTGACTGATCTGGATCGACGCAGTGATCCGGAAGTAGATCTGCAGAGGCATCTGCATCCCCTCGCCCACGGGCGCGATCAGCTGATGCCTCCGCTTTCGCATAGCCGGCCTCATGGGCTCCAGCACAGCAGTGGGATTCGAACCCACGAAGCGATCGCGCCCGTGGGCGTCCATCATCCACATCACGAGAAGAGCGAGACCACCATGGCTGACTCCACGATCACCGTGACGCACGACGTCACCGTCGACTTCGGCTGCATCGAGCTGACCGGCGTGCTCGTACACGACGACGAGCTCCGCGTGCTGGAGCTCGAAAACGCCGAGGACCGCACGAGCGGACCAACTCGAGGCCGAGTTGCGGGACATCCGGGCATCACGCCGGAGGTCTGGTCGGGGGAGTGGCCGGTAACCCAGCGAAGAACACGAGTCTGATCGGCAAAGCCGATTCGGGACTCGGAATGACAAGCATTCGATCAGCACAGCTGATTCGGAAGAAGCACTGAAAGAGAACATCATCTGATCAGCGAAGCTGATCCGGATGGTGGCGTGACAGACAACTGAACATCTCAACAACCCACCCACTGCGCGCGGACGATGACATCGATCCGGGCGCTGCGCTGTATTCCAGGAGAATTCATCATGTCGAACCCGAACAGCACCGCTTCCGTCATCGGCCGCCTGGCGAACGACCCGAAGGTCTTCGAGAACAAGGACGGCTCGAAGAAGGTCATGCTCACCGTCTTCGTTGACCGCAGCTACACCGACGCCCAGGGCAACCGCATCTCCGACGCCCTTCCGTTCGAGGCCTTCGTCCGCGCCCAGACCCCGGGCATCGGCCCCTTCGCGCATGTGCACAAGGGCGACCTGGTTTCCCTCAGCTACGAGCCCCGCATGAACCGCTACACCAAGAACGGGGTGGAGGTCTTCGAGGTCAAGCTCGAGATCCAGAACATCTCCTTCCTGGAGTCCCGCGCGACCACCCAGGCCCGCCTGGCCGAGCGCGTTACCAAGGCCGAGGTCCAGAACCAGAACCTGCAGGCCCAGGCTCCCGCCCCGGTCGCGACTGTCGCTCCCGTCGCCGTCGCGCACGCCAGCGCCGTACAGGACGAGCAGCTGCCGTTCGGCTGAGCCCTGCTAGCGGGAACCGGCCGGGGCCGTTCTCGACCAACGCCGGTTCAGCCGCGCATCGCTCCGCACGATCCCCTCTCGTGTGCTGTGAGGGACTGGCACCCACGCAGTCGCCCGGCCCCACGGAGTCGACATCCCTGGGGCCTTCCACCGACACAACCCGAGGGGAAACCCACGTGACCTCGGTGAGTAGCCCACCTGCCGTACTCGAAAGGCGAGCTGACATGGACGACACGACCCGGGCCGCGATGCAGTCGTACTGTCGGCTGACCGAGGCCCTGCGGGCCGCGATTGAGAACCCGCACCGCTCCGAGGTCGAGGAAGCGCTGACCTCCGCCGCGTACGAGGCCAACCGGCTCATGGGCGCCGCGGGGCTCCTGGGCCGCCCGCAGCACGAGATCACCGCGCTCGTCCGCGAGATCAACCAGGACAAGTACCCGCGCGAGCCCGCTGCGGAGCCGTGGAGAGCGTTCGCGGCGAGAATCGAGAATCGCGAGGACCGAGAGGCCGCCGACTCGACCGACGAGGCTTTCCGCAACCCTCACCTGTAAGAGCAGCCCTCGCAAGAAGACGAAGCGTCCCGGCAGCCACCTTCCGGGGCACGCCCCGCGGTTCGCCGCGGCTTCGTTCCGGCGCCGCATCCGTGCCCCTCGCAGCTCTCTCCCTCACGCAGGCCCACCCAGCCGCACTCCCCGGCCGGGTGGGCCTGCGCGTACCGGCCCGGCCCGGTACCCAGACCCCCGCCCGCCCGCTTCCCCGGCTGGCTTGGCGCGGCAGAGCACCGCGCCGGGGGCTCTGAGCGCCTCTGCGGCAACGCACCGGCCCGCCTGGGGCAACATTTCAAGTGGAGCACCGAATGGAAACGCAGTTTTACGTGCACCTCGACTTCCCGGCAGCCGCGTGTGTCCTGGCCCGCGTGTCCTACTCGCCGGACACCCCCCACTGCGTCGAGGTCACCTTCGACCTGGGCGGTGACCATGCGCCAGTGATGTGGACCCTAGGGCGGGAGCTGCTGAGGGACGGACTGAGCGGGCCCGCGGGAATGAGCGATGTGCAGATCGAGCCCACCGATCTGCCTTCGCACACCTTGCGCCTTCGCCTGGATTCCCCACACGGGACCTCCGAGTTGAGCCTGCCTGGTCAGGCGCTCGGCGACTTTCTCCGACGGACCGCGAAGGCCGTCCCCCTACGGCCGGGAGGCGGAAACGCCCGGGTTCCTCACGAACCTGGACCGCGCGCTGGCCAGCATGCTCGCCGAGCCCTGCTGACCGGGTCACCCTCAGCTCCCGCGCCCGCCACCCCCCTGCCCCGGGTGCGGGATCGCCATCGTCTGCGAGGAGGGCGCGGACACCGTGAGATCCTGCGGCGGCGCGTGCGAAGGCAGCACGGTCGGCCTCCCCATCGGTTCCTGCGAGTGCCGTGATGCGCGAGAAATGAACCCCGGCCTTCCGAGATCAGAGCAGCTGATCCGGGCGATCTACGACACACCACCACGACTTCTGCACGGAGCGGTTCGGACCCGTAGTGCGTCGACTGATCCTCGGCGTACGCCAGTTGGCACACCGTGCAGACCGACCGCGGAACAGGTTCGATTCCTGAGCACCGCAGATGATCCCTGCGGTGCGCCCCTGGAGATCTCCGCGGCTCCGGCTTCCCCAGCACCCCGGTGCGCGCCTGCCTTCGGGCAGACGCTGCGCCGGGGTGCTGTGTTTTTTCTTCTTCGTGGCTCGCCTTGCTTGTCCCGTGAAGGCAGTGAGCACAAGGGATCAGCGGAGCTGATCCGGATCTGGCGTTGAAGAACATCCTCGTCACGTCAGGAGCCGAGCCATGAACTGCCCGAACTGCGCCATCGACATGGCGTCGAACGCCCACGGCGTCCGCGCCAGCAAGAAGGCCAAGAAGGTCACACACACGTGCTCCGAGTGCGGCTACAGCGAGACTCGCTGACCAGCGGCTTTTTCGCCCTGCCTTTCCTCTTCCCCTCCACTGCGGTCGCGAAGGAAACCACGCCGATGAACACGCTCCAGACCATGCCTGGCTTGCCCATCATCCTCATCGTCTTCGCCGTCGCCCTCGCGACGATGGGACTCGCCTTCCTCCTACCGGACCTGATCGGACGGAAGCCGAAGGCCAAGAACCACGGCAGCAAGACGATTTTCGCGAGCCTCCCCGGCCCTGATCCATCCGCCCTCGTATGGAGGTGCCCGGTGGCCGATTGCTCCGAAGAGGCCGACGGTGACATGGACTCCCCCTTCAACGCCGACTGTTGCCCGGTCCACCCCGGCAACGCTTTCGTCCTGGCTTAGGCGGCAAAGTGGGCGACCTGGTCAAAGGACTACTTGAGCCCATCGCGAAGCGGTGGAGCAGCGTGTCCGGCCCGCCGTCGGCAGCTACGTCCTCCTCGCCGAGCCCAGCGGCTACCTCGAATACGAGTTCGGCGCGGTCCCCGACAGCATCGGCATCATCGTCCGGCATTCCCGGAGCGGCGTTGACGACACAGGGGTGTTCGTCCACTGGCTGACGAAGCCGGACGACCTCGTGCACCAGGACCTCGCCGCCCTGGAGGCCGCACGCATCTACGGCGTGCGCTGCGAGCTCGACGAGCTCGCCTTCTTCGAACCCATACCGGCGGCCCACCCCCAGCACAAGAACTGACTAGTAGTGCTTGGTCAGGTCGGCTGTGGTGGTGCGTGTCCTCCGGGCCCGGTGTGGCGTTGAGGGTGTGTGACTCCGGACGAGATTGCTGTGGTGCGTGGTGAGTTGGAGGAGTTCGCGGCGGAGGTGTTCGAGCCGTTCGCGCGCAATGACCAGCGCCGCTGGGGGCAGGTCTACCTGCGGGGGCTGCTGACCGACGGGCAGCGTAAGTCGGTCGAGCCGATGGCCGCCCGGCTCGGTGAGGACGGCAATCGTCAGGCACTGGCCAACTTCATCACCACCAGCCCCTGGGACCCGGCACACATCCGGGCGAAACTGGCCTGGCGGATGGAGGAGGCGATCGGGCCGGACGCCCTGGTCTTCGACGACACCGGGTTTTTGAAGGACGGGACCGCCTCGGCGTGTGTGTCGCGGCAGTACACCGGCACCGCGGGCAAGGTCACCAACTGCCAGGTCGGCGTCTCACTCCACCTCGCGTCCGGGACCGCCTCGGCGGCGGTCAACTGGCGGCTGTTTCTGCCCCGGACATGGGATCCCGCCTCACCGAAGGCCGATGCGGACAAGATCGCCCGCCGCACCGCCTGCGGCATCCCGGACGATGTCGGGCATGTGGAGAAGTGGCAGCTGGCCCTGGACATGCTCGACGAGACCCGCTCCTGGGGCATCGAAGTGCCGCTGGCCATCGCGGACGCCGGATACGGCGACGCCGCCGCGTTCCGGCACGGACTGCAGGAGCGCGGCCTGAACTACGTGGTGGGGATCTCCACCACACTGTCGGCCCAGAGCGCCGACGCGGTGCCGGTGGCCGAACCGTACTCGGGCAACGGACGCCCGCCGGTGGCGAAGTATCCCGACAAGCCGCGCTCGGTGAAGGAGCTGGTCATCGCCGCGGGCCGGAAGGCAGCCCGGCCGGTGCAGTGGCGGGAGGGCTCCCGGCCTGGCACCGGCCGCTCCGGCCGCAAGCGGATGTACTCCCGCTTCGTGGCCCTGCGTATCCGGCCCGCGGGACGCGAGGTCCGCCAGGCCACTGACGGCCCGGAGCTGCCGGAGTGCTGGCTGCTGGCCGAGTGGCCCGCTGGTGAGCCCGAGCCGGTGCAGTTCTGGCTGTCCGACCTGCCCTCCGGCATGCCCCTGGCCACGCTGGTCCGGCTCGCCCGGAAGATTTCAAGTCCAGTGAGACATTTGTGGTGCTATGAGATCTGTGGTGCTGGTTCCCTGCGTTTGGCGGGGTCGTTGATCCATGCTTTCTGCGGTATCTCGGGTGGTGTGGGGCGGCGGCCGAAGCGTTCGGGGTGGCGGGCGTATGCCGTGGCGAGGGTGACGGCGCGCTGGTCGCGGACCTCCTCGGCGGTGCCGAAGTGGACGCTGGCAGGCGTGTGCCAGCCGATACCCGAGTGCCGGTGCTCATGGTTGTAGTACGACGTGAACGCGTCGAACCATTCGCGGGCGTGCGCCAGGGAATCGAACCGTTCCGGGTAGTCGGACATGTACTTGGTGGTCTTGAACTGGGCCTCGCTGTAGGGGTTGTCGTTGGAGACTTTGGGCCGGGAATGGCTGCGGGTGACACCGAGGTCGATCAGCAGCTGGGAGACCTTTTTCGACGTCATGGAGGTGCCCCGGTCGGCGTGGACAGTCTCGGGCACGATGCCGTTGCGTTCGATGGTGTCCCGGATCAACTCCTCGGCACGCTCGGCTGATTCGGCGCGCTCCACGGTGTGTCCGACGATGTAGCGGCTGAAGATGTCGATGACGACGTAGGCGTGGTACCAGTTGCCCTTGGCCGGTCCGGCCAGCTTGGTGATGTCCCAGGTGAAGACCTGCGAGGGGGCGGTGGCGACCAGTTCGGGCACGGCCTTGGCCGGGTGGGTGGCCTGGCGGCGCCGCTCTCCGGACTGGCCTTTGTCGCGCAGGATCCGGTACATCGTGGAAACCGAGCAGTGATAGCGGCCCGCGTCCAGCTCGCGGGCCCAGATCTGGGCGGGTGGCAGCTCCGCGTACTCGGCGCTGTTCATCAACTCCAGTACCGCTGCACGCTCTTCATCGCTCAGAGCCGACGGTTGTGCCTGGGCGTGGGAGCGGGGTGTGCGGGCCGCCGGGGGTTTCAGCCTGCGGTAGTGGGTGGCCCTGGACCGGCCGGTCAGCCGGCACGCGGCCATAATGCCCAGCTGGTCCTCGACGCCGGTGAACGCGGTGTCCACCACCGGTTCGACGGCGTGCTTCAGTCCATGCTCTCGGAGATCATTTCCAAGAGCGCGGACGCTTTTCCCATCACCTCGAGTGCGGCCTTGTTCCGGGCCAGGTCCTTTTGCAGCCGCTCCACCTGCTGCCGCAGCTTCTCGTTCTCTACCTCCGCGGCGGACTTCTTGGCACGGGCCGGGCTGGTCCGGCGATCGACCAGGTTCTCCAGGGCCCCGGCATCCCGGGCGGCCCTCCACTCCTTGACATGCGAGTGGTAAAGCCGTTCCCGGCGCAGGACCGCACCCTTCTCGTTCCTGGGCGCGGCGTCGTACTCGGCGACGATCCGCAGTTTGTACTCCGAGGTGAAGGTGCGGCGCTTCGGCCTGGGTGCCGGGTCGGACCCGACGGACTCGGTGCTTGGCATAGGGGGCGATTCTCCTGTCGGGCCCTCTCAGGCTAACCCCGCAGAACGGGACGTCTCACCCAAGGCTGACAGAGAGGGGCCAAGCTCCGCTGGCGCATCGAGCACGACTACCGGGAGATGAAACAGGCCCTGGGACTTGCCCACTTCGAGGGCCGGACCTGGGGCGGCTGGCACCACCACGTCACCCTCGTCTCTGTTGCGCATGCCTTCTGCACCCTGCAACGACTGACCCGGGCCCCAAAAGACACGGCGCCGGCCTGAGCCTCTACCAGGTCGTCCGCGAGCTACAGACACTCCTCGCCCTCTGGACCGGCGCCTGCCCCACCTGCCACCGCAACATACCCACACCGATACGGACCTGACCAAGCCCTACTAGGGCGTGTATCGAAAGTGGATCTTGAGGTGGGATGATCTTGCTTCGTGGCACGTGGAGATCTGACGGATGCGCAGTGGGCCCGCCTGGAACCGTTGCTGCCCCGGCGCAAGAAGCCGGGGCGCCCGCCGATATGGACCAGGCGACAGCTGATCGACGGCATACGGTTTCGCACCCGCACCGGTGTCCCGTGGCGGGACGTGCCGGAGCGGTACGGGCCCTGGGCCAGGTCGTACGACCTGTTCCGCCGCTGGCAGCGGGACGGCACCTGGCAGCGAACCTTCGCCCAACTGCAGGCCCAGGCCGACGCCAAGGAGCTCATCACCTGGGACCTCAACATCGACTCCACCATCTGCCGGGCCCACCAGCACGCCGCCGGAGCGCGGAAAAGGGGGACCTGCAGAAAGAGCCGCCCGGCGGCATCGGTGCCGAGCCGGAAGACCACGGGCTCGGCCGCTCGCGCGGCGGCCTGACTACCAAGCTGCACCTGGCCGTTGAGCAGGGCCAGCGACCCATGTCCATCGTGATCACGGCCGGACAGCGAGGCGACTCCCCGCAATTCGAGCCCGTCCTGAAGAAGGTCCGCGTCGCCCGCCAGGGTTCGGGCCGTCCGCGGACCCGGCCCGACCGGGTCCGCGCCGACAAGGCGTACGCGTCCCGCAAGAACCGCGCCTACCTGCGCCGACGCGGCATTCGCTGCACCATCCCGGACAAGACCGACCAGGCCCGCAACCGCAAGAAGCTCGGCTCTCGTGGCGGCCGGCCGCCCAGGTTCGACGCCGAGGACTACAAGGCTCGGCACGCAGTCGAGTGCGGAATCAATCGTCTGAAAAGGAACCGCGCGGTGGCCACGAGATACGACAAGTTGGCCGTGCGCTACGAGGCCACCGTGCTGGTCGCAGCCATCAACGAGTGGCTTTGACCAGCGCCCTAGAGAGCCGTCCCGGCCGTCGTCTTCTTGCCCGCGGTGCTCGCGCTCGTCGACAGACTCAGGGCTCGGCCAGTGGAACATCCTCGCCCTGACTTGACCTTACCCTCAAGGGCAAGGTTTAGCGTTCGTCGAGGTGAGAAGCATGCAGATCAGTGAGCTGGCCCGCCGGGCGGGTGTGACGACCAAGGCGGTGCGCTACTACGAATCGCTGGGCTTGCTCACGCCCGGGCGGCTGGCCAACGGCTACCGGGACTACAACGAGCACGACGTACGACTCACGCAGGAGATCCGGGCGCTCGGCAGTCTCGGGATTCCCGTTGAGCGCACCCGCCCGTTCCTGGAGTGCCTCACGGCCGGCCATCGACACGCCGACGACTGTCCGGCCTCGCTAGCCGGTTACCGCGACGCGATCGACGAGCTCACGCATCGGATCGAGGGACTCACCGCCCGTCGGGCGGTACTGGTCGCGCACCTTCAACAGGCCGCCCACCGCGACAGCCGCGTCTCACCGGCCAACGAAGGAGAGGACCTGATGACTGATTACACGAGCGTGCCCGCCGACCTGCCCGTCCCCGAGGACGACGGCGCGGCTACTCATCTGCCCGGCACGAAGATGCCGCACCTGGAACTCCAGGGCACCGGCGGCACGCCCGTCCGCCTCGACGCGCTCGGCGCGGGCCGCACGGTGATCTACATCTACCCGCTCACCGGACGGCCGGGCGTCGACCTGCCCGACGGCTGGGACTCGATTCCTGGGGCGCGCGGCTGCACCCCCGAGGCATGCGGCTTCCGCGATCACTACCAGGATCTTCTGGCCGCCGACGCGGACGGTGTGTTCGGCCTCTCCAGCCAGGAGCCCGACTACCAGCGTGAGGTCGTCGAGCGGCTCCACCTGCCGTTCCAGATGCTCTCCGACCCTGCACGAAACCTGGCACAGGAACTCAGCCTTCCCACGTTCGAGACCAGCGGGCTGACCCTCTACAAACGGCTGACTCTGATCATCCGCGACGGCGTGGTCGAGCAGGTCTTCTATCCGATCTTCCCCCCGAACGAGCACGCCGACCAGGTCCTGACCTGGCTGAGAGACCACCCCCTGTAGAAGTCGGCGTTCAGCGCCTGCGGTCGCCGGGCGCGAGCAGGCCGGTGACCTCGGCGGCCGCCTCCGGGGACGGCTTGAAGTACTGGCGCACGGTCTCCGGCTTCTTGTGCCGGGACTTGGCCATCGGCATGAGCAGGGAGGCTCCCCGTTCACCGAGGTGAGTCAGGGCACGGTACTCGTGCAGCCCATCCCCGGCCGCGGCGGTGTGCTCGCCCAGCAGTGCGCCGTCCTGCCCGGACGACAGCCGGGCCAGGCCGCTATCTGGGCGTAGGTCGCGCGGGCTGGCAACCTTGCCCGGGGTTTGCTACGAGGCCGCCGTCTTCGTTGCCGCCATCAACGAGTGTTTGTGACGTACTGGTCCGACGACAACTCGAACACCCGCACTCGCCGACCGCCGGTGGGATTGACGGTCTCACGGACCGGATGCATCCCCAGTTTGGTCATGATCCGCTCGGAGGCGTCGTTGCCCACTTGAGCGATGCTGACGATCCGCTCCAGCCCGCGGTCTTCGAACCCGAACCGCACAGCAGCCCTCGCGGCCTCGGTGGCGAAGCCCTGCCCCCAGTGGGAACGTCCCAGCCGCCAGCCGACCTCAACCGCCGGCAATACCTCCGGCAAAAAGTCGGGCACCGAAAGGCCAGTGAACCCGGCCAGCTCGCCAGTAGAACGGATCTCCACGGCAAACAGGCCGAAGCCCTGTGACTCCCACTCGCTCTCCCATGCCTCGATCCCGCCGCGAGTCTGCTGTTCGTCACGGACGCTGCCGTCACGGATCCACCGCATGACCTCGAGGTCGGCATTGACGGCAGCCATGGGCGCAACGTCTTCCTCGCGCCAGCGACGCAGGGTCAAACGGGGAGTCTCAAGCGTGATCATCCAATCATTCTGGATCACAAAAGGGCTCCCTCCATCCTCACCGGGCACTTTCGATACACGCCCTAGTGCTGGATTCCTCAAACGAGGTACATATATCGGCGTCGTAGTCGTCGGGTTGGCGGTCCCGGTCTGCCCCAGATCCATGGGCTCGCACGGGAGTTGAGCTGACTGGTCGCGAGGGCGGTGGCGTATGCGATGTCGTCGGGGTTGGCGAACGAGCGGCCGGCGAGGGCGGCCTTGCGGAAGATGCGCCACCAGCCTTCCTGCAGGTTGAGCCAGCACGCGCCGACGGGGATGAAAGCGTGGTGGATACGGGGATGGTCCTCGAGCCAGGTCCGGGTGGACAGGCTGTTGTGGCTGGACAGGTTGTCGGTGACGATCCAGATCTCGCCGTTCGGGTTGGCGTCTTCGACCTGTTGCAGGAACTGCTGGTAGAAGACGCTGTTGCGGGAGGACGCGGTCATGGTGAGGGCTTGGCCGTCGGTGGGTCGCAGGCCGCCGTAGACCCAGGTTTTCTCCGGTCCGCGGCTGTAGTCGAGCTCCGCTTTGATCCGGTGCCCGTCGGGTGACCAGGCGGGTGCGGGCGGGAAGGTGCGGGGGATCACCGGCCCCAGCTCGTCGGCGCAGATCACCGTCGCGTCGTCGGGCGGGTGGGTGTAGAGACCGATGATCCTTGTCCTTTTGGGACGAAGTCCGGGTCCTTCGACCGCATCCAGGAGCGGGTACGACGCCAGCGCACACCCTCCGCGAGAAGGATGCGGCGAACCTGCGAGCGGCCCACCTCGATCCCCTCGCCCCGCGCTGCCGCGGCCAGGGAATCCAGCGTCCACTCGGACGGCCCAGACTCGTCGAAAGCCCACAGTTCCCCCACGGGCTCCCACCGCAGTCGCCCCGGCGGCACGGTCTTGACCAGGGAAATGATTCGGGACCGTTCCTCCTCGGTGATCCGCCGCTTGCGGCCCTGCCCGCCCAGATCATCCATTCCCTGCAGGCCCAGACGGTTGAATCGGTGCAGCCAACAGCGGACCGTCTTCTGACTGCAGCCCAGCTCCACCGCGATCGCCGGCACCCTCAGCCCCGACCAGCTCAGCTCGATCATCCGAGCCCGCACCACCACATCCCGCGGAGCCTTCCGCGCCCGCGACAGCCTACGGACGACAGCCCGCTCGTCCTCGTCACGCTCCGGTCGTGCCCATAAAACCAACGCCCAGCACCCGCCCCGGTGCACCCACAACTACCCCGCCACCAGGACATATACCCAGTCAAAGAGGAATCCAGCACTAGTACTGCAACGGTGCTTGCCGTGACTGTTGGCTGGCCGGGTCGTTGGTCTGGTTATGGGTGGGGACCTTGCTGATGTCAGATTGTGGGCTGA
>NZ_JBIWFN010000031.1:0-3423 GCF_044763085.1 Streptomyces sp. NPDC096311
GGCACCTGCACCACCTGCCACCGCCCCCTGCCCAGAACATCCCCCACCAGCCAGAACCTCAGAGCCAGAGCAACCTAACGGAGTCCTACTAGTGCATGGAACTGTTCGCGGGACATTACGCACCAAGGCCGGTACCGTCGTGAGAAAGGATGGTGGCAGCGAGGGCGGGGGCAGCTTGTTACTCAGAATTCCGCTGACCAGTACGGACGGCGAAGATCGATTCATGGTCGCCGAAGTTGATCTCGCAGATGTGGTCGATCTTGGTGATGATGTCGAACTGGTCGCCGAGGGGGGAACGGGTCGGTCAGCACAGGCACTGCAGAGCCTGGCCGAGGCGTTCGACGGTCTGGAGCCGGCTCTGGCGACGATCGTGACCCGATTGCGGACGGCAGCACGAGGCCCCGACACGGTCACGCTCGAGTTCGGTCTGAAGTTCGGGGGCGAAACAGGGGTGATCTTCGCACGCGGTTCGGCCGAGGCGGCCTTGGCGGTGACCATCGCCTGGGACCGTGGCATGCGCGACAGCGGGGAGGGAGAGTCCGAGCCGTCAAATGCGTCCTGAACGGTTCCTGGTGCGCGTATTGGGTGCAGGCAACGCGCCGGTCGGCGTCGCCTTCGTCGCGGGGGAACGAGAGATCGTCACCTGCGCGCACGTGGTCAATGTCGCGCTCGGCCGTGATCGCCGGGTGGCGACCGCGCCTGGGCCGGCGTGGCTCCACGTCGAGTTCCCGTTCGCCGGCGAGGCGGGCGACTCGGTCATACGCGCCGTCAGGGTAGCGGCGTGGTTGCCACTCGAAGGCGTGCCGTTCGAGCTTCGCGATGTCGCGGGACTCAGGCTGAGCGAGGAACTGCCGCTGGGCGTGGAGGCCGCAACCCTCATTTCGTCGGACGACGGTCCTGCGGGTGAGCGTCGCGTAGGGGTATGGGGACCGAACAAGGGAATGCACGGCAAGCCCCGTATGGGCAATGCCGCGGGCCGGTTGATGGGCGCCTACGATCAGGTGCGCCATCAGGTGGACGGTGACCTGCGTGGCATCTTCCGCGTGCAGTCCGGCTACAGCGGCGGGCCTGTCTGGGACCAGAGCACCGGCCAGGTGGTGGGGATCGTGCAAGCGGTCCCACATGATCGAGAGGCCACCGACGTCTACGTCATCGGCGCGGACTTGCTGGTGGAGACGTGGCCCGAGGTGCTGTATCGGCCGCCTCCCAATCCGTACAAGGGCTTGTCCGCCTTCACCGAGGACGACTCGGCCCTGTTCTTCGGCCGGGAGCGGTTCGTCGCGCAGCTCGTCGCGGCGTCCGACCACGACCCGCTCCTCGTCGTGGCCGGGCGTTCCGGCGTGGGCAAGTCCTCGGTCATCGCGGCCGGGCTGGTCCCGACCCTGTCCGCGACCGGAGGTGTCAGGACGGCGACTTTTCGTCCAGGAAGCGGTGCCTTGGTGCACCTGACCGCCGCTTTCGCCCGCGCCGCCGGAGCCCGTGTGCCACTTACCGGGTCGGAGATGAAACTGTGGCGTACGCGGATCGTCGATGAAGGACTCGCCACGGCGGCTGACTACGTGCGTGCGGCGACGGGAGCCTCGCGGATGCTGTTGGTGATCGACCAGTTCGAGCAACTCTTCACCCACCATGCGACTGAACAGCGCAGCACGATCATCGGTTTGCTGAACCAGCTCCTGGTGGAAGGGCCGGACCATCTTCGTGTCGTCCTCAGCGTGCGAAGCGACTTCTTCTGGGATCTCGTCGAATCCGATGATCCCCTGGGCGGCTATGTCCAGACGCACGCTCTTCGGCTGCTGCCGATGTCCGGCGACGATCTGCACCTGGCGATCGCGGCTCCAGCTCGAGCCGCCGGAGGGCGGCACCCCATCGAGTTCGAGGACGGGCTGGCCGGGCTGATCCGGGACGACTTCCAAGGCCGACCGGGAGAGCTGCCACTTCTTGAGTTCACTCTGACTCGGCTCTGGGAGCTCCAGCGGGGACGGATGCTCACCCTCAAGGCGTACCGTAACCTCGGCGGAGTGGCTGCCACACTGGCCGGCCACGCAGAGGACTGCTACGCGGCGTTGCCGCGTGACCAGCAGGAAGCCGCGCAGCGGATATTCACCGAACTTGTCCAAGCCGACAGGCCTGACGTCGCCCGTCAGGTCCACCGTGCAGATCTGCGCGTGGCCGACTGGAGCACCGTCGAGCGGCTGGGTGACGCACGGCTACTGGCCATCAGCACAATGCAAAACAGTGACGATCGAGTCAGCGCCGAGACTCAGGTGGTGGAAGTCGCGCACGAGGCGATCTTGCTCGGATGGGAACGACTCCATCGTTGGGTTGATACGAACCGGGACTTCTCAGCGTGGAAGACCGGCATGGTCGCGGCGCGGCAACAGTGGGTGCAGCACGAGCGAGACCCGGAGCTGCTGCTCCGGGGGCGGCGGCTGGCCGCAGCACTCGGCATGGTCCGCTCACATCCCGAGGACGTGAACGGTGTCGCCGAGTTCATCGCCCTGAGCAAGAGCCAGGCCGATGCCGAGCAGGCCGAACGTCATCGCGTCGCCGACCACTCCGATGCTCTGCTGTGGTCACGCCGAAGCCGTGAAGCCCTGGACGGCGGGCAGTCTGCCCTGGCGTTGCGGTCAGGCATCACCTCCTTGCAGCGCATGCCCACCCTCGACGGTGACAGGGTGGTCCGCCGCATCCTTCGGCTCGCTGGACGTCCCCGCGGCAGCTTCCGGGTTGGCGGTCCGGTGCGTCTCGTGGTGTTCGACGCGGGCGGGAGCAAGGTGCTCACGGCGGGTGGTGATGGGGTGGTACGGGTCTGGGGCGTGAGCGATGGTGTGGAGGTCGCGCGTTTCGAGCATGGCGGGCCGGTGGGTACTGCGGCCTTCGGTCCCGGCGGGGGTCAGGTACTCACTGCGGGTGGTGATGGGGTGGTGCGGGTCTGGGCCACTTCCGGTACCGAAGTCTCCCGTTTCGAACAGGACGAGGAGATCCGGGGGGTGTCCTCCGGCCTGAGCGGGACCTGGGCGGTGACCGCGGACGATCACGGGACGACGCGCATCTGGGACGTGAACGGCGGTGAGGAGATCGCGCGTTTCGAACACGGCGGTCCGGTGAGCATTGCGGCCTTCGGACCCGGCGGGACCCGGGTGGTGACCGCGGACGATCACGGGACGACGCGCATCTGGGACGTGAACGGCGGTGAGGAGATCGCGCGTTTCGAACACGGCGGTCCGGTGAGCATTGCGGCCTTCGGACCCGGCGGGACCCGGGTGGTGACCGCGGACGATCACGGGACGACGCGCATCTGGGACGTGAACGGCGGTGAGGTCTCGGCTTTCAGCCACCAAGGGGTCGTGTCCGCGGCGGTGTTGAGTCCTGATGAGGGCCGGTTGGCCACGGCGTGCGGTGACGGCACCGCGCGGGTGG